>JBMSNZ010000017.1:0-28225 GCA_049421965.1 Erythrobacter sp.
ATCACCACCACTGCCGCGCCGTAAAGCAGGCACAGCCGCGCCTGTTCCAGGAACGGCGCCTCGCCTTCCTTCATGCTGATCGAATTGACGATCGGCTTGCCCGACACGCATTTGAGCCCGGCTTCGATCACGTTCCATTTCGAACTGTCGATCATCACCGGCACCCGCGCGATATCCGGCTCGGCAGCGATCAGCTTGAGGAAGGTGCTCATCGCCAGCTCGGCATCGAGCAGGCCTTCGTCCATGTTGACGTCGATCACCTGCGCGCCGTTTTCGACCTGCTGGCGCGCGACCTCGACCGCGCGAGCATAATCGCCCGCCATGATCAGCTTCTTGAACGCGGCCGACCCGGTCACATTGGTGCGCTCGCCGATATTGACGAAGCGCGCGCCCGTGGCGCCCTGGGTGTCGTTAGCAGTGGTCATGCTGCGATCGTGAAAGGCTCGAGCCCGGCCAGCCGCATCGCCGGTGCAAGCGCGGGTACCTGGCGCGGCGTCAGCCCCTGAACGGCGCGCGCTACGGCGGCGATATGGGCCGGGGTGGAACCGCAGCAACCGCCAAGGATGTTCACGCGGCCACCTTCGGCCCACTGCCGCACCAGCGCGGCGGTGGTTTCAGGCAGCTCGTCATACTCGCCCAGCTCGTTGGGCAGGCCGGCATTGGGATAGGCCATCAGCAGCGTATCGGCGATGCCCGACAGCAGCTGCACATGCGGGCGCAGTTGGTCTGCGCCGAAGCTGCAGTTGAGCCCGATCGTCACGGGCTTCGCATGGCGCACGGCATACCAGAAGGCCTCGACCGTATGGCCTGACAGGTTACGCCCCGACAGATCGGTCAGTGTGAGCGAGATCATCAGCGGCACTTCGCGCCCCAGCTCGGCCTCAAGCTCTTTCACCGCCATGATCGCGGCCTTGCAGTTCAGCGTGTCAAACACCGTTTCGATCAGCACGAAATCCGCCCCGCCCTCGACCAGCGCGGCGGCCTGTTCGCGATAGACAGACTTCACTTCGTCGAATGTCACTTCGCGAAAGCCCGGGTCCTCGACATCGGGGCTGAGCGACAAAGTCTTGTTGGTGGGGCCCATTGCACCGCACACGAAGCGTGCCACGCCGTCGCGCGCGCTGGCATCGTCACAGGCTTCGCGGATGATCCGCGCAGCTGCGACATTGATCTCGCGCACCAGATGCTCGGCGCCGTAATCAGCCTGGCTGATGCGGTTGGCGTTGAAAGTGTTGGTGGCAAGGACGGTCGCGCCGGCAGCGATGTAGCTGTCGCAGATTGCGCGGATCAGCTGCGGCTGAGTCAGGTTGACGAGATCGTTATTGCCCTTCTGGTCCTGCGCCAGGCCGGTGTCTCCGGCATAATCAGCCGCAGCCAGCTTCGCCTGCTGGATCGCGGTGCCATAGGGGCCATCCTTGATCAGGATGTGTTGCGCGGCGGCAGCCTGCAGCTTCGCACGAGCGTCTGCCATCACGCGCCCGCCTTTGGCCGCATGCCGAGCATGTGGCAGATCGCATAGCTCAGCTCGGCCCGGTTGAGCGTGTAGAAGTGGAACTGGCGCACTCCGCCTGCATAGAGGCGGCGGCACAGTTCGGCCGCGATGGTCGCGCTTACCAGCTGGCGCGCTTCGGGCCGTTCATCGAGCCCTTCGAACAGGCCTTCCATCCAGGCAGGGATGGCAGTGCCGCAAAGGCCGCTCATCCGCTGCACCGCGGCGAAGCTCAGCACCGGCATGATCCCCGGCACGATTTCTCCAACAATGCCCGCCGCCGCCGCCTTGTCGCGGAATTCGAAAAAGCAGCGGGTGTTGAAGAAGAATTGCGTGATCGCCCGCGTCGCCCCGGCATCGAACTTGGCCTTGAGATTGTCGAGATCGGCCTGTGCATCGGGGCTATCAGGGTGGACCTCGGGATAGGCAGCGACCGAAATCTCGAAATCGGCAACCTTCTTGAGCCCCGCAACCAGTTCCACGGCATTGGCATAACCGCCCGGATGCGGGGTGAACTTGCCGCTCCCGTCTGGCGGATCGCCACGCAGCGCCACGATATGGCGGATTCCTTCCGCCCAGTAATGGCGCGCGACCTCGTTGACTTCTTCCTTCGTCGCCGCAACGCAGGTGAGGTGGGCGGCCGCCGGAATGCCAGCCTCCTGCTGGATGCGCACGACCTGCTCGTGCGTGCGTTCGCGGGTCGAGCCGCCCGCGCCATAGGTAACGGAGGCAAAGCGCGGGCCGAGCGGCTTCAGCGTCTCAACGCTTTGCCACAGCGTCTCGCCCATCCGGTCGGTCTTGGGCGGGAAGAATTCGAATGACACCTCGATGTCGCCCGGCAGTCCCTTGAACAGCGGGCTGTCGAGCGCGGTGCGCGCTTCCTGCATCTGGTCAAGCGTCGGGTTCATGCCAGTTGCTCCTTAAGCGGCGCTGCCTGCGCCCGGTCGCGGCGCTGGCCCTGCCAGATCTTGACCACCAGCTCGCCGCCCTCAAGCGCCACCGGAGCGCTGGCGGCGTAGCCGGCCTGGCGCAGCATCTGGCGGATCTGGGCATCGGCAAAGCCAAGCCGGGCATGGGCATGGCGCTCACGCAGTTCCTCGCGGCCATGCGCAGCGAAATCGACGATCGCGATTCGTCCGCCAGGCCTGGTTACCCGCGCCGCTTCCTGCAGCACCACTTCGGGATGCTGCGCGAAATGCAGCACCTGGTGCAGCAATACGGTATCGAACTGCGCTTCGGCAAAGGGCAGGTCGGTGAAATCGCCCTGGACCAGCTCGACCGTGCCTGCAGGCAGGTGCTGCAGCTTGGCGCGTGCAAGCTTGAGCATCTCGAGGCTCTTGTCGAGCGCGACCACATGCGCGGCCTGCCGCGCAAAAAGCTCGGCCATGCGGCCTGTGCCGGTGCCGATGTCGAGCAGCTGGCCCAAAGGTGCGCCGCCCAGAGCTTCGACCAGGGCCTGCTCGACGATGCTGTCGGGGCTGTGCATGCGCCTCAGCTCATCCCACTCGCCGGCATGGCGCGCGAACCACGCTTCGGCCGAAGCTTCGCGCGCGGCGCGGATCGCCGCCAGCTTGCGCCGGTCTTCGAGGCATTGCCGCGCAAACTGCTCGTCTTCGCGTTCGGCGGTCGCAAGCAGTGCTGCGACCGAAGCTGCGAGCGGGGTGAGTGCTTCGCCGCCGTCAGGCGCATAGAGGAACACCCAGCTGCCTTCGCGCCGCCTTTCGGCCAAGCCCGCATCGCACAATATGCCGACATGGCGCGAGACGCGCGGCTGGCTCTGGCCCAGCACCTGCGCGAGTTCACCCACCGCCAGCTCCATCGCCGCCAGCAGCCGCATGATGCGCAGGCGGGTGGGATCGGCCAGCGCCTTGAGGATCGCCTCGAGTTCCATCTCGGACAGAGGATATAAAGATATTTTTATATCTGTAAATGCGGCAAAGAAGGCGCAAGGGCACGTCGCACGCGCTGCACGCCTTCAATACCGCATCTCGAGCCCCGCTGCCAGTTTACGCAGCGGCGCGGGTCATTCCCACCAATAGCTGCGCCGTTTGGCGGTTCCGGTCGCCACTTCGTTCATGGTCTTCGCGTCGTAAAGCCGCCCGCCAAGCATGACCTGCTCGATATTGTCGGAATTGGCGATGTCCTGCGACGGGTCTGCACTCAGCACCACCAGATCAGCCAACTTTCCCGGTTCGATGCTGCCAATGTCCTTGTCCATGCCCAGCGAGCGCGCGGGTTCGATCGTGCCCGCGCGCAGCGCCTGCACCGGGCTCATCCCGCCGCGCACGAAGCTCCATAGCTCCCAATGCGCGCCAATGCCGACCTGCTGACCATGCGCGCCGATACTCACCTTCACTCCGCGTTCGGCCAGCTTTTTCGCCTCGCGCGCTGCGTCATCATCGACAAAGGCCCAGTCAGGCGCCTTGGTGCGCCGCGCGGTGGCGGCCAGCAGGTCCTTCGGGCTGGTGTGCACCAGCAGCGGATGGTCGAACACATCGGTTGCCTGGCGCCAATAGGGATCGCCCGCCAGCCCGCCATAGGTGACCACCAGCGTGGGGGTGTAATTGGTCTGCGAGGCACTGAAGAACTGCAGCACGTCCTCGTAGAAATATTCGCCCGGCACATTGTGCTCGACGGTCGAATTGCCGTCTGCCACCAAATTCATGTCCATCCCGAACAGCGAGCCGCCTTCGGCCACCACCAGCATGCCTTCCTCGGCCGCCGCGCGCGCCACCATCTGGCGTTGTTCGCGACGCGGCTGGTTGTAGTTCTTCACGGAAACGCCGCCCTGCGCCTTGATCCGGCGGACATGCGCCAGCGCGTCCTCATAGCTGTCGATCCGGGCATAGACCTCGGGCGACTTGGCGCCATAGATGATCTCGCCAGTCGAGAAGATGCGCGGTGCCAAAAGCTTGCCCGCGCGCTGGCGCTCGGCTGCCGCGAACACCATGCTGGCATCGGACGAGGGATCGTGCACCGTGGTCACGCCCATCGCCAGATCCTGCAGATGGCTCCAGTTCTGCTGCGGCACGAGGTCACCGGTGCCATAGGGGCCGTGCGCATGGGCATCGACCAGGCCGGGCATGATCACCTTGCCTGTCATATCGACGGTGCGGGTGCCCGCCGGAAGGGTCATCGCCGCCGTCGGCCCCACGGCCACGATCCGGTCACCCTCGATCACGATAGTGGCATCGTCGATCGCGCCCGCATCATTGCCCGCCATCGTCAGAATGCGCGCGCCGATGAGCGCCACAGTGCCGCTGGGCTTGGCCGCTTCCACAGTCAGCGAGATCGGAATGCCGATTTCAGGCGGAGTGAAACTTGCATCCTTGGCATCCGCCTCGTCGGCGCCCTTGGGCGCATCGCGGAAGAAATCGGCCACGGCAGCGGTTTTTACATGCGCCCCGATCGACCAGTTGAGCTGTGCCCCGTCGCGCGTCCAGCCGATGTAATCCGCGCCGCCCTTGCTGACGCGGGTCACGGGCAGCGCACCACCCTTCTCACCGACATCGACCGGTTTGCCGCCCGGCATCAGCGGCATGGCGAACACTTCGTAATTCTGGCGGAAGGCAACGGTCTTGCCGTCGGGCGCAACGCGGAAATCATTCGCCAGTTCGCCCTGGGCGTGGACCCGCTTATCCTCGCCATCGAGATCGAGCGAGACAAGCTGGAGCTTGCCACCGTCGCTGATGCTGAGGAACAGCCGGTCATTGGCTGCGCCGAAATGCGGGTCAGCACCCTGGCGCGTCACCAGCTGCATCGCGCCGCCTGCGGCGGGCACACTGTAGATGCCCGGATTGTCCGATTGTTCGGGCGCCGTGAGATAGCCGCCCTGGCGCTTCTCGAACACGATAGTCGCGCCATCGGGGCTGAACTGCGGCACCGCGTAATGCCCCTTCTGACTGGTCACCACCCGCGGGTTGCGGCCCTGGCCATCTGCCACCACGATCTCGCCCAGCCCCTCATCGCTCCAGCGCACATAAACGAGCTTCTTGCCGTCGCGGCTGAAGGCGGGCCAAAGTTCGAGCGTGTCGGACGTATCGCCGGTCAGCGGACGTGCCAGGTCGCGGCCGCGCGCGCTCTTTGTGTGGAGCTTGCCAAGGGTTTCGAACACCACGCGGCTGCCATCGGGCGAGAGCGTGGCGAAGCGCGGCATCGATGTAACGAAGCGATCGGGCGAAACCTCGATCACCGGATGCGGCGCATCGGCCACGCCACGCGTGTCATTGATGGTGAAGGGGATTTCGGCGAGGCCGGTGCCATCCGCCCCAATCCGGCGCAGTTTGCCGCCCGCCCAGAACACGATCTGGCGGCTGTCGGGCGTCCAGTCCATATTCGGATAAACGCCATAGACCGCCCAGGTCTCCTGCATGTCGAGATCGAGCTCGCCATAGACCATGCGCTCGGCTCCGCTGGCGATGTCCTTCACCCACAGCTGGCTCTGGTCCTTGTCACGCCGCACGAATGCGATGCTCTTGCCGTCGGGCGAAGACGCCGGGCGCACCGCTCCGCCATAGCCCGACACCGCTGTGGTCACTTCGCCGGTCGCCATGTCGTAGCGCTCGATAGCGAAGATCCCGCTGTTCGAATCCTGTGCGTAGATGAAGGTGCCGCCCGGGGTGGTGTTGCGGGTGAAATAGACCGCGCTGCCATCGGGCGCGAACACCGGCTCGCCCAGCTCCTTCTGGTGCTGCGGACCCGGCCGTTCGGTCAGCTGAACGCCGCCACCGCCCGAAACATGGTACATCCACAATTCGCCGGTGCCGAGCGAGCGGCTGGTGGTGAAATGCTTCTTGGCGACAATGAAGCGCCCGTCCGGGCTCCAGCTCGGCTGGTTGAGCAGGCGGAAATCTTCCTTGGTCACCTGCCGCTTGTCGCTGCCGTCTGCGTTCATCACCCAGATGTTGTCTGCTCCGCCCCTGTCAGAGGTGAAGGCGATGCGCCGCCCATCGGGCGAGAAGCGCGGGTGCACTTCCCACGCGAGCCCCTCGGCAACGCGTGTCGGCGTGCCACCGGTGATCGGCATGGTGTAGATGTCGCCAAGCAAGGTGAAAGCCACGGTCTGGCCATCGGGCGAGACGTCGACATCCATCCACGTGCCTTCGCTGGTCCTGATCGGAACCTGCCGGATCGTGCCCCCCTTGGGCGCCTCGATATCCCATTTCTCGTCCTTCTTCCCGGCCGGTGCAGCCTCTTGCGCCGCGAGTGGCATGGCGACCGTGGCGGCCCCTGCAAGCAAGGTGGAAAGGAACGGGCGGGTGGCTGAACGGCGCATAGGTTACTCCCTTGATCGGCCGGGAGTAATAATGGCCTGCGCGGATTATGCCAGCAGGCGAACGATCATTGCGCCACAGGGATCGACCGGCGCAAACGCCAGCCTTCTGCGATTATCCGTACATGCCCTTCCTGGGGCCGAGATAGCCGAACAGATAAGCCCCCACCTTGCGCATCTGGATCTCTTCTGCGCCTTCGGTGATGCGATAGCGACGGTGGTGGCGATAGATATGCTCGAACGGCTTGTGCCGCGAATAGCCGATCCCGCCATGCACCTGCATCGCCCGGTCGGCCGCTTCGCACACCAGCCGGTTCGCCCAGTAATTGCACATGGAAACCTTGTCCGAGATGGTCTTCTCGATCATCTCGTGCGGCATATTGTCCATTTCCCAGGCGGTTTTGAAGATCAGCAACCGCAGCATCTCGCACTGCGTCGCCAGTTCGACCAACGGGAACTGGATTGCCTGGTTGCGTGCGAGTTCCTCGCCAAAAGGCTTGCGCTCGCGCGCATACCGCACGCTTTCCTCCACGCAATAGGTCGCCGCGCCCAGTGACGAGGCCGCCTGGCGAATTCGGTTCTGGTGGACGAAGCTCTGCGCCAGCGCCAGCCCGCGCCCTTCCACTCCAAGGATCGCGCTGTCCGGCACCCACACGTTGGTGACGCTAAGGCGCGGATGGTCGGTCGGCATGTTGAAAGTCCACATCCATTCCTCGATTTCGAGGCCGGGCGTAGGATTGGGCACGAGAAAGCAGGTGATCCCGCTGGCATCGCCGGCCTTGCCGCCGGTGCGCGCAAACATGGCGCAATGCGTGGCGACATGCATGCCGGTGATCCACATCTTCTCGCCATCGATGCGCCAGCCGTCGACACCGTCACGCGTTTCGCGCAAGGCGCGGGTTTCCATATGCGTCGCGTCGCTGCCGTGGTGCGGCTCGGTCAGGCCGAAAGCAACGCGCCGCGTGCCTGCGAAGCCGCCGAGGATGAATTCCTGCTTCTGCTCTTCGGTGCCCCATTGCTCGAACATCTCGACAAAAGGGAAATTGCCGACGATTGAATGTTCGTTCTGCAAATCGTTATGAAGGCCCAGGCCCTTCTTCGCGAAGTGATCGCGGATCACCGCCATCCACAGGTTGGAACCGTCCTTGCCGCCGTATTTCTTCGGTGCGGAAAAGCGCCAGTGCCCCGCCTTGTCGGCGCGGCGCTTGGCTTCCCACAGCAGCTCTTCCCACTCCTCGCGCGGAAGCCCGCCGCGCTCCCAGTCGGTGCGCGCATGTTCGCGCCGGTGGTCGAAGAAGCGGATGTTATCGTCCTGCTGCTCGAGCGGCCTGATCTCGGCTTCGATGAAGGCATCGAGCTCGTCGAGATAGGCCTTGAGGTCGGCGGGAATGGCAAAATCCATGGGTCAGTCCTCTCCGGTCCATTGGCGCCGCGCTACCGCGAGCGCGGGATATCTGGGAATATCGGCGGCAAGCTTGTCGAGCGCACGGCGCCGAAGCAGCGCCAGCAGGCCCGGCTCGGCCAGATTGCGCTCGCCCGCCAGAAGCGCGCCGGCCAGCGCCGCATCGGTCACCTGCAGCGGGCGGGCATCCTCGCGCGCGATCATGCCCAGCGCATTGCGCGCCACGGCAATCTGGAAGCGGTCATGCCCCTCCATCCGGTGCTTCACTGTTTCCAGCCACTCGGCAATCGCAGTGGCGATTTCGCCCGCGGTTGCTTCGCCTGCCGTTGCAGTCGCATCCGGCGCGCAAGGCAATGGCCGGGCCTGCTCTTGCGCCGGGGCATCCTCCTCAAGCAGCATCAACAGGTCGAGCTCGTTCTCCGAGGTGCGACGCGAGATCACCACCCGCTCGAGCATGCGATCGGCTCCCTCGCGCCACGTCCTGGCGCATTTGAGGCAGCCGAGCGCCCACCATACGGTGCGATGGACCATCCAGTACCGGAACCGGGCGCGGTCGACCGCATGCCCGCTTTCGGCCTCATAGGCGGCAAAATAGTCTTCGAGCGTGCCCAGCCCCAGTGCGGGCCGGTCAAACCGCGCAAAGCGCCACACCGCCATGCAGCCAAAAGCAAGATCCTCGTGCGGGTCACCGAAATGCGCCAGTTCCCAGTCAAGCACGCCGGTCAGGTGCCCGTCGGCGCACAGGATATTGCCCAGCCGGTAATCGCCATGGTTGAGCACTGGCGGGCAGGGATCGGGGCAATTCTCTTCCATCCAGCGCAGGCCAAGCGCGATGATAGGCCGGTCACCGCCTGCTTCCTCGTATTGCCGGCGCAGATCGGCGATGGCCGCGCGGTAGTCCATGAGCGGCACGTCCGGCGGCACGTCCTCGCGCCGCAGCGAATGGATGCGAGCGAGGTCTCGCGCCGCCTCGCGCAGGATCGTCTCCGCGCCTTCCATCGCCTGGATCGCGCGCGGATCGGGTGTGCCGGGCAGAGCACGCATGATGAAGCCGCTGCCGATCCCGTCGCCTTCTTCCAGCACCGTCACCACTTCGGGCGCGGTGACGCCAGCCGCACGCGCAGCGCGGATCACCGCGGCTTCGGTGGCATGGCCATAGGGCCGCCCTTCCATGAAGGCGAGGCTAGGCGCGCGCCGCAGCACATAATCTTCGCCGCCCGACGAAAACCGCCAGCTTTCCATTGTCGCGCCGCCGGTGAGCCGGGCGAGCCCCGAAGGCGCGCCGAGGCCGACCCGCGCAAGTGCACGGGCCAGGCCCTGTTCGATGCAGTTATGGCCCCCGCCGGTCACGCGATCAGGCGGGGACGTTGTCCTTCCTGAGGGTGATCACCTGCGGATAGGTGAATTCCTTCAGGCCATCGAGCCCGTATTCCGCGCCGAAGCCCGACTGCTTGTGCCCGCCGAACGGCGCAAAGGGCGAAAGGTGCAGATATTCGTTGATCCAGACCGTGCCGGTTTCGAGCTGCTCGGCAATCTCCACGCCCTTCTCGGGGTTGGCAGTCCACACCGCGCCGGCCAGGCCATAGTCCGAATTGTTGGCGCGCTCGATCACCTCTTCCTCGGTCTTGAACTTCATCAGCGGCATGACCGGACCGAACTGTTCCTCGGCCACGATGCGGGCGTCTTCAGGCGGATTGTCGAGAATGGTGATCGGCACGTAATAGCCGGTGCCCGAAGGATCGACATCGCCGCCCACCAGGAAGTTATAACCATTGGCCTTGGCATCCTCGATCAGTTCGCACACGCGCTCGAACTGCTTCTTGTTCTGGATCGGGCCCACGCCAGTGCCCTGTTCGGACCCGTCGCCCACTTTCACTGTCTTGGCATATTCGACGATGGCGGCAGCCAGCTCATCATAGATATCCTCGTGGATATAGATGCGCTTGGCGGCAACGCAGATCTGCCCGGCATTCGAGAAGCTCGACCAGAAGATCTGCTCGGCGATCTTCTTGGGATCGGCATCGGGCAGCACGATCGAGGCGTCGTTGCCGCCCAGTTCCAGCGTGATCCGCTTGAGGTCGGCGCTGGCGCCTTCCATGATCTTCTTGCCGGTGGCGGTCGATCCGGTGAAGGTGATCTTGTCGATATCGGGGTGCTGGGTGATCAGCGGACCCAATGCTTCCTCGCCGGTGATGATGTTGACAGTGCCCGGCGGCACCTTGTCCGCGATCAGTTCCGCAATGCGCAGCGTGGTCAGCGGAGTGAACGGCGAAGGCTTGAGCACGATGGTGCAGCCGCTCATCAGCGCGGGCACGATCTTCTGCACCGCCATCATCACCGGGAAGTTCCACGGCACGATGCCGCCGACCACGCCCACCGGCACGCGGCGGGTGCGGCTGAGGCGGCTGTCGCTGTCTTCGTTAATGACCTCTTCCAGCTTGAGCGTCGATTGCGCGGCAGACATGCCGGCCGCGCCATAGATTTCGCCCCGCGCCTGCTCGTGCGGCTTGCCCTGCTCGCTGGTCAGCAGGCGATAGAGTTCCTCGGCGTTTTCCTTGATCGCCGCCGAAATTGCCATGCAGGCGGCCTGGCGCTGTTCGAATGTGGTGTTCTTCCAGGTCTTGAAGGCGCGCCGGGCGGCAGCCACCGCCTGGTCCAGTTCAGCCTTGCCGCACTTCGGCACCTGCCCGATCACCTGCTCGTTGGCGGGATTGATAACATCACACCACTCACCGGTGGTGACCATCTTGCCGTCGATCAGGTTCTTGTACTGCGTGACCATGTCGGGCCTCTCTCCGTATGTCTGAATGGGGGGATGTACGAGTCGCCAAGATGGAGCCCGTGCCCCATGAGGGCAATCCCTTGCGGCGCATTTTATAGGCCAGCCGCCCGCCCCTCGCGCCTATCCATTGCGCTATGCAACCGATCGCCTAAAGACGCTGGCGCAGCTTGATGAGGAGGAAGTTACGATGGCCGATCTCGTGATCTATGGCAGCCCCGTTTCGCCGTTCGTGCGCAAGGTGGAAGCGGTCTGCCTCGAAAAGGGGCTCGATTACGAGGTCGATGCGGTCAACGTGTTCGATCCGCCGGAATGGTTCCGTGCCATCAGCCCGATGAAGCGCATTCCGGTACTGCGCGACCGCAGCATCGCCGAAGAGGGCGTAGCTGGCACAATCGCCGATTCCTCCGCGATCTGCGGCTATCTCGAGAAGAAGCAGCCGCAGCCGTCGCTCTATCCGGCCGATGCCTATGGTTTTGGCCGCGCGCTGTTCGTGGAAGAATATGCCGACACGCATCTGGCGGCGACTGGCGGGCTGGGCATTTTCCGCCCGGTGTTCTTTGCGCTCAACCAGGGTAAGGAGCCTGACCTTGCCACAGCGCGGGCCACCTGGGCCGACAAGATGCCCGAGATCATGCGCTGGCTGGACGAGGCTCTGGGCGACGGGGAATTTTACGCGGGCGGCGGACTGTCGATTGCAGACATCACCGTCACCACCTGCCTGATGCAGATCGAACTGGTGGCTGAGATCGCGCTCGATCCCTGGCCCGCGCTCGCCGCGCACCAGCAGCGGATGCGCACGCGCGATTCGATCGCCCTGCCCTTTGCCCGCGCCGAACGCTTCATCCGCAAGGCACTGCCCCAGCGGGTCAGCCTCAGCCAATTATAACCATTTCTTTGCCATGTTGCGGCAAGCAGGGTTAGAACACGTCGCGCCGCAGAGTAGGCGCGTGCGCGGCAACAGGGGAATTGCATGACCAGCCCGTGGACGATCGGGATCATCGGCGGATCGGGCCTCTATGCCATCGAAGGGCTGGAGGACGCGCAATGGATCGCGATCGAAAGCCCGTGGGGGGCTCCCTCCGACGAGGTGCTTTGCGGGCGCATCGGCGAGGTGCGTGTGCGCTTCCTGCCGCGCCACGGCCGGGGCCACCCGATCGCGCCGGGCGAGCTTAATGCCCGTGCCAATATCGATGTGCTGAAGCGCGCCGGCTGCACCGATATCCTTGCCATCTCCGCGGTCGGCTCGCTGCGCGAGGAAATCGAGCCCGGCCGGTTTGCGGTGGTCGAACAGTTCATCGATCGCACCACCAGCCGCACCAACAGCTTCTTCGGCAGCGGGCTGGTGGCACATGTCTCGATGGCCGATCCGGTCTGCCCGCGCCTGTCGGAAATGGCCGCCGCGGCGATTGCAGGCGCCAAGGGCAAGGTCGCGACCGGGGCAACCTATCTCGCCATGGAAGGTCCGCAGTTCTCGACCCGTGCGGAAAGCCGGATGTACCGCGAATGGGGTGCGGATGTGATTGGCATGACTGCCATGCCTGAAGCGCGCCTCGCCCGCGAAGCGGAGCTGCCCTATGCGCTAGTGGGCATGGTCACCGATTACGATTGCTGGCGGGAAGGCGAAGCGGTCGATGTGGCGCAGGTCGTCGCCCAGATGCAGCTCAACGGCAAACTGGCGCGGGCGATGGTCACGCGCTTCATCAAGTCGCTGCCGGCCGAGCGCGAGCCATCGCCGATCGATTTTGCGCTGGAGGATGCCGTTATCACCGCGCCTGAAAAGCACGATCCGGCACTGCTGGCAAAACTCGATGCAGTGGCCGGGCGATTGCTCGGGAAGGGCTAACCCGCCTTCACTTGCGCGATATGCGCCAGCGCTTCGGCAAGGCTCACCACGTCGCCATATTTGGCGTTCATGTCGAACAGATTGGCGCGGTGGACAGCCTCGTGCCGGTCGCCCACCGCCTCTTCCACCACGATCGGGATAAAGCCGTGCTGGCAGGCATCGACACAGGTCGCGCGCACGCAGCCGCTGGTCGAAAGCCCGGTGATGATCAGGCTGTCATGGCCGTTGGCAGTGAGCGTGGCGGCCAGTGACGTGCCGAAGAAGGCGCTGGCATACTGCTTCGAGATCACCAGCTCGTCGTCTGCCGGTTCCAGCCCGCTCGGCCAGGCGCCCAGCGGATTGCCGCGCACGAAGCTGCGCAGCGCGCCGATCTTCTGCGCGAAGCGCCCGCCATCCGCCATCGAGGGATGGTATTCGACATTGGTGTAGATCACCCGCACACCCGCCGCCCGCGCGGCATCGCGCAATTGCAATGCCGCTGCGAGCGCCGGCGCAACATCCGCATACAGCGGGCTGTCCTTGGCGAAATAGGCTTCGACGAAATCGACCAGGATCAGGGCGGGCCGAAGCCCGAACCCGATCCTGCCTTCGAAGACGCCGGCATAATTGCTCTTCGCGCCTCCCGTGCTCACCCGAAGGGCTCCTTTCGCCCGTGTCCGATCAGAACTTGTAGCCCAGTTCCACCCCGAAGCGGCGCAGGCCACCCGGCGAGATGAACGAACCACCGAATTCGACCGCGGTGATCACTTCGTTGAGATACTTCTCGTTGAAGAGATTGTCCGCGAAGGCGGTGACCGACCAGGTGTCGGTTTCGAGGCCCACGCGCACATCCATCACCGCGAACTCGTCACGCTGCGAGATCGAGTAATCGGCATCGCCCACGAAGGCCGGCAGGCCCAGCGCCGAACCCGGCAGCAGCCCGCTGAACAGCGTCGGGTTGGTGTCGTCCTGCAGCGTGTGGAACCAGGTCGGGCCAGTGATACGGTAGTCCGCGCGCGCCACGAAATCGATCGTGTCGCTCACCGGCAGGTCAAGCTGGGTGCCAAGGTTGATCGTGTAGTCGGCGGTATGCGGCGACTTGTTGCCAACAGTGACCGGACGCGAGGCATTTTCCTTGATCTCGCTCTCGGTCACATTGGCCGAACCGAACACGCTCCAGCCAGGCATAATCTCGGCATTGAGGTTAAGCTCGGCGCCATAGACCTCGACTTCGTCGATGTTCGAGACCACGCGCAGCAGGCCGAAGGCGCCGACGAAGAATTCGAAGAACTGCATGTCATCGATCTGGGTGTAGTAGCCCGCGAGGTCGAACGTGACCGCGCCGCCCAGTTCACCCTTGATCCCGGCTTCGAATGCGCTCGACTTTTCCTTGCGGTACTGGTCTTCGATCAGCACGTCGGTGCCGATGAACTGGTTGAAGGCGGAATCGACGATCGCGGCCGAACCCTGGTTGTTGAAGCCGCCCGATTT
The DNA here is from genome assembly GCA_049421965.1 of Erythrobacter sp. Taxonomy (GTDB): domain Bacteria; phylum Pseudomonadota; class Alphaproteobacteria; order Sphingomonadales; family Sphingomonadaceae; genus Erythrobacter. Next base: position 14,259 of record JBMSNZ010000017.1, read on the forward strand.
GAAGCCGATGCCCCAGTTGGCATAAAGGTTCACATCGTCGCTCAGTTCATAGCGCAACGAAATCTTGGGCTGGAGCTGCTTGAACGATTCCGACTGGTCGGGGATGCGCTGGATGACGCCGCCCGAAACCACCTGGCCCGGATTGATCGGACCGCCGGTGATCGGATCAAACACGCGTGGCACCAGGTTCGACACCGAACGGTCCTCGACATCGTAGCGCGCGGCAAGGCCGATCTCCAGCCGGTCGCTCACCTCGAAATCGGCTGAAGCGAAGGCAGCGTAGACGTCTGTCGAGAAATCGTCGTGATAGAGCTGCGTGGTCGGGTTGCTGCTGCCCGGCGCATTATACAGCTGCTTGATGACCCCGCTGCCGAGGTCCGCGCCCAGGCTCACACCGACCTGGCGGTCGATATGCAGGTAATAGGCGCCGATCTGCCAGTCGACCATGCCATCGCCGTTCGAAGCCAGTCGCACTTCCGCGCTGAAATCGCTCTGTTCGCGGATCTGGTACTGCGTTCCATCACAGGTGGTCGGGCTATAGGGCCCGAAGGTCGAACCATTGGCCGGGTCGAAGATGAAGGGGATCGGATTGTTGCCGATGAACCCTGGCTGGTTGACCGGATAGCCCGTCAGGTTTGCGGTCGAAGCGAAGCAAGCCGCGCTGGCATCGCCGAGCGCACCGGTGTCGGTGCCGCTGAAGTCAAGGAAGCGCGCAAAGTCTGCCGAGGTGCCGTCAGCGGTCAGCGACTGGTCGACATCGCTATAGAGCGCCCAGGCGGTCAGCGTCATGGCCTCGAATTCATGCTCGACCTTCGCCGAGACCTCGAAGGTCTGCTGCGTGTTGGTGGGCCGAATGTTCGAATAGAAATTGAACGGATGTTCGTTCACATCTTCGAAAAAGGCCGGGTTGGCGGCTGCGAAATTGGGCAGGTGGAATGCCGCGTTGAAATTGATCGAGGCACCCTTGAGGTCCGAATAGCGCGCCTTCACGTCAAGCTCGGTCGAAGGGCCGAGATCGGCTACGAAGCGGCCATCGAGCGACCAGATTTCCTGGTCGTCGATCGTCTTCGAATCGAGGAAGGAATTGCGGTAGAAGCCGTCGGTGGTCGAATAGCTGCCTGACAGTACCAGGCCCGCTCCTTCGCCCAGCGGAGTCGCGAAATGGGCCGAAGCCTTGTAGGTCTGGTCTTCGGCGGCGCTAACCTGCACTCCGCCTTCCAGCACATCGCCCGGCTTCAAGGTCTGGATCACGATCGCGCCGGCCGCAGCATTGCGGCCATAGAGCGCGCCTTGCGGGCCTTTGAGGATTTCGATCTGGCGCAGCGTGCCCTGGTCCTGGTTGAGCTGCGCGGTGTTCGTCTTGAGGATCCCGTCGACCACCAGCGCGACAGAGCTTTCCGCGTCGCGCGCGCCGTTGATGCCGCGGATGTTGATCTGGGTGTCGCCCGCTTCGGCAGTGCCGGTCACGATCGTGACGCCGGGCGTCAGCTGGACGAACTCGTCGGCCCGCTCGATCCCGGTCTTGGCCAGCGTGTCGGCCGTGAACACGGTAATCGCGGTCGGCACTTCGGCCAGCGTTTCATTCTGGCGGCGCGCGGTCACGATGATCGCGTTTTCTTCTTCCGCAGCTGTCTCGGCAGCGGCATCCTGGGCCAGCACCGGCGTGGCAGCAAAAATGGCTCCAAAGGCGGCGCCGGTTGCGAGTATGGTCTTGAAGTTCCTCATTTTCAGTTCTCCCTGAACTGTGTGTTGGGGGTGGTCGGCGCGCTCAGGTCAGGACGTTGGCGCCGCTCATATAGACATAGACTTCCTGGAATTTCGGCCCGTTCTCGCCCGGGCGCAGGCGCCAGAAATTGGTGTTGTAAAGCAGGGTCACATTGCCTTGCGCATCGTGCAGCTCGGCGGTGAAACAAGCTGCGATCCGCCCGTTCGCCTCGTCCACCGTGCACGTGAAATCGCGGTGGATGATGGTTTCGTAAGCGGCGAAGAAATCCTCGAACATGCGGCGGATCTCGCCCTTGCCGGCGTGGCGGGTGAAGGCCGTCTGCACGCAGAACAACGCTTCGTCATGGAAGCAGTCTAGCGTCGCTTCCATGTTCTTGGCATCGACATTGGCAAAGTATTTCTGCGTCGCGAACTCGATCAGTCCACCGCGGTCAAGCGTGGGTTCGTACTGCATCAGGCGTCCCCTTCCTTGAGCAGGTTATCACCCGACATATAGACATAGACCCGGTGGAACAGCCGGTCCTTGAGGTAGAAGCGGTTGCAGTTCTCATAGCGCAGTTCTTCCCCGCCATTGGGGGTGATCAGGACGGTGAACTGGCTGCAGATCGCGTTGCTGGCCGGATCGGCGGTGTGCACGAAATTGCCGTGCCAGATCTGCTCGAAATCGTCGAACAGCTTGACGAACATGGCGCGGATCGCCTCGCGCCCCTTGTGCACGGTGTTGCTGGTCACTTCGGTCAGCACGGCATCGGGCGTGAAGCAGTTCAGCACCTCGTCCATGTTCTTGTTGTCGACGCCGTCGAAATAGCGCTTGGTGACGATGTCGACATAGAAGGGATAGGGCAATGGCACCTGACCCGGCCCGCCTTCTTTCCACTCGCTCATCAATACCACCCCTTTCGGATATCTGCGTGCTTGGGCACTTCGGGTGCGGGAAACGCTTTCTTCGAATGCGCCAGGCCCAGCTCGATCTGGGTTTCCAACATCTTGTAGGCGACCTGCCCCGGATTGAGTACCGGGATTGGCAAATTGGCGGCCAGGAACGCGGCAGACTGGTGCATGGTGGTGGATCCAAGCACGATTACATCGGCTCCGTCTTCCGCCATCGCCTTTTCCGCTTCGGCCTTGAGCTTGCCGAACACCACCTCTTCCTTGCCTTCGAGCAGTTCGGTGACATCGGGCCTCGTGTCGATCGAGCGCAGCGAAGCGACCCGGTCCCACCAGCCATACTCGGTCAGCGTCTTTTCGTAGAGCGGGAACCACTCGGGCCACATGGTCAGCACGGAGAACTTCTTGCCCAGCATCATCGCCATGGCGAAGCTCGCTTCGCCCGGGCCGACGACGGGGATCGAAAGCGCCGAACGCAGCGCACGCATCCCGCTATCGCTGACCGTGTCGATCAGCACCCCCGCATAGCCTTCCTGCTCGGCAGTGATCCCGGCCTGGAACACTGTCCAGTCCATCAGCATAGTGTCGTGATAGCTGTCGCCCAGCGCCGCGCCCCAGCGCACCGCTTCGAAGTGCGGTTCGAACCCCGGGCGCACGAAATCCGCCGGCAGTTGCTGGGCCCGATTGGCGACACCGGCCTCATCCATCGGAATGGGCACGATGACCTTGATACGCTTGGCATCCGCCATGCATCGTTCTCCCTTGACGCGCTCCCTTATTGTATACAATTTGGCGCGGTCAAGGCGAATTCACAAAAGTGAGCGGAACCGGCGCAGGTGTTGCAGAATCGCCGCTTCGGAATGCGTTCAGGTGGCGCCAGGATCGTGTCAGTGGCGTTTAGGCTCCTGTCAGTGTCGGTACAGTATCGTTTGAGTGCCCTTGTAGCAGCAAAGGAGTGCCATGAGCCGAGCTTCGGACCTCGCCTATGACAAGATCCGCTCGGTGCTGCTGAGCGGCGAAGCGAGGCCGGGCGACCAGCTGACCGAAGACCGGCTGGCGCAGATCGCCGGGGTCAGCCGCACCCCCGTGCGCGAGGCGGTGCGCCGGCTCGAAGCCGAGATGCTGCTGGTACGCAGCGAATCCAAGCGCATCTTCGTGGCCGACTGGGGGCGTGACGAGATCGACGAGATGTTCACGCTGCGCCAGATGCTGGAAGGCCACGCCGCCGAGCGCGCCGCGCGCCGTCTTTCGGCGGAGCAGATCGACCGGCTCGAGGCGGTCAACCGCGAGCTGCACGAGGCGGTGCGGCAGGATCCGCCCGACGTGGCGCGTTTCCTCGATGCCAACCGCACCTTCCATGAGATCATCACCGAGGCAGCGCATTCGCCGCGGCTGGCGCAAGTGCTCGCGCAACTGGTCGAACAGCCAATCGTGCTGCGCACCGCGCGCAGCTATTCGATCGAGGATCTGCGGCAGTCGGCGCGCGATCATGACGAACTGATCGCCGCCTTCCGCGCGGCCGATCCAGCCTGGGCGCGCGCAGTGATGGGCAGCCATTTGCGCCGTGCCTTCCACACTTTTGCCGGCGCAGCCGAAGCGGCGGAATAGCGGCCTTCCGACCGGCTGCTGATCCGGCGCGATTGACACTCAGCCGGCGCACCGCCATCCCTGCACCGCCATGTCCCTTCCCGAAGCCACAGTGACGGTGCGCCGCATGGGCCGCGAGGGCGAACCCCTTGTGATCGTCGACGGCTTCAGCGGCAAGGTCGATGAACTGCGCGAGGCGGGCTATGCAGCGACCTATCGCGGGCGGCAGCTGCATTCGGGCGTGATTCCCGAACCCGCCGTGCTGTCACCCGATCCGCGCAAAGGGCGGCTGACGATCAATATGTTCATCCGCGGGATGTGAAGGTTGCTGGCCGGTCCAGTTGAAGATAAACACTGTCGCAGCATTCGCCGCCGATGTTCCAGGTGCGGTTAGCCCGCCCCACTTCCCTGAAACCCAGCCGCGTCAGCAGGCGCAGCGAGGCGGTATTGCGCGGATCGACATCAGCCTTGACTTCGGGCAACCGATGCACGGCAAAGGCCCTGTCCAGCACAGGACGCAAGGCCTCCGCCGCATGGCCCTTGCCCCAGGCGTCAGGGTGCAGGATGAAGCCAACTTCGGGGAAGCGGTACAGCCCCGCCTTGCCCACCACCCGTCCATCGCATTCAATCACGAAATCCTCGCCCTCGCCCCGAGGGATGGCAATCATTTCGGCGACCCAGTCCTGCGTTTCGGCAAGTTCGCGGTGTGGGAGGGTCGACCAATAGGCCATCGCCTGCGGGTCGCTCAGGATCGCATGGAAAGCCTGCGCATCATCCCGCACTGCTGGCCTCAGCAATAGTCGCGCAGTTCTGACCTCGACCATGCCCCGCCAGCCTACTCGCCGTCGTCCTTGCCGCCCCCGCCCCACCGGAAGGGCGTGTGCCAGCGTGGCGCCGCAATCTCGCCGCGGGAAAAGCGCAGCAACAGGCCAAGGATCGTACCCACACCGATCGCAATCGCAAGGTCAGCCAGCACCGTGAGCAGCGCGGTACCTGCGAGCAGAAGGAGATCGGCCCTCGGCAGCCGCAGCCGATGACGCCACCGGTGCGGCTCACTCATGGTCCAGGCAGTCACCACCAGCAGCCCTGCGAGTGCGGGCAAGGCAAGTTCTCCCGCAAGCGGGGCGGCGACCGCCATCGCCAGCCAGATCGCCAGAGCATGGACGATGCCCGCCACCGGGGTGCGCCCTCCGGCATTCACATTGGTCGCGGTGCGGGCAATAGCTCCGGTCGCGGGCAAGCCGCCGAACAGGGGCGAAGCAATATTGGCCACCCCCTGCGCGATCAGCTCGGCATTCGAGCGATGCGCGCCGCCGATCATCCGGTCTGCCACTATGGCTGACAGCAACGATTCAATCCCGGCCAGGAAAGCGATCGTCAGCGCTGCCGGCAGCAGTGCCGGCACCTGCGCCAAGGAGAACTGCGGCCAGGCCGGGGGCGGCAGGCCGGCCGGAAGCGACCCGTAGCGCGCCGAGACCGTGTCGACCGGCGGAAAGGCCAAAGCAGCCGCTAGGCTGGCGCCGATCACGACGAAGACCAGCCAAGGCACGCGCGGCGCCATCCGACGCAGGCCGAGGATCGCGACGATCGAACCGAGCCCCAGCGCCAGCGACGCCGGATCGATCGCGTACCGCATCGCCCACAACCCCTGCAGCTTGGGGAGGAAATCCGCCGGTAGGCCCGGCCCGTCGATCCCGGCAAGGTCCTTGAGCTGGCTCACCGCGATGACAATGGCGATGCCGATCGTGAAGCCTTCAATTACCGGCTCGGGCACGTGCCGGATCAGGCGCCCTGCCCCGAACAGCCCGGCGACCAGCAGGATCGCACCGGCCATCAGGGTCGCGACCAGCAGGCCGGCATAACCATGATCGTGTATCACGCCATAGACTACGACGATGAAGGCCCCGGTTGGGCCACCAATCTGCACCCGGCTGCCCCCCAGCGCTGAGATCAGGAAGCCGGCGACGACTGCGGTGACCAGTCCTGCTGCCGGAGGTGCACCCGATGCGATCGCGATGGCAATGCTCAGCGGCAGCGCGACCAGCGCCACGGTCGCTCCAGCCAGGCTGTCAGCACCCAACTGGTGCCAGCTGTAGCCGCGCAGCGTAGTGAGGATCTTGGGCTTCACCTGCCCTTACTACAACTTAGCGGCAGACGTTGCATGGGTATTCCGGAAACCTGCGCAAGAGGGCCAAACCCTGCCCGGCCACCCGCAGCCATGATCCCGGATTGGGGGCAGGCCGGTCAGATGATCCCGCGCGCCGCGAGGTCGGCCCGTTTGGCCGAATCCATCCCCAGCAGCTCGCCGTAGATCTCCTCGTTGTGCTGGCCCAATTCCGGCCCGACCCAGTCGACGTGTCCGGGCGTGGCCGACAGCTTGGGCGCCACGTTCTGCATCTTGAAGTTGTCGTAGCGCGGATGCGGCACATCGATGATCGCTTCGCGTGCGGCGAAATGAGGATCGGCCAGCATCTCGGGTGCGCGGTAGATATTGCCTGCGGGAACCCCGAATTCCTCGCATTTGTCGAGCACTTCCTGGCTGGTGAAGCGGCTGGTCCACTGGCCGATCAGATCGTCTAGCTCAGCCTGCCGTTCGCCGCGCGCCATGTGGCTGTTGTAGCGTGGATCATCGCCCAGTTCGGGCACGCCCATCATCGCTGCCATGCGCTTCCACACGCTGTCCTGGTTGCCTGCCACCAGCACGCTGCCGTCCTTGGTGGGATAGACATTCGACGGCGCCACCTTGGGCAGGATCGAACCGGTGCGTTCGCGGATGTGCCCGGCCACGGTGTATTCGGGCACGGTCGATTCCATCATCGCCAGCACCGCTTCGTAGATTGCCGAATCGACCACCTGGCCCTGGCCCGTCTTGTGGCGATGCTCGAGCGCCATCAGCGCGCCGAGGCAGGCATAGGTCGCGGCGAGCGAATCGCCGATCGACAGGCCGGCGCGGCTGGGCGGGCGATCTGGTTCACCCGCGATGTAGCGCATCCCGCCCATCGCTTCGCCGATCCCGCCATAGCCGGCGCGGCTCGAATAGGGGCCGGTCTGGCCGTAGCCCGAGACGCGGATCATGATCAGCGCTTCGTTGAGCGCGTGGAGCTGTTCCCAGCCCAGGTTCCAGCGTTCGAGCGTGCCGGGGCGGAAGTTCTCAAGCAGGAAATCGGCCTTGGTGGCGAGCAGGCGGACGATCTCCTGCCCTTCCTTCTCGCGCAGATTGAGCGTGATCGATTTCTTGTTGCGCGCCACCACCGAGAACCAAAGCGGGATGCCCTGGCCCCAGTTGCGCATGGCATCGCCCACCTTGGGCGGCTCGATCTTGATCACTTCCGCGCCGTGGTCAGCCATCAGCTGGCCGCAGAACGGACCTGCAATCAACTGCCCCATCTCGATCAGTCGCAATCCGGAAAGCGCGCCCTGAGCCATGAATTCGTCCTTGCCTATAACTGTAACGACCCTGCAACGACCCTGTAAGGATAGTGCAACGACACCGCCACGATCACGCAGGCACCTGACCATGCCAGCGCTACTGCGGAATGCCGCGCCGCATACGCCTGCACGGGCCAACCGCCGGGCGAGCGCTATAAAACGACAATTTGCATTTGTATACAATTTGCGTATCAGGCGCGGACCCCCTGATTTCACGCAGAGCGATTCCCATGGCGCAGGATGCAATCGAACTGGTCGAGGTCGGCCCCCGCGACGGGCTGCAGAACGAACCGGACATCATCGCCAGCGACGCCAAGCTCGAGCTGATCGGGCGCATGCTGGGTTATGGCGCGCGGCGGCTGGAGGTGGCGAGCTTCGTGCACCCGCAGCGCGTGCCGCAGATGGCCGATGCCGAAGCGGTGATCGCCGGCCTGCCCGACCTGCCCGGCACCACCTATATCGGCCTCACCCTCAACAAGCGCGGCGTGATGCGCGCGCTGGCGACCCGCGAAACCGGCGCTAGGGACGGCAAGGCGCGCGGGATCGACCAGGTCGGCTGCGTGCTCGTTGCCAGCGACACTTTCGGGCAGAAGAACCAGGGCCAGACGATTGCCGAAGGCATCGCCGAGAACCGCGCCATGCTCCGCTTCGCCAGGGCCGAAGGGATGCGCGCGCAAATTACTATCAGCGCGGCGTTCGGCTGCCCGTTCGAAGGCGAGGTGAAGCCGAAAACTGTGCTGGCCATCGCCGAGGAAATGGCTGCGGAAGACCCCGAAGAGATCGCGCTGGCAGACACGATCGGCGTCGGCACCCCTGCGCAGGTAAGCGATCTGTTCGGCCGGCTGGGTGAATTGCTGGGCGGGCGTATCCCGATGCGCTGCCATTTCCACAACACCCGCGGCACCGGCATCGCCAATGCATGGGCGGCTTACCAGGCGGGCGTGCGCGTGTTCGATGCCTCGCTCGGCGGGCTGGGCGGCTGCCCCTTTGCGCCTCGCGCCACCGGCAATATCGCCACCGAGGATCTGATCTACCTGATGGAGCGTTCGGGCATTGCCACCGGCGTGGATCTCGACGCCGCCATCGCCACCAACCGCTGGTTCGCCGAGAGGCTGGGCCGCGAACTGCCATCGCTGGTCGCCCGCGCGGCCTGACAAGACAGCGTTACGGAGAGACTATGACCTACAGATTGGGCGTGGACGTCGGCGGGACATTCACCGACCTGCTGCTGTTCGACGAGAAGAGCGGCAAGTTCTGGCGCCACAAGACGCCCTCCACCCCGCACGACAGTTCGGAAGGCATCCTCAACGGTGTGAAGGCGATCACGGCCGCGGCAGGCGTTGCCACGAGCGACATCGCCTATTTCCTGCACGGTACAACAGTGGCGACCAATGCCGTGCTGGAAGGCAAGGGTGCCAAGGTCGGCCTCGTCACCACCGAGGGTTATCGCGACATCATGCAGATCGCGCGCAGCTTCGTGCCCGGCGGTCTCGCCGCCTGGATCGTCTGGCCCAAGCCGACCCCGCTGGCGCGGCTGGAAGACACCGTCGAAGTGCCCGGCCGCATGGGCGCCGATGGCAGGGAAGTGCGTCCGCTGGATGAAGCGGCGGTGCGCGCAGCGCTGAAGAAGCTCAAGGGCCAGGGAATCGAGGCGCTCACCGTCAGCCTGATCAATGCCTATGTGAACGGCGTGCACGAACAGCGTATCGGCGAAATCGCGGCGGAGGAACTGCCCGGCATTCCCGTGTCGCTGAGCCATGAAGTGCTGCCCGAAATGCAGGAGTACGAGCGGACGCTGTCAACCGTCGCCAATGCCGCAGTGCGCCCGGTGGTGAGCAAATATGTCTCGAACCTGCGCAACAAGCTCGAAGACGAAGGGCTGAAGGGGCGGTTATCGCTCCTGCGTTCCGACGGCGGCCTGATGAGCAGCCAGAAGGCCGAGGAGCATCCGGTCAACATCCTGATGTCTGGCCCGGCCGGCGGAGTCACTGGCGCGCTGTGGGTGGCCAAGAACGCCGGCTTCAAGAACATCCTGACGCTCGACGTCGGCGGCACTTCGACCGACGTAGCGCTGATCGAAGGGCTTGAGCCGCGCCGCCAGCGCACCACCGAAGTGGGCCACCTTTCGGTGCGCGCCTCGGCGCTCGATGTGAAGACAGTAGGCGCAGGCGGCGGCTCGATCGCGCATGTCCCCGAATTGACCAAGGCGCTGCGCGTGGGCCCGGAAAGCGCGGGCGCCGTGCCCGGCCCGGTCGCCTACAACAAGGGCGGCACACTGCCCACTGTGACCGATGCCAATGTGGTGCTGGGCTACCTGCCCGAAGACCTGCTCGGCGGCAGTTTTCGGCTCGACCGCGAAGGCGCGAAGAAGGCGGTGCAGACCGTGGCTGACGCGCTGGGGGTGACGCTGATGGAGGCCGCGCGTGGGATCATCGACATCGTCAACGAGAACATGTTCGGCGCGCTGCGGATGATCAGCGTCCAGCAGGGCTATGACCCGCGCGATTTCGCGCTGATGGGGTTTGGCGGCGCCGGGCCGCTCCATGTCAACGCGGTCGCGCGGCTGATGGGGAGCTGGCCCGCGATCAGCCCGGTTTCGCCGGGCGTGCTGTGCGCGCTGGGCGATGCGACCACGCGGATGCGCACCGAAACCGCGCGCAGCTTCAGCCGCCTGGCGAAAGACACCTCGATTGCCGATCTCGAAGCGGTGCTCGACGAGATGGCGGCGCAGACGCGCGGCGAGCTGCTGGCTGACGGCGTGCCCGATGCGCAGATCACCACGCAGTTCGAAGTCGACGTGCGCTATGCGGGGCAGGCCTTCGAAGTGCCACTGACGATCGACAAGACGGTGCTCGAGGCCGACGGCATTGCCGGAATCCTCGCCCGTTTCGACGAGGAGCATCTGCGGCTGTTCACCTTCAACATGGATACGCCGCACGAGATCGTGAACCTGCGCGCAGTGGCGCTGGGCCAGGCGCCCGATTTGCCCGCCGCCGAACTGCCCAAGGGTAACGGCAACCCCGCAGCCGCCAAGATCCGCGACCACAAGCTGTGGATGGACGGACGCGAGCAGGACGCGGTGATCTATGACCGCGCGCTGCTGCGTCAGGACGACGTGATCCCCGGCCCGGCGATCATAACCGAGATGGATTCGACCACGCTGGTGGAAAGCTGCTGCGTCGCCACAGTCGACAAGGTCGGCAACATCCTCATCAACCCGGTCAAGGAGGGCTAAGCGATGCCGGCACAAATCATCGAAACCAATCTGCAGCCCTTCCGCAAGATCGCGATCGATCCGGTCACGCTCGACATCATCGAGAACGCGCTGCGCAATGCGCGGATCGAGATGGACGCCACGCTGGTGCGCACTGCGATGAGCCCCGGCATCCGCGAACAGGGCGATGCCTTCCCATTGATCGCAGACCCTGCGGGCAAGATGATCGTTGGCCAGTTCGGCAGCTTCATCGATGGCTTCCTTCGGGGATTCGACGGCACGCTGGAAGATGGCGACATGATCTTCCTTTCGGACCCCTATTCCTGCGAAGGCGCGATCAGCCATTCGAACGACTGGCTGGTGCTGTTGCCGGTATTCAAGGACGGTCGGCTGATCGCCTATACCGCGATGTTCGGCCATCAGAGCGACATCGGCGGGTCAGTGCCCGGCTCGATGCCGATCGGCGCCAGCTCGATCTTCGAGGAAGGGGTGCGCATCCCCCCGGTGAAGATCTGGAAGAAGGGCGAATACAACGAAGACCTGATGAAGCTCGTGATGCACCAGACGCGCAAGCCCGACTGGTGCCAGGCTGACCTCAACGCGCTGATCGCCAGTTGCCGCGTGGCAGCGCGGCGTGTGGTCGAAATGGCCGAGCGCTTCGGCGACGACGTTTATGTTTCGGCGACGCAGGAACTGCTCGACCGCAACTATCGCGCGATGAAGGCGCTGATCGGCATGGCAGTGGCCGAAGAGCCGGTCAGCTTCGAGGACTATATCTGCGATGACGGCAAGGGCTATGGCCCCTATCGCATCAAGTGCACCATGTGGCGCGACGGCGACAAGGTGGTGCTCGATTTCGACGGCACCGATCCGCAGAGCGCCGCCTCGATCAATTTCTATCTGAACGAGAACATGTTCAAGATGTTCTTCGGCATCTACATGATCATGGTGTTCGACCCGCAGATCCTGTTCAACGACGGGTTCTACGATCTGATCGACGTGCGCATTCCCGAAGGCTCGCTGCTGAAGCCGAAGTTCCCCGCTGCGCTGTCGGGCCGGACCCATGCGCTGGGCCGCATCTTCGACATCCTGGGCGGCCTGCTGGGCCAGAAGACCCCGGAGTTCCTCAATGCTGCAGGCTTCAGTTCCTCACCGCACCTGTTCTATTCGGGCTGGGACCAGCGGGACGGAAAACCGAGCGAGTGGTTCCAGCTGTTCCAGATCGGTTTCGGCGGCATCCCCGGGCGCCCGCTGGGCGACGGGCCCGATGGGCACTCGCTGTGGCCGGGTTTCACCAATGTCCCCAACGAGTTCCTCGAACGCTATTTCCCGCTGCGGATCGAACGCTATTCGACCGAACCGGACAGCGGTGGCGCGGGGCTGCATCGCGGCGGCAATGGTATCCGCATGACCTATCGCTTCCTGGCCGACGGGCACATCGCGATCCATGATGACCGCTGGTTCGTGCCGCCATGGGGCGTCAATGGCGGGCATCCCGGGATGCGCGCGAAGAAGGTGCTCGAACGCGCCGACGGCACTACCGAGATTGTCGGCAACAAGGTGGAGGATGTGCCGGTCAAGACGGGCGACCTCCTTCACTTCATCACCTGGGGCGGCGGCGGCTGGGGCGACCCGCTGGCGCGCGACCCGGCGCTGGTGGGGCTGGAAATCCGCCAGGGCATGGTCACTGCAAAGGGCGCGCGCGCCTATGGTGTGGTGGCAGATGCTGAAGGCACGGTGGACGATGCCGCCACGGCCCGGCTGCGCCAGGAAATGGCCGCAGCGCGTGGCGCATTGCCCCTGTTCGACTACGGCCCCGGCATCGACGCGCTGCGCGCTGCGTGCGAGGCCGAGACCGGGCTCGCCGCACCCAAACAGCCCGAATGGGCGGGCGCCGCCTGAAAGGAACCGGCCGGATGACTTGCCTCAGCGCGCGCATCACCCGCTTCGGCGGTCCCGAAGTGATCGAATGGTCCGAAAACCCGGTTCCCGTTCCCGGGCCGGGCGAAGTGCTGATCGAGCATAGCGCGATCGGGCTCAACTTCATCGACACCTATCATCGCACCGGGCTTTACCCCGTCGAGCTGCCGAGTGGGCTGGGTGTGGAAGCGGCGGGGCGCATCGCCGCGCTGGGCGAAGGCGTAAGCGGATATGCCGCAGGTGACAGGGTGGCCTATCTCGGTCCGGGCCTCGGGGCCTATGCCACCCACCGCGTGATGCCGGCCGATGCGCTGTTCAAGCTGCCCGATACGGTCAGTGACGAGCTAGCGGCCGCCGCGATCCTCAAGGCCGCCACCGTCGAGGCGCTGGTAGAACGCTGCGCGCAGGTGAATGCCGATGATACCGTGCTGGTCCATGCTGCCGCAGGCGGGGTGGGCCTGATCATGGTGCAATGGCTGAAGGCGCTGGGCGCGCGGGTGATCGGCACAGTGTCTTCCGCTGACAAGGAAGCGGCGGTGCGGGCGGCCGGCTGCGACCATGTGATCCGTTACGACCATGACGAGATCGTGCCCAAGGTGCGCGAGATCACCGGCGGCGCGGGCGTGCCGGTGGTGTTCGACGGCGTGGGCAAGGCGACCTTCATGGCTTCGCTCGACAGCCTTTCGCCGCGCGGCCTGCTGATCAGCTTCGGCAATGCCTCAGGCCCGGTTGACGGGGTGAATCTGGGCATCCTGGCGCAGAAGGGCTCGCTTTTCGTGACCCGCCCCACCCTGTTCCACTACTACGCCACCCCGGAAGATCGCAGCGCCGGGATTGGGCGGGTTTGGGAGATGCTGGGCAACGGCACGGTCGAGGTCACGATAGGCCAGACCTATCAGCTCAAGGCCGCGGCGCAGGCGCATATCGATCTCGAAGCGCGGCGGACCACCGGTTCAACGGTGCTGCTGCCCTGACCGCGTGCGGCGCGTGGCGGCTGGCTCAGCTGCCGTCGCCAGCCAGCCGGTAGAACATGTCAGCCAGATAGACCGATGCCGCGTCGGGCGCTTCGCACCAGCCGGTGAGATACCAGCGCCCGTCCACCTCTTCCCACAGGCTCAGTACATGATTCCAGCCGGACATCGCCTTGCCGGCGTGGCGGAACGGCGCGCCCATGCGCTCGATCTCGGGATCGACGGTCGCCTCG
>JBMSNZ010000018.1:0-28212 GCA_049421965.1 Erythrobacter sp.
CCCCCCCCCCGCTACCGGTTCCCGTTCGGGAAGGATGGGGGACTATGTAGCCGCGGCTATCGTCACCACCGCGAGTCCCCACAGGAGAACGAGAACCGGCAGAACCAGTACCTGGATCGCTGCATCGCGCGACTTGAGCCGTCCGGTGTGCGTCATGATTCCACGATTGGCGAATTCACCCATCCCCAAGGCCCGCTTGGCACCGGTGCCCTGCATCCGCGCCCACGCCGTCGGCACACCAAAGCCCGCGACGATGATGAAGGCGAAGATCGCCATGGGGATGATGAGACCGGGATTGCCAAAAGCCATCGCCGTTATGGCGAGGAAGCCGAGATAGCATCCTACCGTTGCGCCATAGAGCGCGCGCGGCAGTTCAAAGGTGCGATCAACCGTGGTGCGAACTTTCGGCTCGGCAACGATCCGTGCCTTGTCTGCGATCAGTTCCGGGGCAATCAGTTTGGACATGACGATGTCTCCTTCCGTTGGAACATCGTCTAGCGCCGTCGCGAATCGTCCGCCTTGACCTGGATCAAATCGCTGCGGCTACTCACTCCAGCGTGCGCGGTCGGCGTAATCTTCTGGCCGCGGCTCAATCCATTGCCAGCCATCGGCGCGCTTCTCGCGCTTCCAGAACCAAGCCGCGCTTTTGAGGTGGTCCATGCAGAAATCGACCGCATCGATCGCCGCACGGCGATGCAGCGCGGCAGCGGAGACGCAAACGATCGGCTCGCCGGGACGCAGCAGCCCGACCCGGTGCACCATCAGCAGGCCCATCAGGTCAAAGCGGGCAAAGGCGCGGTCGGCCAGTTCGTGCATGCCGGGCAGAGTGAGCGGTCCGTAGTGTGTCAACTCAAGCGCTTCGATGCCTTGGCCGCCACGCACTTCACCCACGAAGGTGCACACGCCGCCCAGGCCGGGATGGGCCTGAGTGAATGGCCCGATCAGCATTCCCGGATTGAACACATGTTCCAGCAGGCGGATGTCGCGCATCGCCTTTCTCTTACCCGCCGCTCACAGGTGGCAGCAGCGCCACCTCATCGCCATCCTGCGCGATCAGGGCAGTCTTGTCGGCCAGCACCTGACCGGCGCAGGCGACGTTGACACGGGCCGACTGCAATTGCCCGGCAACCTCGGCGCCCACGGCAGCAAGCAGCCCCGCCCAGTCAAGCGGGGCCGGCGCCTCGATCATGTCCACCCCGGCAAGATCGCGCAATGGGCCAAGAAACAGGATTGTGACGGCCATGTCAGCCGCCGGTCATCGACATGTGGCGCAGCTGCGCCGGTGCCGCCCCGCGCTGCGAAATGTCGAAATGGTGCCGTTCGGGCTTGATGCGCATTGCCTCGTCGAGCGCGCGCTGCAGGCCCGCCTCGGGGTCATCCGATCGCAGCGCCGCACGCAGATCAACCCGCTCGCCGCCGCCAAGGCAGGGGTAGAGCTGCCCGGTCGCCGTCACCCGCAGCCGGTTGCAGCCTGAACAGAAATTGTTGGTCAGCGGCGTAATCATGCCCAGCCGTCCGCCGGTCTCCTCGATCCGGTCGTATCGCGCCGGGCCGCCGGTCGAATCGCCCAGCGGTGTCAGCGTCCAGCGCCGTTCGAGCCGCTCCCGCACTGCAGAAAGTGGCAGGAAGTGATCGACCCGGTCTTCCTCCACCTCGCCCAGCGGCATCACCTCGATCAGCGTCAGGTCAAAGCCTTCGCTATGCGCCCAGGCTATAAGGTCTGGCAGTTCCTCCTCGTTTACGCCCTTGAGCGCCACGGTGTTGAGCTTCACCTTGAGCCCGGCTGCCTTGGCCGCCGCAATACCTTCCAGCACCTGCGGCAACACGTCGCGTCGCGAAAGCTGCGCGAACTTCTCCGGATCGCGCGTGTCGAGCGAGATGTTGACCCGCCGCACCCCTGCCGCTGCCAGATCGTCGGCATGGTCGGCCAGTTGCGTTGCGTTGGTGGTGAGCGTCAGTTCCTCTAGGCCGCCATGCCCCTTCGGCCCCAGCTCCCGGCCCAGCGCGCGAAACAGGTCGATAATGTCGCGCCGCACCAGCGGCTCGCCACCTGTCACGCGGATCTTGGTCACACCGCGCGCGATGAAGCCCCGTGCCAGCTGGTACAGCTCTTCGAGCGAGAGGACTTCCTTTCGCGGGAGGAAGGTCATTCGCTCCGGCATGCAATAGGCACAGCGCAGGTCGCACCGATCGGTCACCGATAGCCTGAGATAGCTGATCCGGCGCTGGAAGCCGTCGATCAGCGGCTGGGCGGCCGCAGCGGGCATCAGTATGTCACGTACCCTCGTCATGAAGCGGAAGATATTGCCCGGTGATGCCGGGCGCATCCCTCAAATATGCCAGCATCGCCGCAATTGCTGCCGCATTTCCGCCCCCAAGGATGTTGACCCGGCGGGGCGCATAGGCGCGGGCGAGGTCGCGCGCGATTGCGCGCCGCCAGTCGTCATGGTCCTTGCCCGCCGCGGGTAGCATGATCGCCAGTGCCTGTGCTTCAGGCGGCTCGATCGCGGCGCGGGCCCGGCCCAGCCAGTCGCGGTGGAACTCGGCTGCCGCATGAAGCGGGGCTTCGTCGAGGCTGTCGATCCGCAGTTCGGCTTGCACCACGCTAGCGCCGCTCGCGGTGGAGGGTGATGCCGATCTTCTCGCCCGCTTCGGCAATCGCCAGCTTGATGATCTTGACGGTCACAGCTTCGACCCGCGCGTCCTGCACAAACAGGGTGGTGCAGATGTGATCCGCCACGGCCTCGATCAGCTTGAAATGGACTCCGGGCGGCAATGCATCGGACGCCGCAAACTTGAGGTCCATGTAATTCTTGCTCGCCTCAAGCGGCGTATCGGGGGCGTAATGATCAGCAACCTTGAGTCGCGCCTGGATCGAAATCCTCAGCGGCTGCGGCTTGCCGGTTTCCTCCGAATAGATGCCGGTTAGGACATCGTGTTCGAAATCGGCAACTTCGAGAATGAGCGAATCGGTCATGTCGACAGCGCCTTAGCGTCAATTGCTCCAGCGCGCGAAGATTGCGGTGGGCAGCAGGCGCGGATCGGCTCCTGTTTCGCTGACCGCAAGGTCGCCATGTTCGATCGTGCCGGGTAGCTCGCGCAGCACTTCTTCCATCAGCCCGGCCAGCGCCAGGCTGCTCATGCGCACGGCATAGACGGTGAGGAAAAGGAAGCGGCTGTCACTGTCGAGCAGCTTGCGGCAATCGGCCAACAGGCCGGGCAAGCCCTCTTCCAGCCGCCACGTCTCGCCATCTGGGCCGCGCCCGAACTTGGGAGGATCGAGGATGATCCCGGCATAGCGCTTGCCGCGCCGCACCTCGCGCGCAGTGAACTTGGGGGCATCGTCCACCAGCCAACGCACCGGCCGGTCTTCCATACCGGACAGCGCAGCATTCGCCCGGGCCTGTGCCACTGACTTCTTCGAGGCATCGACATGGGTCACCCTTCCATGGCGGCTCAGCGCAAGCGATCCGACCCCTGTGTAGCCGAATAGATTGAGCGTTTCGGCATCCTCGCGCCCGGCCAGCCGATCGCGCATCCAGTCCCACACTGGCGCCATGTCAGGGAAGTATTGCAAGTGCCGGAACGGGGTTGGCTGTGCCGTGAAGCTCACCTCGTGCCACGATACCGGCCACCCCGCTTCGGGAAGCGCACGGTTTATCTGCCAGCGCCCGCCGCCATCCTCGTCCGATCCGGGAATGAATTCTCCCGCCGCCGGCCATTCCGCCAGGCGCGGGCTCCACATCGCCTGCGGCTCGGGCCGGATGAAGGCGTACGGCCCGAAACTCTCGAACTTGCGACCATGGCCACTGTCTAGCAGGCGATAGAATCCGTCCCGGCCCTCGCCCACCATCAGCAATGGATCGCGGACAAGCTGTGCCATCAGGCCGCCGGGATTGCGTGGCGAATGACAAAGTCGCGCACGGCGTCATACTCGCCGGGCAGCTCGCTATAGGCTTCTTCGCGCGCGAACAGGTCACCCACACGCAGCGGCAGCGCCGGGCGAATACCGGTGGCGCGCTCCACCGCTTCGGGGAACTTGGCGGGATGCGCCGTGGCGAGCGTTATCATCGGTATGTCGCGATCAAGCTGCGCGGTACGGGCCGCATGCAGGCCAACCGCGGTGTGCGGATCGATGATCTCGCCGCAGCGATCATAGGCCCAGCGCATCGCCTGCGCGGTTTCGCTCTGGTCTGCCCGTGCGCTGGAAAACAATGCGGCCGCGACTTCGCGCTGGGCATTGGTCAGCTGCATCGCCCTGCTCGCTTCAAAGCCGCGCATCTGCGCTGCCATGGCCGCACCGTCGCGCCCCCCGCAGTCGAACAGCAGCCGCTCGAAGTTCGAAGAGACCTGGATGTCCATCGAAGGCGTGGCGGTGGGCGTCACCGCGCCCGCCGAATAATCGCCCTGCGAAAGCGCGCGATGCAGGATGTCGTTGATATTGGTCGCCACCACCAGCTGCGCGATCGGCAGGCCCATCTGCGCGGCGACATAGCCCGCGAAAACGTCGCCGAAGTTCCCGGTTGGCACGCTGAAGGCCACCGGCCGATGCGGTGCGCCCAGCTGCAGCCCGGCAGCGAAGTAATAAACCACTTGCGCCATCAGCCGCGCCCAGTTGATCGAATTGACCGCGCCGATGTTGAAGCGCGTGGTCATGGTGGTGTCGCCGAACATGCGCTTCACCATGGCCTGCGCATCGTCAAAGCTGCCGTCGATTGCGATATTGTGCACATTGGGCGCGCGCACAGTGGTCATCTGACGGCGCTGGACCTCGCTCACCCGCCCTTTGGGATGGAGCATGAAGATCGTCACACCCTCGCGCCCGGCCACGGCATCGATCGCTGCCGAACCGGTATCGCCGCTGGTCGCACCGACGATGGTTAGGTTGGTCTGGCGCCGCGCGAGGAAAGTCTCGAACAGCAGGCCGAGCAACTGCAGCGCCACGTCCTTGAACGCCAGCGTGGGTCCATGGAACAGTTCAAGCAGCCATTGTTGCTCGTCCAGCTGGACCAGCGGGGTCACTGCATCATGCGCAAACCGGCCATAGGCCTGCTGGCACAGTGCGCGCAGTTCCTCCTGCGTCAGGCTACCCTCGACAAAGGGCCACATCACCTGCGTAGCCAGCTCGGAATAGGGCAGGCCCGCCATGGCGGCGATCTCGGCCTCGCCGAAACGCGGCCATTCGCGCGGCAGGTAGAGGCCGCCGTCACTGGCGAGCCCGGCCAACGTGACCCCTTCGAAATCGAGCGCAGGTGCGCTGCCGCGTGTCGAGATATAGTCCATCAAGCGCGCGGTTAGACGGGCGGGGCGCCGAGGGCAAGAAAGAGCGGCTTGGGCGCGCTCAATCCTGTCCTCTGATGCGCTTGCGCACCGCCAGCCAGTAGATCACCAGCGCGGTAAGCGCGAAAAAGAACCACTGCCCGGCATAGGCGAGGTGATTGTTGGGGAGGTCGCGCGGGTCAGGTGCCGCCAGCGGTTCAAGGCCCGCCTGCGGCGGCATCGCCACCAGCCTTGGCCCAGGCGCAATCACACCGCCTACGGTTCCGCCGCCCCATTGCGGCATATCCGGCGTGGCGGAGAAGCCGAGTTCGACAGTCAACGGCTCGCCAAACGCGCCCTCGACACAGTCGGCCCTGATGGCCCAGCCCTTGCGACCGTTGGCCGCAGTCCCGGCAACTGCCGCCATTTGCAGCACACGATCGCATTCGATCGTGGACCGGCGGAACAGCGCGACTTCGGTGTTGTTGATTGCAGTCCGCCAGGGCACCTCCGACGACATCCCTTCTGCCGCCTCATACCGCGCGATCAGCGCCGCCTTCTCGTCGGCACGCCCGAGTTGCCAGACGCCCAGTGCGACCATGACCGCTGCTGCGGCCACCACGATGATCGTGGGCAGGATCGGCAAGCGGCGCAGCATCACAGGTCCTGGCTCTTCTGCCGGTGACCCACAGCCTCGCCCGCGCGGTTGCGGAACTCGGCCGTCAACAGCGCCGCCTTGGCCACTCGCAGGCCAGCCAGCACCGCAGCAACAGTGAACGGCAGCCAGAGCAGCGCATGGACCCAGACGGGTGGATGCGCAGCCACTTCCAGCCAAAGCGCCAGCGCCACCACCAGCCCGCCCACCAGCAGGGTAAGGAAGGCGGCCGGCCCGTCTCCGACATTGAAGCGCGAATAGTCCATCCCGCAGGCGCGACAGCGATCGGCGAACCGCACGATGCCGCTGTAGAGCGTCCGCTCTCCGCAGTTGGGGCACAAACCGAAAAGGGCAGCCTGGCTGATGCCGGGCTGCCCCTTCGTTTCAGCGGGATCGAGGTCCGCCGCCATCAGTGGACCGGCGCGCCCCAGCCACCCCAGATATAGACCACCACAAACAGGAACAGCCACACCACGTCGACGAAGTGCCAGTACCACGCAGCGGCTTCGAAACCGAAGTGCTGGCGCGGGGTGAAGTGGCCCTTGTAGGCGCGGCCGAGGCAAACGATCAGGAAGATCGTGCCGATCAGCACGTGGAAGCCGTGGAAGCCGGTCGCCATGTAGAAGGCCGAACTGTAGTTGTTTTCGCCAAAAGCAAACGGCGCGATGCCGTATTCGTAGGCCTGGATGCTGGTGAAAAGCAGGCCGAGGCCGATAGTGGCCCACAGGCCCTTCTTGAGGCCATCGCGGTCACCATGGATCAGCGCATGGTGCGCCCATGTCACCGTGGTGCCCGAGCAGAGCAGAATCAGCGTGTTGAGCAAGGGCAGCGAGAACGGATCGAGCACTTCGAGGCCCTTGGGCGGGAATTGCGCCGCCAGTGCTGCGCCTTCCTGGCCGAACAGGCTGGTGGTGACACCTTCGATTACCTCGATCGGCTTGGGGAACAGCGCGAAATCGAAGAAGGCCCAGAACCAGCCCACGAAGAACATCACTTCCGAAGCGATGAAGAGGATCATGCCATAGCGCAGGTGGAGCTGCACCACCGGCGTGTGATCGCCCTGCTGTGCTTCCTTGATGACATTGCCGAACCAACTGAAGAACGTCGCGATCAGGCCGGCAATGCCGAGGCCGAGGACAATCTTGCCCGCGCTGCCAAAGGTTTCGGGGTGCATGAACAGCACCATGCCGGTGGTGAAAGTCAGCGCGGCAAAGGCCCCGATCAGCGGCCAGATATCGGGTTCGAGAATGTGATAATCGTGCGTCTTGCTACCGGCCATGGTTCAATCCCGTCAATTATGTCGCCCGTCTTTAGGATGGCTCCTGCAGCGGGTCCAGAGTGTTACGATTTCGGTTCGGCAGTTGTGTCCAATGCCTTGTGGAAGGTGTAGCTGAGGGTGATCTGTTCTACCCCCTGCATGTTCGGATCCTTGAGCGCCGCCGGATCGATGAAGAAGAGCACCGGCATGTGCACTTCCTCACCCGGCTGCAGCGTCTGCTCGGTGAAACAGAAGCACTGGATCTTGTTGAAGTAACGCCCGGCCTGTTCAGGCTCGACGTTGAAGGTGGCGGTGCCGGTGATCGGCACATTGCTGTTGTTGCGGGCGACGTAGGTCGCCATGTCGCGCACACCAATCTGAACAGTATCGGTGCTTTGCGCGGGGCGGAAACTCCACGGCACATCACGCGCCACCGAGGCGTCGAAACGGATCGAGATCGGCTTTGCCCCTGCCGCCAGCGCCTGTGCTTCGGCGCGGCTTGCCTCGGCCTCGCTCGCGACCTGGGTAGTGCCGCCGAAACCGGTCACGCGGCAGAACAGGTCATAAAGCGGAACTGCGGCATATCCCAGCCCCAGCATCGCCAACGCGCCGGTGAAGGCATAGATGCCGGTTTTGACGTTTCTCTGCTCGAGCGAGGGGCTAAGAGCGGCGGACACGCGGTCAGTCTCCCATCCGGACAAGGGTGATGGCGTAAAGCAACACCACGAAGAACAGCAGCAACCCGCCCATGACAGCGTTGCGCGCGCGCTGGCGGCGGCGGAATTCGGTCTGCTCGTCCGGCGTCATGCCAGCCACCCCTGCTGACGCGCCACAGCATCGACCACCAGGGCAGCGAACAGCGCGAACAGGTACAGGATGCTATAGGCAAACAGCCGCTTTTCAGGCTTCATCGTGTCGCCCTCGCCAGCGTCGCGCAGCGCCACGGGCACCGACAGCGCCAGGAATGCCAGCGACAGCGCCAGCGCAGTAACGCCATAGATCGCGCCGGTGCCGCCAATCAGCCATGGCGCGGCAGCGACAGGAACCAGCAGGATCGAATAGGCGAGGATCTGGCGGCGGGTGGCGCGCTCGCCTGCCACCACCGGCATCATCGGGATGCCGACCTTGGCGTAGTCCGACTTCACGAACAGCGCGAGCGCCCAGAAATGAGGCGGGGTCCAGAAAAAGATGATGGCGAACAGCAGCAGTGGCATCGCGGTGATGTCACCCGTCACTGCCACCCAACCGATCATCGGCGGGAACGCCCCTGCTCCGCCGCCGATCACGATATTCTGAGGCGTGCGCGGCTTGAGCCACATGGTGTAGATCACAGCGTAATAGACGATCGCGGCAGCCAGGATCGTCGCGGCCAGCCAGCCCACCGCTATGCCCATAAGGCCAACCGAGGCGACCGATAGCGCGATCCCGAAATCGCGCGCAGCGGTGGCGTCCATCCGACCGGCCGGAAGCGGCCTACGTGCAGTCCGCTTCATCCCCGCGTCGATCTCGGCTTCCCACCACTGGTTGAGCACGGCGGAGCCGCCTGCCCCAAGCGCGATGCACAGGATCGCGGTGAAGCCGATTACCGGATGGATGCTGCCCGGCGCAGCCAGCAGCCCGCACAGGCCGGTGAAGATCACCAGCCGCATCACGCCCGGCTTGGTGAGCGCGAGGAAATCGCGCCATTCGGCCGGCATGCGGGTTGCAACAGTGGCAGTCATCGCTCGGTCAGTTCCGTCTTATCGCCGCTGCCCCGGGCGCAAGGCCCGGGAGAGCGTGCCCCGATCAGTGTCAGGCCTGAGCCGGACGGTGATCGTGATAGTCGTGGTGATCCTCGATCACCGGCAGCGTCTCGAACTGGTGGAACGGCGGCGGGCTGGACAGGGTCCATTCCAGCGTGGTGGCGCCTTCGCCCCACGGATTGTCCGCCGCCTTCTTGCCGGCCATGAAGGCATAGGCAAGGTTCAGGAAGAACAGCACCATCGAGCCAGCCATGATCCAGTAGCCATAGGACGCGATCTCGTTCCAGTAGGCATAGGCCGCCGGGTAGTCGGGGATGCGCCGCGGCATCCCGTCCATGCCCAGGAAGTGCTGCGGGAAGAAGATCACGTTCACGCCGATGAAGAAACCCCAGAAGTGGAGGTGCGCGAGCAGTTCGCTGTGCATCCGCCCGCTCATTTTCGGGAACCAGTAGTAGAAGCCGGCGAACAGCGAGAACACCGCCCCCATCGACAGCACGTAGTGGAAATGCGCCACCACGTAGTAGGTGTCATGCAGGTTGTCGTCGATGCCGCCATTGGCCAGGACCACGCCGGTCACGCCGCCCACGGTGAACAGGAAGATGAAGCCCAGCGCCCACACAAGAGGCGACTTGAACTCGAGGCTACCGCCCCACATGGTCGCCACCCAGCTGAAGATCTTCACGCCGGTAGGCACCGCGATCACCATGGTCGCGGCGGTGAAATACATCTTCGTGTTCACATCAAGGCCAACCGTATACATGTGGTGCGCCCACACGATGAAGCCGACCACGCCGATCGCTACCATGGCGTATGCCATGCCGAGGTAGCCGAACACCGGCTTGCGGCTGAAGGTCGCCACGATCTGGCTGACCATGCCGAAGCCCGGCAGGATCATGATGTACACTTCGGGGTGGCCGAAGAACCAGAACAGGTGCTGGTAGAGCACCGGATCGCCGCCACCAGCCGGATCGAAGAAGGTAGTACCGAAGTTGCGGTCGGTCAGCAGCATGGTGATCGCCGCTGCGAGCACCGGCAGCGCCAGCAGTAGCAGGAAGGCCGTGACCAGCACCGACCACACGAACAGCGGCATCTTGTGCAGGGTCATCCCCGGCGCGCGCATATTGAAGATGGTGGTGATGAAGTTGGTCGCGCCCAGGATCGACCCGGCGCCGGCAAGGTGCAGCGAGAAGATCGCGAAGTCGACCGCGGGCCCTTGCGAGCCGGTGGTCGAAAGCGGCGCATAGACGGTCCAGCCCACGCCCGCGCCAAGGCCCGTGCCGCCCGGCACGAACATCGAGAACAGCAGGCTGAAGAAGCCGACCACAGTAAGCCAGAATGAAATGTTGTTCATGCGCGGGAAGGCCATGTCCGGCGCGCCGATCATGAGCGGCACGAACCAGTTGCCGAAACCGCCGATCATCGCCGGCATGACCATGAAGAACACCATGATCAGGCCGTGCGCTGTGATGAACACGTTCCACATGTGATAGTTCGCATCCATCGACGAGCCATCGCCGCCAAGCAGGTCGACCCACATGCCGAGGTGCTGGATGCCGGGCTGCGCCAGTTCCATGCGCATGATGCCCGAGATCGCACCGCCGATGATCCCCGCGACGATCGCGAAGATCAGGTAGAGCGTGCCGATATCCTTGTGGTTCGTCGACATGAACCAGCGGGCGAAAAAGCCCGGCTTGTGGTCCGCATGATCATGCGAATGATCTGCGTGCGGAGCGAAACCTTCTGCGGTAGTGGCCATCGTTCTGATACTCTCTGGCTTAATTCATTGCGTTCAGGCGGCAGGCGCCGGGGCAGCGGCGGGCGCAGCAGCTTCGGCAGCCGGAGCGGTGGCCGCAGCCGGCGTCGCCGCCACCTCGTCACCTGCCACCGTACCGCCTTGCGCGCGGACCCACGCTTCCCACTTGTCGCGCGGCAGCGCTTCGACCGCGATCGGCATGAAGCCGTGGCGCGCACCGCACAGCTCCGAACACTGGCCGTAATAAACGCCCGGTTCGTTGATCGTGAGCAGCTTCTCGTTCAGTCGGCCGGGCACCGCATCGAGCTTGAACCACAGGCTCGGCACCGCAAATGCGTGGATCACATCGGCTGCGGTCGTCTGGATCCGCAGCGGAGTGTTGGCCGGAACGACCATGCGGTTGTCAACCGCCAGCAGGTGCGGCTCGCCACGTTTTACGGCTTCTTCAGCCGGCAGCATGTTCGAGATTACTTCGAACCCCCCATTGTCGGGATAGGTATAGCCCCAATACCACTGGTAGCCGGTCACCTTGATGGTCACCGCGTCTTCCGGGGGCGATTTGTACTGCTTGGCAAGCAGCTGGATCGACGGAACCGCGATCACCAGCAGGACGATCACCGGAACCACCGTCCATACCACTTCGATCAGCGTGTTGTGGGTCGTCTTCGAAGGGTTCGGATTGGAGCGGCGGTTGTAGCGCACGATCACCCACAACAGCAGACCAAGCACGAACAGGCTGATCACAGTGATGATCGGCAGCAGGATCGTGTCATGCATCCACAGGGCGTACTCGCCATTGGGCGAATACTGGTCCTGGAAGGTCAGGCCGCGATCGACCGGCATACCCTTGCCTGCGGTAGGTGCCATCGGCGTGTAGGCCGAATCCGCCGTCGCAGCAGCGTCGGCAGCAGTTACCGGCTCAGCGGCAGCTGCATCGACCGGAGCGGCCGCGGCAGCCTCGGTGGCGGGCGCTGCGGCCGGGGCGGCCTGTGCCGGCGCCGCGCGCGGCGCGAGCGCCAGCAACACGGCAATCGCCAGCATCGAAACAATAAGATAGGCGCGGCGGCCCGTTTGACGCAAAATCATCTGTCTGACGCTTTCCGCTTCATTCGTGTCCTGTAACCCCCACGGTTTAAAGCGATAAACCGCGACAGCCAACCCAAACCACCCGGCACTCCGTGCCAGGATTGCACGGCCCTATAGGCCCGCTTGCCCACTGCCTCAAGCGCTTCTAGGGAGAAAATTATGCAAGGCCGGGTGAACCCGGTGCAACCATCGCCAGATAGTGGAAAAATGCCGCATGACCGAAGACGAAGTGCTGTCCGAATTCCGCGCCTGCGGCGCGCTGCTCGAAGGGCATTTCAAGCTCTCCTCGGGTCGTCACAGCGCACATTACCTGCAGTGCGCCAGGGTGTTGATGAGCCCCGAGCGTGCGGGGCGGTTGGCGCTGGCGCTGGCGCAGAAGCTGCCGCGCGAGATTCGCTCGAAGATCGATGTCGTGGTCTCGCCAGCCATGGGCGGGCTGATCATCGGGCATGAAATGGGCCGCGCGCTGGGCAAGGACGCTATGTTCCTGGAACGGCCCGAAGGCGTGTTCCACCTGCGGCGCGGCTTTGCGCTCGAACCCGGCGCCAAGGTGCTTATGGTGGAGGACGTCGTAACTACCGGGCTGTCCAGCCGTGAGGCGATCGATGCAGTCGGCACCGAAGGCGGCGAAGTGATCGCCGAGGTGGCGCTGGTCGACCGTTCGGGCGGCGAGGCGGATCTGGGCGTGCCGTTCTTCCCGCTCGTTGCGCTGAATTTCCCGACCTATGCCGAAGACGAAGTGCCCGAGCAGCTGGCCGCAGTGCCGGTGACCAAGCCGGGCAGCCGCGCCTGACATGACCAGCGTGCTTAACCCTGGGCGGCTGCGCCTCGGCGTCAACATCGATCACGTCGCGACCATCCGCAATGCGCGCGGCGGCGACCATCCCGATCCGGTCCGCGCAGCCGAGATAGTCTCCAGCGTCGGCGGTGACGGGATCACCGCTCATCTGCGCGAAGACCGGCGCCATATCCGCGACGAGGATCTCGCCCGCATCCAGGCCGCGACCGACCTTCCGCTCAACCTCGAAATGGCCGCAACCGAGGAGATGCTGGCGATCGCTCTGCGCCATCGCCCCCATGCCGCCTGTATCGTGCCGGAAAAGCGCGAGGAGCGGACTACGGAGGGCGGGCTCGATGCAGCAGGGCTGCACAACACGCTGGTTCCGATCGTGGAACGGCTGAGGGATGCCGGCATAAGGGTCAGCCTGTTTATCGAGGCGAGCGAGCACCAGCTCGATGACGCGCTGCGGCTGGGCGCGCCGGTCGTCGAATTCCATACCGGCGAATATGCCCATGCCCATCTTGCCGGTGATGGCGAGAAGACCGCGCGCGAACTGAAGCGAATCGCCGATATGGCCGCGCTTGCCGCCAAGAACGGGATCGAGCCGCATGCCGGGCACGGCCTCACTTACGAGAACGTCCAGCCGATCGCCGCAATCCCGCAGCTCGCCGAACTCAACATCGGGCACTACCTGATCGGCGAAGCGGTGTTCGTGGGGCTGGAATGTGCGGTGCGCCGCATGCGCGAGCTGATGGACGCTGCGAGATGAGGTGCCTGCTGTGATCATCGGGCTTGGCAGCGACCTGTGCAATATCGAGCGGATCGCCAATTCACTCGCGCGGTTCGGCGAGCGTTTCGAGCAGCGCGTCTTTACCGAGATCGAGATCGCCAAGGCGCGCCGCCGCCCATTCACCATAGCCGGTACCTATGCCAAGCGTTTCGCCGCGAAGGAGGCGTTCAGCAAGGCCGTGGGCACCGGCTTCCGGCGCGGTGTGTTCATGAAGGACATCGGCGTGGTCAATTCGCCTTCGGGCGCGCCTACGCTGTCGCTGAGCGGCGGTGCCGCGATTCGGCTTGCGGAATTGACGCCGCATGGCCATGAGGCGCTGATCCACCTGACCCTTACTGACGACCACCCGTGGGCCCAGGCCTACGTCATTATCGAAGCGCGCCCCCTCTCATGACCACGCCAAACGGCCCTGACGCAGCAAACCCGCAACCAGTGACCTCAACCAACCCATCCGAGAGCAAGCCCGAAGGCGACAATGTCAACTGGCTGGCCGAACTGCGCGGCCTGGTGCTGATGCTGCTGGCGGTGCTGGCGTTCCACAGCCTCGTGGCCAAACCGTTCTACATCCCCTCCACCTCGATGATGCCGACGCTGCACGTCGGTGACCGGCTGGTGGTCAGCAAGTATCCCTATGGCTGGAGCTGGGCTTCGATGAGCTTCCACCTGCTGCCGCGCGGCAAGTGGCGGATCTGGGGCAGCACACCTGAATACGGCGACATCGTGATCCCGGTCCATCCGCTGCGCGACGAGGATTACATCAAGCGCGTGGTCGCGCTGCCGGGTGACCGGATCGCCGTGCGCGGCGGGCAGATCATCCTCAACGGGCAACCGGTGCCGCGCGAAGTGGTGCCTGCAGTGAAGATCCCGTTCGAACCCGATCTCAACTGCGAGGGCGCGCCCTGCCTTGGCGCTTTCGCGAACTATCTGGTGCGCGAAGCTGACGGGCGGCAGTATTACGAGGTTCCGGCCTATCGCGAGACGCTGCCGAATGGCGCAAGCTACATGGTGATCGACCATCTCGAAGACCAGCCGCTCGACAATTTCGACGAGATCACCGTGCCTGAAGGCCAGGTTTTCGTGATGGGCGACAATCGCGACCATTCGGCAGACAGCCGCGAGATCTACAGCCCGCGTGGTCTGATGGGACCGGTGCCGCTCGAGAATATCGGCGGCCGCGCCGAATTCATCACCTTCTCGCTCGACGGTTCGACCAGTTGGAACCCGCTGAGCTGGTACCAGAGCCTGCGCGGTGATCGCGCCTGGACGACCTTGCGCCCGGCCCGGGCCGAGCAGGCTACCGCCGCCGAGTAACGGCATGGCGAAGCGCTTTCTCTATATCGTCGCGGCGATCATCGTGCTGGTGATCGCGGGGCTGATTGTGCTGCGCGTATGGGCGCAGGAACTGACCGCGCTCGCATTGGTGCCTTCAGCCGAATTCGCCGAGCAGTCTGCCCTGGCCGGCGACGCCTATGCCGAACCAGCGATGTGGTATTCGCACCCCTCGCTGACGAAGGATGATGACCCGGCGCGCTGGCAGCCCGGCTTTGCGCCTGACCGCTCGCTGCTGCCAACTCCGGCTGAACCAGCCGATCCCGATGCACCAGCCTTTGCGGTGTTCTTCGTTCATCCCACCAGCTATCTGGACCGTTCAAACTGGAACGCGCCGATTGGCGATCTCGAAGCCGAACGGGTGGCGCGAATCTACTTGCGCGGTATGGCCAGCCCGTTCAACCGAGCCTCGGCGATCTGGGCGCCACGCTACCGCCAGGCCACTCTTGGCGCCTTCCTGACCGACAAGCCCGAAGGCGAAAAGGCGTTCGGCACCGCCTATCGCGACGTCGAGCAAGCCTTCGCAACCTTCCTCGAACAGACCGATCCGGCAATGCCGATCGTGCTCGCCGGGCACAGCCAGGGCGCGCTGCATGTGATGTCGCTCCTGCACCGGAAGATCGCTGGCACTCCGCTCGCCGCCAGGGTTGCGGCCGTCTCCAATGTGGGTTGGCCGATCTCGACCACACACGACCTGCCGCTGATGGGCTTGCCTGCCTGCACCAGCGCCGCTCAATCTGGCTGCATCCAGAGCTGGGCGAGCTACGCCGAACCGGCCGATCCCTCGCAGGTGATGGATTATTACCGCCGGTCGCGCGGGCTGGACGGCAAGCTGCGCGGCGAGAGCCCGATACTTTGCACCAATCCCTTGACCGGGGGCGAAGCAGCCACCGCGCCGGCTTCGCAAAATCTCGGAACGCTCAAGCCCGAAGGCGACCTCAGCAGTGGCAGCCTGGTGCCTGGATCAGTGCCAGCCCGCTGCGATGCGCGCGGGTTGCTGCTGATTGGCGATCCGCCGGAGATGGGACGTTATGTGCTGCCGGGCAACGATTACCATGTCTACGACATCCCGCTGTTCTGGGCGAATGTACAGGCCGATGTCGGGCGGCGGGTGCGGGCATGGGCATCCCGGCGCTGATCACCGACAGCGCGCTGGCCATGCGCGATGCGCTGCCGCAAGGCGGGGCCCTGCTGGGACTCGACCTTGGCACCAAGACGATCGGGATTGCGACCTGCGATGCAGGGTGGCGCTTTGCCACCGCCGGCAAGACGCTGCCACGCGGCAAGTTCGGGCGTGACCGCGAGGCATTGGCCGCGCTGATTGCCGAACGCAACATAAAGGGAATCGTGATCGGGCTGGCGCGCAATATGGATGGCAGCGAAGGCCCGCGCGCGCAGGCCAGCCGCGCCTATGCTCGCAACCTCGCCGAGTCCTTCCCGCTGCCCGTCCTGCTGTGGGACGAGCGCTGGTCGACCCAGAGCGCGGAAGCGGCGATGATCGGACAGGACATGAGCCGGGCGAAGCGCGCCGAACGGATTGACAGCCATGCCGCTGCCGTGATCCTGCAAGGCGCGATCGATGCGCTGGCCGGTGGCGCGTTCTAGGGTCAGGCCCCAGTAAGCGCGCGGCGCTTCATCGCGGCGGCCTCGGCCAGCAGGCGACTACCCGCCAACTCCGCCTCGCGCCAGAGCGCATCGCGCGCCGCGAGATCAGCGACCAGCAGTTCGCGCGCTTCAAAACTGGCAAGCCGCAACCGGTCGCTGGGATGGCAGCGGCCAAATTGTTCGGCCAGATCCTGCGCTGCCTCGATTCCGGTCGCAACCGCCACGCGCAGGAACACCTCGGTCGAATTGGGGCTCAATGCGCCAGTGACTGTGTCTTCATGCAGGTCGAAACCATACTGGTCGAACCAGTGCTGTGCGGGGTCGACATGCTTTGCATTGAGCGAGACCGACAGGGCTTCGGGCGGGAGCTGGCTATGGACGTCGAGATGCGCGCGGTAGAGCAGCAGCTTGCCCTCATGGAGCGCGCTGCGCTCGACAAAGCGCAAACCCGCCGGTTCACCCGGGTAGCCGGCCACGGTAGCGTAGTCATACTCGAAGTAATCGCTGCGGTAGCCCGGCCCGAGGTAACCGCAGGTCAGGAACGAGAAATTGTGATCGTGCGGCACGCCATAGACAAAGCTGCGCGCACCGCTGGCGTGAAAGCACTGGTCGCGCTCGGACGGCCAGATGTTGGCGCGCAGGAACATGTCGCCGCGCAATGGGCTGAGCACGATCGCTTGCGGGCCATAGCCGCTGTCGACGCCTCCGCCACTGTCCTTGAGTTGTTCGATCAGCATATCGCCTAGGAAGCTGCGGTTGTTGCCGAGCCGCCTTAGCCATTTTGCACAGGTGGCAAGGCTTTCCTCACAAGCCGGGTCGAAGCCGGTTTCGGCAATCGCATCGGCGCACTCCTCCGGCTCGCAGCTGGCGAATTCATCGATTTCGATCACGCGAGGCATGGCGCTGCCTCCTCAAGCAGGGCAAGTTCGGGATGAGCCGCGCGCAACTGCGCTTCGAGCCGCTGTGCGGGTGCTGCGAGTGGATCGTCGGCCTGGCGGGCAATGTCGGCAAGCAAAGCGGCTCCATGCCTTGTGTCTAGCGCCAGCGTATGACGCAGCGCTTCCCAGCGCAGGTGGTCAGGCCCGGCGATCGCGTGCCTGGCAATCGCCTCGGCTGCATCGGGCCGATCCATCGCTCCCAGCACCGCCATCGCCATCTCGCGCTGGCTGACCCGCTTGTCTCCGCTCGACTGCTTGAGCAAGGCGCCGCTTTCGAGCGCATATTCGCGGGTCAGTTGCGGAGCATCCGGAACACGCGCCAATTGCAGTAGCACCAGCTGGCCTTCGACTTCGTCGATCAGCCGCGCCTCAGCGGCTCCGCCGAGCATGATCATATCGCCAGTATCCAGCGCCCGGCATTCACTGGTCAGACGAACCTTCGAGGTCGAACTGCCAGCAGTCCGGCAGATGCGCGCACGGGCTCGACCGGCCAGCACGAGTTCGTGCTGCTCGCGGTCGCTGAACACTGCGCTGGTCGCTCTCACGTCACCCGACACGGGTTCATAGACCGCCAGCGACAGCGTCGCCTGGCCATGGCTGGCGAGCTGCATCCAACCATAGCCGGCGCGGTAATGGTGGCGCAGCGGGATCTGTGCCAACGGGTGGCGCTGCAACGGTTCAAGGAAGCTGCGACACCACAGCTCCACAAAGCCCTGCGCGGCGTTCGTGCAGGCGAGCAGCCGCTGCAAAGCCGGTTGCGCTTCGAGCGGCTCGCCCTCTCCATGCCGCGCGAGCTCATCCAGCACGATGGCCACATCAGGCTGCGACCGCCAGCTGTCCTGCGCGGACTCCATGCTGAGCCGCAGATGGCGCTGCAAAGCCTTGTCGCTTCGCAGCGCCACCATGTCGGATGTTATCCGCACCGCGCGGGGCCCTCAGACCAGGCGATCCGGAGGGGCGGTGTCGTAGACATAAACCATGATTGCGACCACGCGATCGTCATATCGGGCAGCGGCCTCGCCTACGCTGCCGAATAGCGCGCTGGCAGTTTCGAGGCCCGGAATCGAGCCGAGATCGATCTTGGGGAAATTCATCCTTTTGCTCCATCCACTTGCGCGGGGCATGATTGCCCGGGCGCACCAAGGAAGGTGCCGCAGCCAAGTCTGTTGCAAAAATTAAAACATTGTAATCAGATAATTATGGCCGCAGAGGCTTTGCCGATGGTCCAGCCCTTGCCTCCGTTCGACCCCAAGCAGGCCGCGCAGTTCTTCTTCCGGCACGGCCATTCCGGCTGGCTGGGCCTGCGCTACAGCGATCATGGCGCGGACTGGGTCGAGCTTGAGCTGCCCTGGCGCGAAGACATACTGGGCGAAGAAGATCGCCACATGCTCGCCTCCGGCCCGATCGTCAGCCTGCTAGACATGGCATCGGGGATGAGCATCTGGACCACCCGCAAGGTCTTCACGCCGATCGCGACGCTTGACCTGCGAGTCGACTACCAGCGGCCTGCGCGCGAGCGCAGCTCGGTAAAAGGCCGGGTGGAATGCTATCGCAGCACGCGTTCGGCCGCCTTTGTTCGCGGCATTGCGCATGATGGCGACCCGTCCGATCCGGTTGCCACCATGGCCGGCGTTTTCATGACCATCGCCAGGGACCCGCGCAGTGCCCAACACGCCTGACCCCTCGCGCCGCCTGACGGCCTATGCCCGCTCGCTCGGTATCACGATCGAGGGGGACGATGGCGGGGTGCCACTGCTTGCGGTCGATTTCAGCCGCGAGGTCGAAGGGCGCCCGGGCGCGCTCCACGGAGGTGCGATCAGCGGCCTGCTCGAGACCGCTGGCTACGCCGCGCTACGTACTCAGCTCGACGCGGACGGGCGCCATCCGCAGCTCAAGCCGATCAACATCACCGTACAGTTCCTCAGCACCGGCAAGCAGAAGCGGACTTTCGCGAAGGGCCGGATCACCCGGCTGGGGCGGCGCAATGCCAATGTTTCGGTCGAAGCCTGGCAGGATGATCGCGAACGGCCCATCGCCACCGCAATCATGAACATCCTGATGGCGGATGGCGCAAGCTAGCGCCGCGGCTGTTCGACCTGGACACCACCTTCATCGACGGTCACCTCAACCGGGACTCCCTGGATTTCGGTCGCCACCCGAACGCCATTCTCCTCGATCGATAGCGTCGAACCGTTTTCGTCGAGCGGAATCTCGTCAAGGTTCTCGATATCTAGCGGTTGCACCGGCCCTTCGGGATCGGGCGTCCCCGATGGCTCAGGTGCGGTCACACCACGCAAGGCGCCGCGCATGAAATCACGCCAGATGCGGGCCGGAACCCCGCCGCCGGTAACGCCGGGCAGAGGCGAATTGTCATCCTTGCCCACCCACACGCCAACCACCAGATCGCCGGCATATCCCACGAACAGCGCGTCGCGGTAGTCCTGCGTTGTCCCGGTCTTGCCGAAGTTGGGCACGGAAAGCATGGCAGTCCTTCCCGTTCCGCGGTTGATCGCCGATCGGAGCAGGCGTTCCATGCCGGCATGGGTCGAGGATCTGAAGCGCGATTGGCCATCGAACAGCCATTCGATCCAGCCCTGTTCGGCCCGCGGGAAGGCATGCGGCTCTACCGGGTAAGCGTTCGCCGCAATCGCCGCATAGGCGCTGGTCAGTTCCAGCAGCGTCATGGTCGAGGTGCCGAGCGCGAGGCTCGAATCACCAGTTGGCAGGTTAGACGTAACACCCAGATCGCGCGCGGCCTTGATCACCCGCCGGCTGCCCAATTGGTTGAACAGCCTGACCGAAGCGACATTGCTCGAACTGGCGAAAGCCTGCTCCAATGTGAGCGATGGCGAGTAGCGGCCACGCGAATTCTTCGGTCGGTAGGAGCCCTGTACAATCGGGGTGTTGTCGATCCGGTCTTCGGGCTTCATGCCGGCTTGAAGCGCCGCAAGATAGACGAACAGTTTAAAGGTGGAGCCTGGCTGGCGGCGTGCCTGCGTGGCGCGATTGAACGGCGAGTTGCGATAATCCTTCCCCCCCACCATCGCCACCACTTCGCCATTAGGGCGCATCGCGACGAGCGCCACTTGCGCATCGCCCAGCGGCGCGCGCGACACCAAGCGGCTGGCGAGCCCTTGCAACCGCGCATCGAGCGTAGTGGTGAGCGTCTGCTTGGCATAGCCGCTTTCGCGGTCTTGCCGTGCGAGCGGCAGTGCCCAGTCAGCGAAATAGGTGCCGGTCGGCAGGTTGTTGCGCGTGCGCACGTCAAGCCGCGGCGCGCGCAGCGAGGCAGCACGTTGCCGGGTAAGATAGCCCTCTTCAACCATGGCATCGAGCACCAGCTCCATCCGCTCGCGCGCAAGATCGTAGTTCCTGGTGGGCGCGAGGCGCGACGGTGCCTTGAGCAGGCCTGCCAGCATGGCCGCCTGTTCGGGCCTGAGATTTTCCGGCTGACGGTAGAAATAATGCAGGCTGGCTGCGCGCAGGCCATACTGGTTGTCGCCGAAATAGGCGTTGGACAGATAGCGTGACAGGATCTCGTCCTTGGTCAGCCAGGCTTCCAGCCAGAAGGCGATCAGCGCCTCGCGCGCCTTGCGTGACAAGGTCTGCTCGGGCGTGAGGAAAGTGAACTTGGCGAGCTGCTGGGTGATCGTGCTGCCCCCGCCAACCCCGGTCCAGGCGGCGCGGGCTATGCCCCGCGGGTCTACCCCCCAATGGCTATAAAAGCGGCGGTCCTCGATTGCGAGGAAAGCGCCGACAACATGGTCTGGCAGTTTGGTCGCGTCCACCGGCTTGTCGACCGACGCCCCGCTGCGCGCGATCGGCGTGCCGTCCGATGCGAGCAGGGTGATCTGCGGCGGGGCAACCGGTTCAAGCGATTTGCCGAGTGGTGCGGTGATCGCGAGCCAGGCGACCAGCAGCACGAACAGCGCGAACAGTCCTGCGATCGCCCTGACGGCCCACCAGCGCTTGCGGCGGCCGCGCCAATGCCCGGCCTGCCACCAATGCGTGCGCGGACGGCCGTGGCTCTCATAACCCTTGCGCCGCCATGGGCGCCAGCCACCCTTCGATGGCGCATCGGGTTCCCAATCGAACCGCTCGTCGAATTGATCGAGCGCGCTGCCATAAGGATCCTGCAGCGCATAGTAGCCCGCCTCCGGGGCATCGCCCCAGTCGCGTTCAGCACGTCTCTTGGCTTTACGGGAAGAACGCAACCAGGCGAACATGACAGCTGTGTTAATTGATTAACACAGTGTTGGCTAGCACAAACTTGGCCACGCCGCGCTGCGCCGGGGCATCAGAACGCATTGACCAGTCGCAGGTAGTTGTCGCGCTCTTCCACCTGGTCGAGGAACAGGCCGTCTGGCGCCTTTTCACAGCGCTTCAGCAGCGCCTTCCATTGCTTTTCGCGCACCGCACGCTGCTTCTGGCGCTGTTCGAGCGATGGCACTGCGCCGCTTTGCAGCTGCCCCAGCACGTCCATCGAGGTGTAGGCATTCTCGAGCCAGAAGATCCGGCGGACTCCGGCATTTGCCCGTGCGAACCAGCGATACTCCTTCACCAGATCGCGGCAGGTGTAATCATCAAGTCCGCCGCCGGGGCTATCCGGGTCATGCCGGGCATAGCCGAGCCGGACTTTGACCGTGCCTTCAACCTTGGCGCCAGAAGCGTCTGTTGCGGCCATGTAATAGAGGCTTTCGGCTCTTTCGCGCGCAGCGGCATCAATCGCCGGTGAACCGCTGCTGCGATCAAGCTCGAGCCTTATCAGCCGGCTGTCTGCTCCAACGAGTGCGATGAACGAAGCTGTGCCATTATGCCCCTCGTCCTTGGCCCACTGCGGGATATCGACCGAATTAACCCGCTGGACACCGGCAGGTTCGGGATGACGTGGCGCTCGCATCGGCACGGGCCGGGGTGCCGGTGTCGCAGAATGAGCATCATCGGGCTTTGCCGAAGGCGTGTCCTGCGCGAAAGCGGTGGCCGCGACCGAGCCAAGCAGGCAGGCCCCGGCTATCTGCCGCAGCAGCAAAACTAGACCTTCCGCGCTGCGCTTTCGGGCAGATCCTCGTTGAACACGCGCTGGTAGTATTCGCTCACCAGCGTGCGTTCGGCCTCGTCGCACTTGTTGAGGAAGCTGAGGCGGAAAGCAAAGCCGATCGAGTTGAAGATTTCGGCGTTCTGCGCCCAGGTCATCACAGTACGCGGGCTCATCACAGTCGAGATGTCGCCGTTCATGAAGCCCTGGCGGGTGAGATCCGCGACCTTGACCATGTTTGCGATGGTCTTGTCGTCGGTTCCCGGGCTTTTGGTCTTGACGATCTGCTGTTCGACTTCAGGCGCAAGGTAATTCAGCGCGACGACAATGTTCCAGCGGTCCATCTGCGCCTGGTTGATCGCCTGCGTGCCGTGATAGAGCCCGCTTGTATCGCCCAGGCCAACCGTGTTGGTGGTGGCGAACAGGCGGAAATACTTGTTCGGCGTGATCACCTTGTTCTGGTCAAGCAGGGTGAGCGCGCCTTGCGCTTCAAGCACGCGCTGGATCACGAACATCACGTCCGGACGGCCGGCATCATACTCGTCGAAGGTCAGCGCAACGGCGTGTTGCAGCGCCCAAGGCAGGATACCTTCCTTGAATTCGGTGACCTGCAACCCGTCGCGAAGCACGATCGCGTCGCGCCCGACCAGGTCGATACGGCTGATGTGCGCATCAAGATTGACCCGCACGCTGGGCCATTTGAGGCGGGCGGCGACCTGTTCGATATGGGTCGATTTGCCGGTGCCGTGGTAGCCCTGCACCATCACCCGGCGGTTGTGCGCAAAGCCTGCCAGGATCGCCAGCGTTGTGTCCGGATCGAACACATAGCTGGGGTCAAGTTCGGGAACCCGCTCGTCAGCCAGACTGAACGCAGGCACCTGCCAGTCGATATCGATCCCGAACGTGTCGCGCACGTCGATCGTGGTGTCGGGGGCAGGAAACAGCGTGTTGCTGGTTCCGTCATATTCGGTTTGCATCAGGCTTGCCATGGTGCCGAACGCCTAGACCGGAGCAGGCGTGGCTGCAAGCGCTCACCCGCCAACATTTTCATTAGTCATCCGCACGCTATATTGTCATGCGATGCCACCTGCCGATCCGATCGAGAAACTGCGCCTGCGCCTGGTTGAGCGGGTGCGCGGCGTGTTCAACGACACGGCAAGCGGGCAGGAGCCGGTCCCGATCTCGGACGAGGCGCTGTTCGAGCGCGATTCGCCGATCCGCATGGTCCACGCCGATATCGTGGGGATGATGGTGGGCGGGATCCGCGCGCTATTGCTGCAGATGCTGCACCCGGCCGCGCTGCAGGGCGTGCTTGACCACTCGAACTTCCGCGAGGACATGCATGGCCGTCTGCGCCGGACGGCGCGCTTCATTGCGCTAACGACATTTGGCCACCGCGACGAGGCAGAGCGGGCGATTGCACGCGTCAACCGGATCCATGCCCAGGTCACGGGCACCCTGCCCGATGGCACAGCCTATTCCGCGACCGATCCGCGCACATTGGCATGGGTTCACGTGACCGAGGCATCGAGCTTCCTCGCAGGCTACAAGCGCCATGTCCGGCCCGATATGCCTGGCCATGAGCAGGACGAGTACTTCCGCCAGTTTGCGCTGATCGCACGCGCGCTCGGCGCCGATCCGGTGCCGGTCAACCGCAACGAGGCCGAGGCGCTGTTCCACGAATTGCGTGGCGATCTGCGGACCTCGCCAGCCGCCCGCGAGGTGGCGCAGCTCGTCCTGTCGCAGCGCGCGCCAGGCACGCCGCCCGGCCTCCAGGCAGTTCTCGGCGCTGAAGCGGTTGAAATGCTGCCGTCATTCGCGCGGACCATGCTTGGCCTGAGCCGGCCCGGACTGGCGGCCTTGCCGGCCCGGGCGGCGACCTGGGGCATGGGGCGAACGTTGCGCTGGGCGTTTCGCCAGCACTGATAGAAAATTGAATAATTGGGAGAAAGTCTGATGGCCGAATTCACCTTCTACACCGTGGCGATGAGCCGCGGGCAGATCGCCCGCTGGGCACTGCACGAGGCTGGCGCGGACTATGATCAGGTGGTGTTCAACTGGGAAACGCGACCTGAAAACTTCAGGCATATCAACCCGATGAACAAGGTTCCGGCGCTGGTCCATCACTTGGGCGGTAAGGACCATGTCGTGACCGAGTGCGCGGCAATCTGTCACTATCTGGCAGAAGCCCATCCGCAAGCCGGGCTCCTGCCCGAACCTCATGAAAAGGCGGCTTATTTCCGCTGGCTGTTCTTTGCCGCCGGCCCGATGGAACAGGCGGTTGTGGCCAAAGCAATGGGCTGGGAAGTGCCTGAGGGCCGCAGCGGAATGGCCGGTTTCGGCTCGCTGGAACTGACGCTGAACGCGATTGACGGGTGGTTGAGCGCGACCGACTATGCCGCGGGCGACCGCTTCACCATGGCCGACGTCTACCTTGGCAGCCAGTTCATCTGGGGCCTGCGCTTCGGTTCGATCCCCGAGCGGCCATCGTTCCGGGCCTATGTCGATCGGCTGGTGGCGCGACCCAGATATCGCGAAGGCCTGGCGATTGACGAAGCGCTGATCAAGGGGGCGAGCTAGGCCAAGGCAGCGCTCTTTTTTAGAAGTTGATACGCTTCGACCACGCTGTTGAGCCGGGCTTCGAACTTGCGGTCGCCGCCGTTGCGATCGGGGTGATAGCGGCGCACCAATTCGGAATAGCGCTGACGCAACCGGCGGCGGTCGGTTTCAAGCCCCAGCCCCATAGTGTCGAGCGCGCGCGCCTCTTCGCGGGTGAACCGGCCATCGCGCGCAAGTTCGGCGTCGCGCCGGGCGCGCGCCTTGATGCTGCTCGCGCGCGCTCCGATCGCATCGAGCGGGTCGTCGAAATCGGCCCAGCGCGGCATTCCATCGACCGCGGCATTGGGGCGAAAGGCGCGGGTTTCGCTCTGCCAGCCTGCAATTGGCGAATGCGCGGCAAGAATTTCATCCGCGCTCATGCCCTCAAACCAGTCGTAACCGGCATTGAACGCGCGGACATGTTCGAGACAGAACCAGCGGTATTCACCTGGCCCATCGAAACCACCCGGGCGGGAGCCAGGCGCGCGGAATGCGCCGGGCTCGGAACAGCCCGGGTGTTCGCAGCCTCGCCCGGAATTTTCGTAGCGCCCATGGAATCGCGATTGTGTCACGAACCCAAGGATGGGCATGGACAGATCGAAAAGGAACCCCCAAATTCAGTTCATGACAGGTACCATCGCCCAGGAAATCGAGCGCAAGCTACGCGAAGCATTTGCTCCGAAGCAGCTCGAAGTGATCAATGACAGCGCCCGGCACAGTGGGCACATGGGAGATGATGGCAGCGGGGAATCGCACTTCACCGTGGTGATCGCATCTGCTGCGTTTGCGGGGATGAACCGGCTGGCGATGCAGCGCGCGGTCATTGCGGCGCTGGGCGACATCCCCGGGCAACGCGTACATGCACTGGCGATCAAGGCTTCTGCCACCGGAGATTGACATGATCGAGCAGACCATCGCACCCACCACGCACGATCTGGGCCAGTTCCAGGTGCGCCGCGTGCTACCCAAGCGCGAGCGGACGATGGTCGGCCCGTTCATCTTCGTCGACCAGTTCGGCCCCGCACAGCTGGACCTGGGCGCCGGCATGGACGTGCGCCCGCACCCGCATATCAACCTCGCCACGGTCACCTGGCTGTTTGAAGGCGCGATCGATCACCGCGATAGCCTGGGCACTTTCTCGACCATCCGGCCGGGCCAGGTGAACCTGATGACCGCCGGGCACGGGATCGTGCATTCCGAGCGTTCCCCTGCAGGCGAACGCGCGCAAGGCCCCCGGCTCTACGGCATGCAGACCTGGCTGGCACTGCCCGATGGCAAGGAGGAGATAGGCCCCGCCTTCGAAGCGATGCGGGATTTGCCGGTGATCGAGGACCAGTGTGCGAAAGCGGTGGTGATCATGGGCGAGCTGTGGGGCAGGCGCGCCCCCACCACAACCTATGCCGAGACGATCTATGCCGAGATCGTGCTGCCACCTTCAGGCAGCCTGCCGGTGGACGCCAATGCCGACGAACGCGCGGTAATGCTCGTCGGCGGCGAGGCCGACATCGACGGGCAGCCGCTGGCGCCATACGAGCTCAACGTGCTGGCGCCCGGCCACGCTGCGACGCTTTCAAGCACGCGCGGCGGACGGATCATGCTGCTGGGCGGCGAGGCCTTCACCACTCCGCGCCACGCCTGGTGGAACTTCGTCAGCTCCAGCCGCGACCGCATCCGCCAGGCGCGCGAGGATTGGGAGGCAGGGCGCTTTCCGAGGGTGCCGGGCGACGAAGAGGAATGGATTCCGGTGCCCCAGCAGCCGCTCACGCGCAGCGACTAGGCGCAAGGGACCCTGGGGGCAAAAAGGGGAGAGAACAGCATAATGGACTTCAGTGGCAAGGTAGCCTGGATTACCGGTGCATCGTCAGGCATCGGCGCGGCGCTCGCTCGCGAATGGGCGGCGCGCGGCGCGCAAGTGATCCTCTCAGGACGTGACGAAGCGCGGCTTGCCGAAGTGGCGGCGGGCTGCCGCGCCACGGGGCAGGAAGCACTGGTGCTGCCATTCGATGTGCGCGACGAGGCGGCCCTTGCCGAAGCAAATTCGATGGCGCTGGCATGGAAAGGGCATGTCGATATCGCTGTGGCCAATGCCGGCGTGTCGCAGCGTAGCCAGGCGCTGAAGACCGACATGACGGTCTATCGCGAGATCATCGAGATCGATCTCATTGCACAGATCGCCTTCACGCAAGGGCTGATCGGCCACATGGCTGAACGCGGCTCGGGCGCGCTGCTGTTCATATCCTCGATCGCGGGCAAGGTCGGCGTGCCGATGCGCACCGCCTATTGCGCTGCCAAGTTCGGACTCGCGGGCTACGCCGACGCACTGCGTGCCGAACTGAGCCAGAAGGGCGTGAACGTGCATGTGATCTTCCCCGGCTCGATCGCCACCGATGTCAGCCGCAATGCGCTCACCGCCGACGGGAGCAAGCGCGGCCGCAGCGACAAGGCGATCGACCAGGGCATTCCGCCGGCAGATGCCGCCCGCACGATCATCGATGCGGTGGGACAAGGCGAACGCGAGATTATCGTGGCCGAAGGGATGGAACAGGCGATGGGCGAGATGCGCCGCACGCCTGACCAGCTGTTTGACCAGGTCGCCGCGATGGTGGCTGCGGG
The DNA here is from genome assembly GCA_049421965.1 of Erythrobacter sp. Classification (GTDB taxonomy): domain Bacteria; phylum Pseudomonadota; class Alphaproteobacteria; order Sphingomonadales; family Sphingomonadaceae; genus Erythrobacter. The sequence continues at coordinate 27,443 of JBMSNZ010000018.1, forward strand.
CTATATCGAGAAGATGGAAGCGGAAGGCTGACAATGGAACAGAAGCGCGTCACGCTGGCCAACGGGATTGAGCTCGACGTGGTGGATGAAGGGCCGCGCGATGCGCCGGCGCTGATCTTCCTTCACGGTTTTCCCGAGAGCCACCGCACGTGGCGCCATCAGATCGCGCATTTTTCAGGCCGGTTCCGCTGCATCGCGCCCGATCAGCGCGGCTATCGCGGATCGTCGAAACCGCAGGAAGTGGCCGCCTATACGCCTGACAAGCTGATCGGCGATGTGTTTTTGCTGGCCGATGCGCTGGGGATCGGCGAATTCACGATTGTGGGGCACGACTGGGGCGGCGCAATCGCCTGGGGCGTCGCGCTGGGTGGGCAGCATAGCCGCGTCACTCGCGCGGTCATTGCCAATGCGCCCCATCCGGCGGTGTTTCAGCGGCTGCTTTACACCAATCCGCAGCAACGCGCGGCGAGCCAGTACATCCGCGGCTTCCGCGATCCCGCCAATGACCAATTGGTGCGCGAGAAGGGACTGACCGGGCTGCTGCTGCAGGAAGTAAAATGGGACCGGCCGAGCGCGATGGAGCCGGAAGAACGGGCTGCATTGCTGGCTGACTGGCAGGACAGGAATGCCGCCTTCGGCATGCTGAATTACTATCGCGCCAGCCCGATGGTCGTGCCCGACATGGACGAACCTTTCGAATTGCCACATGGCTGGACCGCGCCGGCCCTGCCAAAACTGACGATCCCCACGCTGCTGATCTGGGCGCTCGG
>JBMSNZ010000019.1:0-28006 GCA_049421965.1 Erythrobacter sp.
GTGACGACGACGCGGACCTGATCGTCCTCCTCCGCAACGCCGCACCCCGCGTTGCCGCGCTGATCGAGGCGGTGTCGGACGCTGCCCGCAACTGCGACTTCGACCCGGCGTACGGGGCCGACGCCAAGATCCTCGAAAAGGCCTATCGCCATTTCGCGCAGATGTATCACCCCGATCATCCCAAGACGGCCGATGTCGAGAAGTTCCAGTCGATCATCGAGGCCTATAACGTGCTGCGCAACGCCGAGAAGCGGGCCGCCTATGACACGATCTACAAGTCAGAAAAGAAACGGAATTTCCACAGTTTCGCACGCAACGAAGAAACCTGGATCGACGAGAAGGACGCGCTTTCCGACGAGGACATGCACCAGAAGATGCTGTTCTACCTCTACAAGAAGCGGCGCGAATATCCTGACGATCCGGGCGTGATCGGATACCACATCCAGCAGATCATCGGCTGTTCCGAGGAAAGCTACGAATTCCACGTGTGGTATCTGAAGTCGAAGGGCTTCATCAACGTGACCGAGCAGGGCACGCTGGCGATCACGGTTGAAGGGGTGGACCACGTGATCTCGATGAGCCGGACGATCGAGGCGGAAAAGCTGCTGATAGCACAGTCGCGGCCGCCCAGCGGGGACTGACCGGCGCTGCGCGCCTCGCTACGGCGCGATCCTGTGGAAACGCCTCTCCCCCCGCGCCCGCGGCGTTGCTAAGCGCGTGAGCAATGGCAGACGTTACCGAAATGACCGAACCCGATCCCTTCGACGCGATTGTCGATGCGCCGTTCGATTCCGCGCTTGAAGAGCGCTATCTCGTCTATGCGCTGTCGACCATCACCGCGCGCTCGCTGCCCGACCTGCGTGACGGGCTGAAGCCGGTCCACCGCCGCCTGCTATGGGCGATGCGGCAATTGAAGCTCGATCCCAATTCGGCCTTCAAGAAGTCGGCCCGCGTGGTGGGTGACGTAATCGGCAAATACCATCCGCATGGCGATGCCAGCGTCTATGACGCGATGGTGCGCCTCGCGCAGGATTTCGCGCTGCGTTACCCGCTTGTCGAAGGGCAGGGCAATTTCGGCAATATCGACGGCGATAATGCCGCTGCCTACCGCTACACCGAAGCGCGCCTGACCAGGACCGCGTTGCAGCTGATGGCCGGTCTCGACGAAGGCACGGTCGATTTCGTCCCGACCTACAATGGCGAGGAGCAGGAACCCGAGATCTTCCCGGGCCTGTTCCCCAATCTCCTCGCCAATGGTTCGAGCGGGATCGCCGTGGGCATGGCAACCAATATCCCGAGCCACAATGTCGCCGAGATCATCGATGCCACGCTCGAGCTGATCGACAATCCGCATGTCGAACACGCGCGCCTGATGGAGCTGTTCCAGGGTCCCGATTTCCCGACCGGCGGCCAGATCATCGACAGCCGCCAGATAATCAGCGAAGCCTATGAAACCGGGCGCGGATCGTTTCGCGTGCGCGGCGTGTTCCATGCCGCCGAGGCGAAGGACGAAGCCGATCGGGCGGCGGGGATCGAGCGGCGGGGCGGCGGGCAGTGGCAGCTGGTCATCTCGGAAATTCCCTACCAGGTGCAGAAGGGCAAGCTGATCGAACAGATCGCCGCAGCGATCAGCGACAAGAAGCTGCCCATCCTCGAGGACGTCCGCGACGAGAGCGACGAGCAGATCCGCATCGTGCTGGTGCCGCGCAGCCGCAATGTCGATCCCGATCTGCTGAAGGAATCGGTCTTCAAGCTGACCGATCTCGAAACCCGGTTCGGGCTCAACCTCAACGTGCTTGATGCGCATCGCACGCCGATGGTGATGGGGCTCAAGGAACTGCTGCACAACTGGGTCGCCAGCCAGATCGAGATCCTCCAGCGGCGCAGCCGCCACCGGCTTGACCAGATCGCGCGGCGGCTGGAGCTGGTCGAAGGCTATATCATTGCCTTCCTCAACCTCGATCGCGTGATCGAGATCATCCGCACCGAAGACGATCCCAAGCCGGTGATGATGGCCGAATTCAAGCTCACCGACCGCCAGGTCGAAGCGATCCTCAACATGCGGCTGCGCAGCCTGCGCAAGCTTGAGGAAATGGAGCTTCGGCAGGAAAAGGACGACCTGCTGAAAGAGCAGGACGAGCTTAATGACCTGCTCGACAAGCCATTCAAACAACGGACCAGATTGAAGCGCGATCTCAAAGCGCTTCAACGCGAATACGCCGCGGACACCGCGCTGGGCCGCCGTCGCACCCGGATCGAGGAAGCCGCGCCCGCGGTCGAATTCAGCATGGATGCGATGATCGAGAAAGCGCCGGTAACGGTGATCCTTTCGCGCAAGGGCTGGATCCGCGCGGCGAGCGGGCATGTGCCGCTGGACCAGGAATTCAAATACAAGGAAGGCGACGGGCTGGCCTTCATCGCCCATGCCCAGACCACCGACAAGGTGCTGATCGCGGCGGACAACGGGCGGTTCTACACGCTGGGCGTCGACAAGCTGCCGGGCGCGCGCGGCTTTGGCGAACCGGTGCAGTCAATGGTCGATCTCGAGGCCGAGGCCGGGATTGCCGGCATGGTGGTGCACCGGCCCGGTGGCCGCCTGCTGCTGGCTGCGACGCCGGGCAAGGGCTTTGTGGCCGAAGAGGCCGAACTGCTCGCCGAAACCCGTAAGGGCCGCCAGGTGGTGAACCTCAAGGACGGGGCGCGGCTCAACGTGGTCCGCCCGATCGGCGAGGGCCACGATCACGTCGCCTGCGTCGGCGACAACCGCAAGCTGGTGGTGTTCAACCTCGAGGAAGTGCCGGTCCTTGCCCGCGGGCAAGGCGTCACGCTCCAGCGCTATCGCGACGGCGGCCTGAGCGATGCGACCACTTTCGTGCTGGCCGAAGGACTGAGCTGGCAGATGGGCGGCAAGGGCGAGCGTACGCGGACCGAGACCGACATCTGGCAATGGAAGGTGGCGCGTGGGGCGGCAGGGCGCCTGCCGCCACAGGGCTTCCCCAAGGATAACCGTTTCACCGCGCCGCCAGCGAAAGAGGATTGAGGCTTCCGCCCCCCGATCGCTCGATCAGCTGCGCGCCGCCAGTGCGGTGTCGAGCAGTTCGAGCACCCTGGTGCGCGACGGGAAGCCCTCGGCGATCCAGCCGGTTTCGACCGTGCGCAGAATGCGGGCGACTTCGGGCCCGGCGGTGATCCCGCGCGCGACGATCTCGCCCCCCTTCAGCGGGAATTGCGGAATTTCCCAGTCGATCAGCATGCGAGCGTCGCCGCTCTGCAGCAGCACCCGGTCGATCGCAACCTCGCGGGATTCGCGATAGGCGAGCGCGCGCGGCGCCACGACATCCTCCGGCGCCCGGCCCGCCACCGCGACCAGCTGGCCACGCTGCGCGCGCGACAGCCGCAGCCGTGCCGCGACGGTCTCTGCCACTTCGCTTAGCGGAGGGAGCAGCGCCGCCATCCGCCGCATCGGATCAGGGGCAATCCCCTGCTCGCGCTCGGCGGCGATCACGCGCTCCAGCACCTCGACCTGCTGCGCGGTGGTTTCGGGCAGCACCTGCTGCAGCACGCCCAGCCGGTGCATCCGCGCCACCGTGGCGTGGGGATCGGGCAGCGCGAGCAGCGCCACCAGTTCCATCGCGATCCGCTCGCGACTGAGGCCCTTGAGCGTCGAGGCGAGCTCGGCGCAGGCGGCCTCGGCTGCCGGGTCAAGCTCGGAACCGAACCGCGCCTGGAACCGGAAATAGCGCAGAATCCGCAAGTGGTCCTCGCGGATCCGGTCATGCGGATCGCCGATGAACCGCACCCGTCGCGCGGCCAGATCATCGAGGCCACCGAAGTAATCCGAGATCTCGAGCGTTGCGGGGTGGGCATAGAGCGCGTTGATGGTGAAATCGCGACGCGCCGCATCCTCTTCCCAGCGCTCGGCAAAGGCGATGGTTGCACGCCGCCCGTCCGTCGCGACGTCGCGCCGCAAGGTGGTTATCTCCACCGGCCCGCCTTTGAGGATCGCGGTGACGGTGCCGTGCTCGATGCCCGAAGGGACGGTGCGGATCCCGGCCAGCCGGCAGCGCTCCATGACGTCATCGGGCAAGAGCACAGTGGCGCAATCGACATCGTTGACCTCTAGCCCCAGCAGGCTGTCGCGGATCGCCCCGCCGACCCAGCGGATGTTCTCCGCGCCCAGCGCCGCCGCCAGCGCATGCAGGCTTTCGCGCCCGGTCCAGGCGGCTTGGGCAAGGTCAACGGACATCGACCAGCTCCTCGGGCGCAATCCGCCTTGCCAGATTGGCGATGATCGCCGCTGTCACGCCCCAGATCCGGAAGCCTTCATAATGGAGCTCGAGATAGCGCCGCATCTCACCGCGCCAGAACACTTCGTGCGTGGTCCAGTGCTCGCGCTCCAGCAGCAGCTTGAGCGGTGCCTCGAACCAGGCTTCGACCTCGGTCGGGTTGGGGCTGAGGTCGAGATCGGGCGGCACGACGCCAAGCACCGGTGTGACGTTGAAGCCGGTGCCGGTCTGATAGCGGTCGGTCGGCCCGATCACGCGCACATGGCGGCGGTGGAGCGCGATCTCTTCTTCGGCCTCGCGCAACGCCGCTGCGATCGCGTCCTCACCATGGTCGATCTTGCCGCCGGGAAAGGCGACCTGGCCGGGATGGTCGCGCATGTCGCGCGGGCGCTGAGTCAGGATCACGCCCGGCTCGGGCTTGTCGGTGACAGCGATCAGCACTGCCGCATCGGCGGTGCGGCCGGCCTCGGCAAAGCGGGCATCGGTCATGAGATCGGTGATCTCGCGGCGATGGCCCTGCTCGTACAGCCGGGTCAGTTGTTCGAACAACGCGCTCATGCGGGCAACAGCGAGAACCGCATGCCGAGGCTTTCGACCGCCCAGTCATCGCCCGCAGCAAGCGCGAGCTCGGCTAGCTGCTGATAGGTCGAGCGGTTGAGCCGCGCTTCGCAGCCGCGCCGCACATGGAGATAGAGCGCCGGCGTTTCCGGATCGCCCGCCGCGCGCAGCCTGTGGTCTGGCCCGGCGATCACCAGTTCGTCGGTGTTGAGCCGGAACGCGAGCCCGCCATCGCGCTGCGCCACATCGACCGCGATGAAGGCAGCGTCTTCCACTTCAATTGCGGCCTTTTCGAACGGTGTCACCAGCCAGTGGTGCCCCGCCTCGTCGCGCAGCAGCAGCCCGGCAAAGGCGCGCACCATCGCATCGCGCCGGATCGGTTCGCCCTGATGATACCAGGTGCCGTCAGCCGCGATGCGCATGTAGCTGTCGCTGACCTTCTCAGGGGTCCAGCTTTCCAACGGCGGAAGCCTGCGCGCAGCAACCTCGGCAGCGATCTGCGCCAGGCTCATTTCGGCAAGGTAGGGCGGGGGCTGGTAAGGCATCGCGCGGCGAGCGATGCCAGATTGCGGCTAATCCGCCAAGTCCTGCGCGTCTGCGGCAGAAAGCCAGGGGCCGAGCATGCCTTCGGCGGGAAGCACCGAAGGGTTATCGCAGCGCGCCAGCAGCCGGCCGCGTTCGAACGGGCCGGGGCAATGCCAGCCGCCTGTCGCCTGTGCCGAAAAGCCGAAGAAGCGCCCGTAATACTGCTCGTCGCCGATCAGCACTTGCGGCAGCGCGCCGCCGGGCGGAGAAGTGAGCGCGATGGCATCGAGCGCAGCCAGCATCAGCGCCTTGCCATAGCCTTCCCCCTGGTGCTCGGGCAGCACGGCGACGGGGCCTACCATCAGCATCGGGTGCGGGCGTCCGGCCGGATCGGTCAGCGCCACCGGCCAAACCTGGATCGTGCCGACCAGGAGGTCGTCTTCGTCGAGCGCAGCAAAGCTCAACGCCTCGAGCCAGTGCGTCCCTTCGCGGATGCGATAGGCGGTGCGGGCATGCCGGTCCGGCCCGAAGGCACGGTCAAGCACGGCCTCGACCATGTCGGGTTCAACATTTGCCAGGGGGATCAGCGTCGCCATTGCGCCGCGGCGCTTAGGCGTGCCCGGCCCCGGTGTCGACGCCAATATTGCTAAGGAACAGGGGGCCTATTTCTTCGCGGTGACCTTGAGCAGTCGCGCATCGGCACCGTCTTCCAGCACCCACAGCGCACCGTCCGGCGCTTCGTCGACCGAGCGCAGCCGCCCGCCAAGCTTGTAGCGTGCAGCTTCGCTGGCGGTGTCGCCATCGATGTTCACCCGCACCAGCGCTTCGGCGGCAAGGCCCGCGATCAGCGCCTGGCCCTTCCACGCGCCGAACATGTCGCCGCGGTAGACGATCATGTCGCCCGGCGCGATCACCGGCGTCCAGTGGATCGCCGGCTTGGCAAAGCCGTCATCGGCGCTGTGATCGGGGATGTTCTCGCCATCGTAATGGTCGCCGTACGAGCGCACCGGCCAGCCGTAATTGGCGCCGGCCTGTACCAGGTTGAGCTCGTCGCCGCCCTCGGGCCCATGCTCCACTTCCCACAGGCGCCCTTGCGCATCCCAGTCCATTCCCAGGATGTTGCGGTGGCCCCACGACCAGATCTCGGCACTCGCGCCGCCTTGCTCGGCCAGCGGGTTGCCGGCGGCTGGCGTGCCGTCGAGATTGAGCCGCACGATGGTGCCGATGGTATTGCTCGTATCCTGCGCCGGCTGCATCTTCTGCCGGTCGCCGCTGGCGACGAATAGGTAGCGCCCGTCAGGCGAAAAGCGGATCCGGTGCGAGTAATGGCCACGCCCGGTTACCTTGGGGGCCTGCCGCCAGATCACAGTGAGGCCGGAAATGGCGCAATCGGCGCCTTGGGCGCAGGTCAGCGTGCCGCGCCCGACCACGGCGCCCCGAGTGTCATCCTGGCCCGCTTCCACCCAGCTGAGATAGATCGTGCGGCTGCCCACATTGGCGTCGGCTTCGCTGGCGAGGAACGCCACATCGCCAAGCCCGCCCTGGCCACCGAAATCGACCTGCGGCGCGCCGGTGATTGCGAACTGGCGGCCGGTGGCCGTGTCGACCCCGCGCAGTTCACCCGCCTTGAGCGTGATCACCAGCACCTCGGTGCCGGGCACGAAGGCCGCGGCCCAGGGGCGATCGAACGAGGCGACTTCGGCCACGTCGAACGCCTCTGTGCTGGCAGCGGTGTCCACATTTGCGGTGGCGCCGCAGCTTGCGAGCAGGATCGCGGCAGGGAATAGGGCGGGTGAAGCTTTCGAGATCATGGTCATGACAGGTGCAACTCCGGAAGGCGTATTCGGTGCCCGGCCGTTGGTCGCCACTCCGCTTGTCATAGGCGTCGACGAGGCCGGGCGCGGGCCACTGGCAGGGCCGGTAGTGGCCGCTGCCGTTGTGCTGTGCTGCCCCGTGCCGCAAGGGCTGGCGGATTCCAAGCAGCTTTCGGCCAAGCGACGCGCCGCGCTCGACGAGCGCATTCGCAGCACCTGCGCCTGGGGCCTCGGCGTGGTCGAACCGGACGAGATCGACCGGCTCAACATCCTGGTTGCCACCATGCATGCGATGACCCGCGCGGTGGCACAGCTGGTCGAACGGCTGGGCCGCGAGCCCGATGCGGTGCTGATCGACGGGAACCTCACGCCGCGCGGCCGGTGCGATGCCTGGCGCTGGCACTGCGCGCGCGCGATCGTGGGCGGCGACGCGAGCGAGCCGGCGATCTCGGCCGCCTCGATCGTAGCGAAGGAATGGCGCGACCGGCTGATGTGCCAGGCCGCCGAGGCACATCCGCAATATGGCTGGGATCGCAACAAGGGCTATGGCACGGCCGAACACATTGAAGCGCTGCGCCGCCATGGGCCGAGCCCGCTGCATCGCCGCAGCTTCGCGCCGGTGGCGCAATTGGCGCTGCTATAGAGTCCTTCGCGCAACACCGCAGCATATCGAGTCTCGCGAAACCCATCGGACTCAATATCTTGTGGGGGACTCTTTTCGTTCTCCCTCAGCTAACGCGGTATTAACCATATTCGCCGATCATTTGGTGCTTGACCCGGAGTCCGCGAGGACTCACCCTGTGGATAACTATCTGAGGGGAATGCATCATGGGGGTCCTCGAGACCGCTTCGGCGCGCGAGATTTGCGCCCGCACTGTTGTTGCCGCCAAGCCTGTGGCGCCGCCGGAACTGCCGCTGGGGCAGATCCTTTCGGGCGATTGCATCGAGGCGATGCGCTCGCTTCCGTCCGCATCGGTCGACTGCGTGTTTGCCGATCCGCCTTACAATCTGCAGCTGGGCGGTGACCTTAACCGGCCCGATGGCAGCGCGGTTGACGCCGTCACCGATCATTGGGACCAGTTCGAAAGCTTCAAGGCCTATGACGATTTCACCCGCGCCTGGCTGAGCGAGGCGCGCCGCGTGCTCAAGCCCGACGGTTCGCTGTGGGTGATCGGCAGCTATCACAACATCTACCGTGTCGGTGCCATCCTGCAGGACCTGGGGTTCTGGATCCTCAACGACATCGTGTGGCGCAAGACCAATCCCATGCCCAATTTCAAGGGTACGCGCTTCACCAATGCGCATGAAACGCTGCTGTGGGCGAGCATGGGCGAAAAGGCGAAATACCACTTCAACTATCGCGCCATGAAGACGCTCAACGACGAGTTGCAGATGCGCAGCGACTGGGTGCTGCCGATCTGCTCGGGCGCCGAGCGGCTCAAGGAAGGCGGGCACAAGGTCCACCCGACGCAGAAGCCCGAAGCGCTGCTCTATCGTGTGCTGCTCGCGACAACCGAAAAGGGCGATGTGGTGCTCGATCCCTTCTTCGGCACGGGCACAACAGGGGCGGTTGCCAAGCGGCTGGGCCGCCACTGGATCGGCTGCGAGCGCGAGAATGTCTATCGCGAGGCGGCGCTCAAGCGGATCGGAAAGGAACTTCCCCTCGATGAAAGCGCGCTGGCGACGATGCAGAGCGCGAAGGAGGCACCGCGTGTGGCCTTCGGCGCACTGGTCGAAAGCGGCCTGCTGAAGCCCGGCACCGAAGTGTTCGACCGCAAGCGCCGCTGGATCGCGACAGTGCGGGCTGACGGCTCGCTGGTTTACGGCAAGCAAAGCGGCAGCATCCACAGCCTGGGCAAGGACCTTCAGGGTGCGCCCAGCTGCAACGGCTGGACCTTCTGGCACTATGAAGTGGATGGTGATGTCAGGCCGATCGACGCCGCGCGGCAGCTCTACCTGCTGGCGACGGAGGATTGATGCCGGGGTGATTTCTGTGCCGAGGATTTCCGCTTTGCTCTTCCACCTTCGTCATTCCCGCGAATGCGGGAATCCACTTGCCGGTCATTGATGCATCGGGACTTCCAGCCGACCGTCTATCTGCTTGCGTCTAGCTTCAATGGCACGCTCTATCTCGGCGTTAAATCGAACCTGCTGCAACGGATCGCGCAGCATCGTGACGGAACCTTCGAAGGCTTCTCAAACCAGTGCGGGGTGCGCCGGCTCGTATGGTTCGAACAGCACTGACCATGGAACAGGCGATCCTGCGCGAAAAGCGGATCAAGAAGTGGCGCCGGGCCTGGAAGATAGAATTGATCGAGCAAAACAATCCCGGCTGGTGCGACCTGGCCGAGGATTTCGGGTTCGACGCCTTGGCTTGAATGGATTCCCGCTTTCGCGGGAATGACGAGGGATACGTTGCAACGACGAACAGGAAACCTGGCCGCGCTTGCCTTTGCCCACCTTTCCTACACGCCTGCCCGTCGCTATGCCGTGCCGATGGCGAATTCGCGTTCCGTCCCCCGATTCCAGCTTCAGGACCGTGGTGCATGCGGTGCGTGCCATCCATCCGACTGAACCCATGAGGACCGCTTGACCGATACCGTCTATATCCGCCCGATCACCCTTGCACCGGGCCCGCAGGCGGTCGAGGGTCAGGCGGTGCGCCTGGCAGGGGGCATGGTCTATGCGCGCGAATTCGCCGTGATCGTGCGGCGCGGCGGCGTGGTGGCCGAGCGCTGGATCGCGCGGACAAGCGATATGGACAGGATCTTCGCCGGCTTGCCCGCCAGCCTGGCCGAAGAGGCGCAGACGCAATGGCGCAATCTCGCCACCGCCCATGCCCCGCTCGAATGCGGCGAGCGGACGGTCCGTCTCGACCAGCCGCAGGTAATGGGCATCCTCAACGTGACGCCTGACAGTTTCTCCGATGGCGGCGAGTTTCTCGACCGGCCCGAAGCAGGGCAAGCGCATGCCGCCGCCATGCTGGAAGCGGGCGCGGCGATCATCGATATTGGCGGCGAGAGCACGCGGCCCGGCGCCCCGGCGACCTGGGAAGGCGATGAGAAGGAGCGGGTGATGCCCGCGATCGAGTATTGCGCCGCGATGGGCGCCGCCATCAGCGTCGACACGCGCCGCGCGGGCGTGCTCGAAGCCGCGCTGGCTGCAGGCGCTCACATCGCCAACGATGTTTCGGCGATGCGGCACGATCCGCGCAGCTTGCCGCTCGCCGCGGCAAGCGGATGCCCGGTCGTGCTGATGCACGCACCCGGTGACGGGGAGGACCTGCATTCGAACGGCACTTACGAAAACGTGGTGTTCGACGTGTTCGACTGGCTGCGCGAGCGGCGCGACGCGGCGCTGGCTGCGGGAATTGCCCGCAACCGGATCATCCTCGATCCCGGCATCGGCTTCGGCAAGTCGCTGGGCGACAATCTCGCCCTGCTCAATGCGCTGCCGCTATTCCACGCGCTGGGTCAGCCGCTGCTGCTAGGGGCGAGCCGCAAGCGGATGATCGGCGCGCTCTCGAACGAGGCGCCGGCCGATCAGCGGCTCGGTGGCAGCATCGCGCTGGCCGTGGCCGGCATGAACGCGGGCGTGCAGCTGCTGCGGGTGCACGATGTCGCGCCAACGGTACAGGCGCGCAATGTATGGCGGGGCCTTCGCGATGCCGCTCTGACCGAGTTCGGCGAACTACCAGGCTAATCTCCGGGCGAAGCCGCACTGCCTGCAAGCAGCCCGCCATCCAAGGTGAGCTCGCTGCCGGTCATGTAGGCGCTCTCGTCGCTGGAGAGGTAGACGCACAGCGCCGCGACTTCCTCGACCGTGCCGAAGCGCTTCAGCGGGGTGTCGGCGACCATGGCCTTGAGCCGCTCCTCGCGTCCGGGCTCGTCGCCCAGCAGCGCTTCCCACATCGGGGTGAGGATCGCCGCGGGTTGGACCGAGTTGCAGCGGATCGCCCAGCCGTGCTGCGCGGCGTAGAGCGCGACCGACTTCGAATGGTTGCGGATCGCCGCCTTCGATGCGGCATAGGCCGCTGCCCCGGGAATGCCGACCACGCCCGAGCGCGAGGACATGTTGATGATCGAGCCCGTGCCCTTCGCCTTCATCGCCCGCAGCGCATAGCGGCAGCCGAGAAAGGTGCCGTCGCTGTTGACGGCGTGGACCGCGTGCCATTCAGCGAGGCTGGCGTGTTCGGGATCGTGCGGCCCGGGCGAGCTTTCGAAGCCGGTGATACCGGCATTGTTGACCAGCACGTCGATCTGCGGGTGGATCGTCGCCAGCTGGTCCCACTGCGCTTCGTCGCGTACGTCGAGCGCGATGAACTCGCAGCCGATCTGCGTGGCGGCGGCCTTGCCTTCGGCTTCGTCGATATCGGTCAGGATCACGCGCGCGCCTTCATGGGTGAAAGCTTCGCAGATCGCCCGGCCGATGCCGCGCGCGCCGCCGGTTACAATGCAGGTTTTTCCCTCAAGACGGGGCATATGGAATTCCTTGATGCAATTGGTCGTTACGCAGCGCGTCGCGCTGCGGTGATGGGATATTTCCGCCGGGGCGGTGTCACTTGACCAAGTGCGGGACTCCTTTGAACGGATTGCCCGATAGCGGCGTCAGGCGGCGTTGTCGATCCCGAGATCGGCGAGCTTGCGATAGAGCGTCGAGCGCCCGATCCCAAGCCGGCGCGCCACTTCCGTCATGCGACCGCGATAATGTCCGATAGCAAGGCGGATCACATCGGCCTCGATCTCTTCCAGCGGTCGCAGATTGCCGTCAGCGGTGTAGAGCATCACCCCCGCACCGTCGTGCAGCGAGCCATCGCTCAGCTGCGGGTGGCCCAGCATCTCGCTCAGTTGCGGGAAGCTCTCGGCAGTCAGCGCTTCGCCGTCGCAGAACACCGCGGCGCGAAACAGCACGGCCTGAAGCTGGCGGACATTGCCTGGCCAGTCATAGGCTCTGAGCAGCGCCAGTGCCGAATCCGCGATCGACAGGTGCCTCAGGCCGGGCTGCTCGCCGATCCGGCCAAGGAAGTGCCGGGTCAGCGCCGCGATATCGCCCGGCCGCTCGCGCAGGGGCGGCAGCTTGATCGTGGTCTGCGCCAGCCGATCGAGCAGCACAGGGTTAAACTTGCCCGCCTTGGCAAGCCTGCTGAGCGGCAGGTTGCCCGCGCTGAGCAGGCGGATATCGATGCGGAAGCCATGGCTCGCCCCCAGCGGGCGGACGATGCCGGTCTGCAGCATCTCGAGCAGTTTGGCTTGCAGGTGCTCGCTCAGCCGGTCGACCTCGTCGAGCACCAGCGTCCCGCCGTCGCATTGCTGCAGCGCGCCGATCTGGCGATCGAAGGCCCCGGCAAAGGCACCGGGCTCGTGCCCGAACAGCACCGAATCGACCGAATTGGCGGGGACTCCTGCGAGATTGATGATGCGGAATGGCGCCTTGGCACGAGGGCTGGCCGCGTGGATCGCCCGCATCAGCATCTCCTTGCCGGTGCCGCTTTCGCCTTCGATCAGGACATGGCCATGGCCGCGCGCGGCCTTGGCCGCTTGCGCCAGCGCGGTGCGGAACTTGGGTTCGGTGCCGACCATGGCGTCAAAATCGCGCCGGCCGGGGATCTTCTCGGGCAGCGGTTGCAGCGCGTCCTGTGGCCGTTCGCGCTCGGTCGCGGCGCGCAGCGCCTCGAGCAGGCGATCGGGGGCGACCGGCTTGATAAGATAGTCGGCTGCGCCCGCGCGCATGGCCTCGACCGCCAGCAGCGGCGAGGCGCTCGTGGTGAGCATCAGGATCGGCAGCGCGGGGCGGCGGCGCTTCAATTCCTCGATCAGCTGGCAGGCATCGTCACCCGGCACCCATTGGTCGAGGATGATCGCCGAGAGCTGCATCCCGTCGCGTGTACCCAGCATGGCGATCGCGGTATCGGGATCGGCTGCGACAATCGTGCGCCAGCCCTCGCGTGCCGCGAGCGCGCCGATCAACCGGCATTGCGCCGGTTCGTCATCAATCAGCATCAGCACGCGCTGCTCGGCGGTCGCCATGGGTTCAAACCGTCCCGTCATGAAACAGGCACCCTGCTTAGCGCTCAGGGGTAAAGACCCTATTAAGGCTGATAGCGTGCATGCCGGAGCGCTTGTGATAGGGGCGATTGCGCGATAGAGGGCGGGCAGTTCAATTCCTAACGCAGGGGACGCTTAAAATGGCTTCGCAGGACATGAAATCGGCCGAGAAAACCTATGGCGGGTTCATCACTCTGCTCAAATGGTCAGTGCCCGCCATCGCGGTGATCGCACTGATCGTCATCTCGCTGATCGCTGAATAAGCCGGTGGCCTTGCGCATCGCGGTTCTGAAGGAACGCGCCGCCGGAGAGCAGCGCGTTGCGATCACTCCCGAAACGGCGAAGAAGTTCGCCGCGCTCGGCGCCGAAGTGGCGGTGGAAGAAGGCGCCGGCGCGCATGCTTCGATTGCTGATGCGGATTATGTCGCAGCTGGCGCCAACGTCGGTCCGGCCTCGGCTGTGGTCAAGGGCGCCGACATTGTTCTGGGCGTCCAGGCCCCCGATGTCGAACTGCTTGCCGGGGCCAAGCCGGGTGCATGGGTGGCGGCAACATTCGATCCTTTCGGCCGCAAGGAGCGGGTCGAAGCCTATGCCAAGGCCGGGCTTGAAGCGCTGTCGATGGAATTCATGCCGCGCATCACTCGCGCGCAAAGCATGGACGTGCTGTCGAGCCAGTCGAACCTTTCGGGTTACAAGGCGGTGATCGCAGCAGCCGACCAGTATGGTCGCGCCTTTCCGATGATGATGACCGCGGCGGGCACGGTGCAGGCGGCGCGCGTCTTCATCATGGGCGTGGGCGTGGCGGGGCTGCAGGCCATCGCCACAGCCAAGCGCCTTGGCGCGCAGGTTTCCGCCACTGACGTGCGGTCGGCCACCAAGGAACAGATCCAGTCGCTGGGTGCGAAGCCGATCTTCGTCGAGAGCGTGGCAGGTATCGAAGGCGAAGGCAGCGGCGGCTATGCCACCGAGATGAGCGAAGAGTATCAGAAGGCGCAGGCCGAGCTGGTGTCCGCCCATATCGCCAAGCAGGATATCGTGATCACCACCGCGCTCATTCCCGGACGGGCCGCACCGCGGCTGATCACGGACGAGCAAATTGCCACCATGAAGCCGGGCAGCGTTATCTTCGACCTGGCCGTGGCGCAGGGCGGCAATGTCGAAGGATCAAAGCCTGATGAGCTGGTGGTGCGTCACGGCGTGACCATCATGGGTTATTCGAACACACCTGCGTCGCTGGCGCCGGATTCCTCGGCGCTGTTCGCACGCAATCTCTACAACTTCCTCTCCGCATTCTGGGACAAGGAGCAGGGCAAGCCGGTGCTCGACGCGGAAATCGGCGATGCCGTGCGGCTGACGCAGGGCGGGGCAGTGGTGCACGAAAGGCTGAAGGGTTAAGCCATGGACTTCATCTCAATCCTTTCGATCTTCGTGCTCGCCTGCTTCGTAGGCTATTACGTGGTCTGGTCGGTCACTCCGGCGCTGCACACGCCGCTGATGGCGGTGACCAATGCAATCTCCTCGGTGATCATCGTCGGCGCGCTGATTGCGAGCGCCGAGGCGGGTAGTGCGCTGGCCAAGTGGCTGGGCCTGGCGGCGGTGGTGCTCGCTAGCGTCAACATCTTCGGTGGCTTTGCAGTGACCGAGCGCATGCTCGCGATGTACAAGAAGAAGGAGAAGAAGTGATGCTCTCCTTCCTTTCTGCCGCTGCTTCGGGCAGCGACGGCACACCCGCATGGGCCATGCTGGCCTACCTGATTTCCG
This sequence comes from Erythrobacter sp., assembly GCA_049421965.1. Taxonomy (GTDB): domain Bacteria; phylum Pseudomonadota; class Alphaproteobacteria; order Sphingomonadales; family Sphingomonadaceae; genus Erythrobacter. Next base: position 14,989 of record JBMSNZ010000019.1, read on the forward strand.
GCGTGTTCTTCATTCTCGCCCTGCGCGGCCTGTCGAGCCCGGCTTCGAGCCGCGCCGGCAATCGCTTCGGCATGGTGGGCATGTTGATCGCCGTGGTCACCACGCTGGTCACCCATTCGGTCGCGAATATTGCGGAGATCGCTGGCGCGATCGCAATCGGCGGGATCGCCGGCTTTGTAATCGCGCGGCGCATCGCGATGACGCAGATGCCTGAACTGGTTGCTGCGTTCCACTCGCTGGTCGGCCTCGCTGCCGTGCTCGTGGGCTGGGCCGCCTATCTCAATCCCGGAGCCTTCGGCCTCATGCTGCCCGATGGCGGCATCGCCGCCGTCAGCAAGATTGAAATGGGCCTCGGCATCGCGATCGGTGCGATCACCTTCTCGGGCTCCGTGATCGCCTTTGCCAAGCTCTCGGGCAAGATGAGCGGTGCGCCAATCCTGCTGCCCGCGCGGCATGTGATCAACCTCGGCACGCTCGCGGCGATCATTGTGCTCACCGCGCTGTTCGCCATGGCCGGGCCAGCTGAAACGATGCCGCTGATCGTGGCGCTGACGGTACTGTCCTTTGCGATCGGCTTCCTGCTGATCATCCCGATCGGCGGCGCCGACATGCCGGTCGTGGTCTCGATGCTCAACAGCTATTCGGGCTGGGCAGCGGCGGCTATGGGCTTCACCCTCGGCAATACCGCGATGATCATCACCGGTGCGCTGGTGGGCAGTTCGGGCGCGATCCTAAGCTACATCATGTGCCGCGCGATGAACCGCAGTTTCATTTCGGTGATCGCGGGCGGATTTGGCGCCGAAGCCGGGGCGACCGCGGCGGGCGGTGGCGAACAGCGCCCCTACAAGACCGGCAGCGCCGAAGATGCCGCCTTCATGCTCGAACAGGCCGAAAAGGTCATCGTGATCCCGGGCTACGGCATGGCGGTGGCCCAGGCGCAGCACGCGCTGCGCGAGATGTGCGACCTGCTCGAAGAGAAGGGCGTCGAGGTCAAATTCGCGATCCATCCGGTTGCGGGCCGCATGCCGGGGCACATGAACGTGCTGCTGGCCGAAGCGAGCGTGCCTTATGACAAGGTGTTCGAGCTGGAAGACATCAACAGCGAATTCGCGCAATGCGACGTTGCCTTCATCATCGGCGCGAACGACGTGGTGAATCCCGCGGCGAAAACCGACAAGTCGAGCCCGATCTATGGCATGCCGGTGTTCGATGTCGACAAGGCCAAGCAGGTCTTCTTCATCAAGCGCAGCATGGGCGGCGTCGGTTATGCCGGGGTCGATAACGACGTGTTCTATATGAACCAGACCGTGATGCTGCTGGCCGATGCCAAGAAGATGGTCGAGGAAATCGTCAAGGCCCTCGACTGATGATCCGGCGTGTGCTGGCGGCTGGTGCGCTGCTGGTGCTGCTGGGCGGCTGCGTTGATGCAATTGCCGAAAGCCGGGTCGAGCGCGCGCTGGTGCGGGCCGGGCTGTCCGAAGCCACTTCGTCCTGCATGGCCGAGCGCATGGTCGACCGGCTGACAATTGCGCAGCTGCGCAAGTTGGAGGCTTTGCGCGGCAAGGAAGGCGAACCGATGAGGCCGCGGACAGTCAGCCAGTTCGTGGAACGGGTGCGGCGGGTTGGCGATGCCGAAGTGCTGGCGGTGACAACCAGTTCTGCCGCGCTCTGCGCCACTGGGCTCGGATGAGCCCCTTTTAGGTTCTGCTGAAGCCCGCTGTGCGGCACAGCACCAGAACGCAGCCCTTGACCTTCAATCGGTTGCCTTCGCGCCAGATCTCGGCGTTGAAATTGCGTCCGTCCTCAGGACTGTAGCCCTTGCCCTTGAAGCGCGCCGTGCCGGGTGTGAGGCTCCAGAACACGCGCAGTCCCAGCAGCTTGCGGTCGCGCAGCGCCTTGTCCGGGTTCTTGGTGTCTCGCGCCCCGCCGGCCGGTTCCTCGATCAGGAAGCGCGCGATCCGGCCACACACCGCCTCGCCGCAGGGGTAGAATTCGATCACCGACTTGCCATCGTCAGCGCGCCAACTGCCTTCGATCGAGGCGGGTCGCGCCAGCGCGGGGACCGCCAGCACAGCGGCTGCAGCCGTTGCCACTGTACAAATGCGCCGGATGGATTGCATTGCTGTTCCTTCCATCAACGGGCCAAGCGCCGCTTGCGCTTCGTACCCCTTGGTTTCGCTTCCGAATTCGCGCAGTATGGCGCTAAGGGAGAGGAAACGCCATGCCAAGGTTGCAACTGCTTTGTACGATCGCGCTCGCCGCGATGGCCGCGCCGCTGGCCGCCGAAACGCATCGGGTTGCGCCGGGTGATGGCGCGCAGGAACGGCTTCAGGAAGCTTTGATCCTCGCCCAACCTGGCGACGAGATCGTGCTGGAGCCAGGCCGCTTCGTGCTGACAGACGGGCTCAGTCTGGACGTAGCGGGCGTGACACTGCGGGGGGCGGGCATGCAGGAAAGCGTGCTCGACTTCACCGGCCAGCGCGATGCCGGCGAGGGGCTCCTAGTGACATCCGACGATGTCACCTTGCGCGACTTCGCGGTCGAAAATCCCAAGGGTGACGGGATCAAATCGAAGGGTGCGGACAACATCGTCTACCATCGCATCCGGGTGACCTGGACCGGCGGTCCCAAGCCCACAAATGGCGCATATGGCATCTATCCGGTCGAAAGCACCGGAGTGCTGGTCGACAATTCGGAGGTTTCGGGCGCGTCTGATGCCGGCATCTATGTCGGCCAGTCTCGCCGGATCACCGTGCGCAATTCGCTAGCTAGCGAAAATGTCGCCGGGATCGAGATCGAAAACAGCCGCGACGCGCTGGTCGAGGAGAATCTGGTTACCCGCAACACCGGCGGAATCCTGGTGTTCGACCTGCCCGGCCTGCCTGTGATGGGAGGCGGCAATGTGGTGGTGCGCAACAATCTGGTGGTCGCCAATGTCACGCCCAATTTCGCCCCGCCCGGCAACATCGTGGCTAGCGTCCTGCGCGGAACCGGGATCATGGTGATGGCCAATGAGAAGGTCTGGATCGAGGGCAATCTGCTGGGTGAGAACCCCACCGCACCGCTGATGGTCGTTTCCTATATCCAGCCATTTGATGACGCCCGTTACAATCCCTATCCGCGCGACGTGGTGATTACCGAGAACATGGTGGGCGAAGGCGGTACCGACCCGGCCTTCGAGGGCGGCAAGCAGATCGCGGCCGCATTTGGCGGAGCGCTGCCGCCAATCCTGTGGGATGGTCTGAACGAAAGCGCGGACCGCCCCGCCTTGCGGGCGGTCCCCGAAATCCCTGCTTGGACGCTCAATCTCCAGCGCCAGGGCCAATCGCTTGCCGATGCCAGGCCGGGCCCCGCTACTCTGCCACCGCCGCCGAGCGAACCCTGGGATTTCGGCGAGATCGGCGCTCCCGCGGAACTGGCGGCGCGGCTGAAGTGAGGCAGCCGCTTGCCTGGCTGATCGCCGGTGCCCTGGCACTGGCGGGGGTTGTCGCGCAAGCAAGGCTTGCGGCGCCTGCGGTGTCGGCTGAGGCAATCGAGGGAACGGCTTTGCCGCAGACGCTCGAGGAATTCGGCTTCTTCATCGATGCGCCAGCCCAGATTCCTACGCCCGGCGTGATCCCCTATCGGCTCAACACGCCGCTCTATTCGGATGGCGCCGAGAAACTGCGTTTCACCTATATCCCGCCGGACAAGCTGGCCCAGGCTGATGGTCCGGGCTTGCTGCGCTTTCCGGTGGGAAGCGCGTTGATCAAGACTTTTGCCTTTGGCGAAGGAAGTTCGCGCCGGCTGATCGAGACTCGCGTACTGCTGCATCGCGCCGATGGCTGGGTTGCGTTGCCTTATCGTTGGAACGAGGCGCAGACTGAAGCTCGCCTGGCACTGGCTGGGGCGCGGCTGGAACTGGCTTCGGCTTCCGGCGGCCTCTTCAGCTACCGCATCCCGAACAAGAACCAGTGCAAGGAATGCCACGGACTGAACGGACTGGTCACGCCGATTGGACCGAAGGCACGCAATCTCTCGCATGACTGGCTGGACCGGATGGTTTCCTCGCGCCGACTGGATGAAATGCCTGGTGGGGCCAATGCGCTTCCCCTGTGGGAAGTGCGGGCGTCAGAGTCCGCCGACGTCAACGCGCGGGCCTATCTCGATGTCAATTGCGCCCACTGCCACCAGCCCGGGGCGACCGCATCGAACTCGGGGCTCGATCTGCGTTACGAGCAGAGCGATCTCCATGCCATCGGGATTTTCAAGCGACCTGTGGCGGCTGGACGCGGCGCCGGCGGGCACGAATTCGGCATCGTGCCGGGCGAGCCGGACAGGTCGATCCTGCTATATCGCATGGAATCGGTCGAGCCCGGCATTGCCATGCCCGAACTGGGCAAGGCGACAGTCGATCCTGAAGGTGTGGCGGCTGTCCGTCGCTGGATCGCGGAAATGGAGTAGTTGCGGTGAAATGGCTTTTGCGGATTTTTGGCGCGCTGCTCGCGCTGCTGGTCATCGCGTTTCTGGTGTTGCGCACGCCCGACACCGACCCTCAGGAAATGCGCGCGAAATATGCAGCGGCGCCGTCGCAGTTCGTGAAGCTGGACAACGGGCTGAATGTGCATCTGCGCGATGAAGGACCGCGCAATGCCCTGGTGATCATGCTGCTGCATGGCTCCAACGCCGACCTCCATACCTGGCAGCCGTGGGTCGAAGCGCTGAAGGGCGAGTATCGCGTGGTCCGGTTCGACCAGCGCGGACACGGACTGACCGGCGCAGCGCCTGACGCAGATTACTCCAACGCCGCCTTCGTCAAGGACATCGAGGCAGTAGCCGATGCCCTGCAACTCGAACGATTTGTGCTGGGCGGTAACTCGATGGGCGGAGGGCTCACGGTGGCCTATGCCTTGGCGCATCCCGAAAGGCTTGACGGCATGGTGCTGGTCGATGCCGGCGGGGCGCCGGTCCAGGGCAAGGGCGGAGGCAATATCGGCTTTGCGATCGCTCGGATGCCGGTAATCAATCGGGTGGTCGAGCATGTTACGCCGCGTTTCGTGGTCGAACGATCGTTCCGCCAGAGCGTCAGCAACCAGGCCATTGCCACCCCCGAAGCGATCGATCGCTATTGGGAATTGTTGCGCTATCCGGGCAACCGTGCCGCCACGGTAGCGCGTTTCGGCCAGCACCGTGTGCCCTTCACCCGAGCGCAGGTCGCCGCGCTCGACATTCCCGCGCTGGTGCTGTGGGGCACTGAAGATGCGCTGATCCCGGTAGAAGCCGGTCGCTGGTATGACCGCGTGCTCCCGCAGAGCACGCTGATCGAATACAATGGCATCGGCCACCTGCCGCATGAGGAAGACGCCGCGCAGACTACGACTGATCTCCAGACTTGGCTGGCGCAGTTGATGCGGGCAGCGCCGGAAGGCTGAACGGGGGAAGAGGAAACGGCACGCGCCGCACCGCCTAAATCGCCCAGGTTAGCCGGTGTTGCCTGATTGTTCCCGTTGTCGATGCAGCGCGGGTCACCTAATCGGCGGCCACCGATGACCCGCGCCCCCTATGCCGCCGATCCTGCCGCCAGCCGAGGGCGCGAATTCCCGCTGGAGCACGCCGGTGCGCGGGGTCCGCGCAGCGAGTTCCAGCGCGACCGCGATCGCATCATTCATTCCATGAGTTTCCGTCGCCTCCGTTCCAAGACGCAGGTGTTCATCGCGCCAGAAGGCGATCATTATCGCACCCGGCTGACCCATAGCATCGAAGTTGCACAGATCGGCCGGGTCATCGCGCGCGCGCTGGGGTTAGACGAGGACCTGACCGAAGCCTTGTGCCTCTCGCATGATCTCGGGCATCCGCCATTCGGCCATGCCGGCGAGGACGCGCTGGAGGAAGCGATGCAGCCGCATGGCGGATTTGACCACAATGCCCATGCGCTGCGCACTGTGATGCGGCTGGAAAGTCCCTATCCGGGCCACGAGGGTCTGAATCTTAGCTGGGACTTGCTTGAAGGTCTGGCGAAACATAACGGGCCGGTGGCCGAACCGAACTGGGCGCTGGCCGAGCTGGACCGTGACTTCCCGCTCGACCTTGGGCAATGGCCTTCGCTCGAAGCGCAAGTCGCGGCGGTGGCCGACGATATCGCCTATGACAACCACGATATCGATGATGGCTTGCGCGCCGGCTTTCTCACGCTCGACGATCTGCTCGAACTCGATTTCCTGGCCGGGCAATGGCGCGAAGTTGAGCGCCGGCACCCACGCGAGCCGCGCGACCGCCTGCTGCGCGAACTGGTGCGCGGACAGATCGGCCTGATGGTGAACGATGTGATCACGCATAGCCGCGAACAGGCAAAGGGCCTTGGCTCGGTGTGCGAAGCGCGGGAGGCGGGGCGCCAACTGGCTGGTTTCTCGCCCGAAATGGCCGCAGCCGAACGCGGGCTCAAGCGCTTCATGTATGAACGGCTCTATTTCCATGCGGACCAAGTCGCTGCCGCCCGGCGCGCGCGCGAAGTGGTGGCGCAACTGTTTTCCGCCTATTCACAGGACACCAAGCTCATGCCCGACGAATGGCAGGCGCGCCTGCCCGAACATAATCCGCAACGTGCGCGGGTTATCGCTGACTTCATTGCCGGCATGAGCGATCGTTTCGCCATCGAGCGCTGCGCCGCGATCTATGGCGAGCGCCCCTATGGGCTGACCAATGTCTGAGCCGCTGCGCCTTGCCCTGGTAGGTGCGAGCGGATTGATCGGTCGTGCGGTGATTGAGGCCTGCATCGGCCGCAGCGATGTGCGGCTGGTCGCGATCGCCCGGCGCGAGATGAAATTGCCAAAGGGTGCACGAATGGAGCTATTCGTGGCCGAGCCCGAAAAATGGGGCGAAGTGTTCGAAGCGCTCCGCCCTACTGCGCTGATCTCCGCGCTTGGTACTACATGGAAGAAGTCCGGCGCCAGCGAAGAGGCGTTTCGCGCTGTTGACCAGCACCTTGTGATGTCAACGGCGCGCGCGGCGCATGCGGCGGGCGTGCAGCGGATGGTGGCCGTCAGTTCGGTCGGCGCAAATCCGCTGGCGAAGAACTTCTACCTGAGAGTCAAAGGCGAGGTTGAAGCCGAGCTGTCAAAGGTAGGATTCAAGCGGCTCGACCTGCTGCGACCGGGCCTGCTCAGGGGCGCGCGCGACGGCGACCATCGGCTGGGCGAGAGGCTGGGCATTATTGCCAGCCCGTTGATCGATCCGCTGCTGGGCGGCAAATGGCGGCAGTATCGCTCGATCCATGCCAGCGAGGTTGCCGAAGGTGCCATTGGCCTCGCGATGCGCAAGGCAGGCGGCCGGTTCACGCATGATAACGACGGGATACGCCGGGCTGCACGCGAATGGGAAAAGCTGGGCGGCTAGCCATCTCACAACGCTCAAGCTAAGCCGCTGCGGGGCGAGGGGAACCATGTGGGGGGCACAATGATCCGTTGGGCAACCAATCTGTTTGCGGTGTGGACGGTGCTTGGCACTGCCTGGGCATGGTTCGTGCCCGAACATTTCCTTTGGGTCGTCGATGGCAGCATCCGCCCGCTGGGTCAGTCGCTGGTGAGTGTGCTGCTGGGTGTGGTCATGCTGGGCATGGGCCTTACCCTGTCGCTGCAGGATTTCGTGCGCGTGCTCAACATGCCGCGCGCGGTGCTCGCAGGCGTCGCGCTGCAATACACGATCATGCCGCTTTCGGGGATCGTCTTCGCCACGCTGTTCGGCCTGGAGGCCGGGCTCGCGGTTGGCCTGATCCTGGTGGCCTGTTGCCCAGGCGGTACGGCATCGAATGTGGTGACTTATCTCGCCCGCGCCAATGTCGCGCTGTCGGTTACCCTGACCTTTGCTTCCACTGTGCTCGCCGTGGTGGCGACGCCCCTGCTGACGGGCTGGCTAGCCGGGGTCTATGTCGAGATTGACCGCTGGGCGCTCTTTCAGGGGATGCTCACGGTTGTGCTCCTGCCTGTGGTGGCAGGGCTCGCGCTGAACCGGCTGCTGCCTCGGGTTACCGCGCAGGTTGCGCAGGTGTCTCCAGTCGCTTCGGTTGTGGGCGTGGTGCTGATCGTCGGCGGCATCATTGCCCAGTCAAAGCCGCTCATCGTCGAACATGCTGGCGTGCTGCTGCTGGCACTTTTCGCGCTTCACGCCACCGGTTTCGCGCTCGGCTACCTGCTTAGCGGCTTGCTTGGCCTTGATGAGGCGGTACGCCGGACCTGCTCGATCGAAGTTGGGATGCAAAACAGCGGGCTCGGCTCTACGCTGGCCTCTGCCCCCAGCTTTGCCGCGCAGTTCGCATCCCCCATGCAGGCCGCACTCGCCCCGGTTCCCAGTGCGGTTTCGGCGGTCTACCATGTCGTGATCGGCAGCCTCCTCGCCGCTTGGTGGCGACGCAGCAGCAAAGGAGAGAACCAATGAGCTGGGATTCGATCTTCGGCGCCGTCAACATGCTGGCGCTGATCAGCTGGCTGGCGCTGATCCTGCTGCCGCGCTGGCCCGCTCTGCTAAGCGCGTTGCTCTATCTCGTCGTGGGTCTTCTCAGCTTTCTTTACGCGGGTATCTTGATCGGGTTGATGAGCGGATGGGCCGACCCTGATGGTAACATGGCGGGCGGCAATTTCAGCTCGATCGAAGGTGTGCAGACACTGTTCTCGGCGAAGGGCGGGCTGGTGCTCGGCTGGGTGCATTACCTTGCCTTCGACTTGTTCGTGGGCATTTGGATCGCTCGCGATGCCGATGCCAAGGGTTTTTCACGGCTAATCCAGGCGCCAGTCCTGCTTGCCACCTTCATGGCCGGGCCTCTGGGGCTGCTGGTCTGGCTGGTGCTGCGCGAGCCGCGCGCGCAGTCAGCCGGACGTTGGAAATAGCCTGGCAAGCCACAGACTGTTGACGCCATCGCACCAATAGGGCTTGAACAGCGCGAATGGCGAGAAAGCCAGGTGGAGAGGACATGAACGGCTATCACACATTCATCACCTTCGATGAAATCCTTGATTTCTGGGCCAGAGAGCGCCCCGATGGTCCCGCCTTCGAGCAGGATGACCGGATTACAACTTTTGGCGAAACCGACCGGCTGACGCGCCGCATCATCGGGTTCTTCTGGGACCATGGTCTACAGCCGGGAGACCGGATCGCGTGGCTCGGCAAGAACTCCGATCTGTACTGCCTGCTGTATATGGCGGCAGCGAGATGCGGTGTGGTGATGGTACCGATTGGCTGGCGGCTCGCTCCTCCCGAGGTTGGGTACATCCTCAAGGACACTGGCGCCAAGCTGGTGTTCACCGGTGACGAGTTCGCCGGTGTGGCGCTTTCCCTCTTGCCCGATTTGCCCGCCAGGCCGCAGGTCTTTGCCGAAGCCGAAATGCGCCGCTTGATCCCCGAACACGCCCCCGCTGCCTATCGGCCGGCAGCCTCCAATGACCCCGTGCTGCAGCTCTACACGTCCGGAACCACCGGCAATCCGAAGGGCGCGGTGCTATCGAGCGGCAATCTGCTCGGCCTGCGCAACCATGCGCTGGAAGCCGGATTGCCCTGGACATTCTACGAACCGGGCGATTGCATGCTGGTAGCCATGCCTTGCGCGCATATCGGTGGGACCGGCCTCATCAACATCGCAGTGTCGAGCGGTATCCGCTCGCTCGTCCAGGCCGAGTTCACGCCAGTGGGCGTGCTCGAGGCGATCGAGAATGGTGCGACGCACATGTTCATCGTGCCCGCCGCTTTGCAGATGGTGGTGCAGCATCCACGCGCAAAGGAAACCGATTTCAGCCATCTCAAATATCTTATGTATGGCGCTGCGCCCATGCCGCTCGAATTGCTGAAAGAAGCGGTGCGGACCATGCCTAATGCGGGCTTCCTCCAGGCTTACGGCATGACCGAAACTTCGGGCACGATCTCGATCCTTCCGCCCGATGATCATTCGCTCGAGGGCAATCAGAGGATGCGATCGGCCGGTAAGGCGGTTCCTGGTGTGGAGATTCGCGTCGTCGATCCTCAGGGCAAGGAAGTGCCGCGCGGCGAGATCGGCGAAGTGGCGATCCTGAGCCCTTCTAACCTCCTCGAATACTGGCACCTGCCGCAAGCGACGGCTGACGCGCTGCGCGAAGGCTGGATGCACACTGGCGATGCTGCGGTGATGGATGAGGATGGCTACATCTACATCCAGGACCGCATCAAGGACATGATCATCTCGGGCGGCGAGAACGTCTATCCGGCCGAGGTTGAAAGCGCGATCTATGGCCATCCCGCGATCGCGGAAGTCGCTGTGATCGGCGTGCCCAGTGAAAAGTGGGGTGAAGAGGTTAAGGCCTGCGTGGTGTGCAAGCCGGGCATGGAGGTCGACGAGGCAGATGTGATTGCCTGGGCGCGCGAACGGGTCGCCGCCTTCAAGGCACCCAAAAGCGTCGATGTAATTCCGCTGATGCCGCGCAACGCTTCGGGGAAAATCCTGCGGCGTGAATTGCGTAAACCCTATTGGGAAGGGCGCGAGCGGCAGGTCAATTGAGCGGCGCCGGGTAGCTTCCGCAACGGTTCGAACAAACGCCCGCCAATTGCTTGGCGGGCGCAAGGTATCCGTTCAGCGTGCGACCTCGAAGGGACGGATGCAGCGGACCTTTGGATCAGGTCTCTTCGTCGACCGCGTCAGCCGCGGATTTGAGGTCGTCACCAACGCCGCGCACCGTATTGCAGGCGGCTGTCGATAGAGCCATCGCAGCAAGGGTGGCAGCGATGAAAGTCTTGCGTAGCATGAACAGAATCCTCTCCTTGCCGAGGTTTCGTAGAATAGAATGTCGCAAATGGCGATGGGTTCCTAGCCTTGGCTACAACACAGTGGTGGATTGTTCGCGCGGTGCGGCGAGCCGATGTTCGCGCCAGGCAATCAGTATGCCTGCGCCGATCACCAGCGGCGCTCCCAGCCAGGTTGCAGCCGAAGGCAGGCTGTCGAACAGCCACCAGCCGAACAGCGTAGCCCAGATCAGTGCAGAGTAATCCATCACCACCACGCTGGCGACGCTGCCATACCGCAATGCGCTGGTGAGTAGATATTGGCCAAGCAGCCCTGCCACGCCCAGCGCCACGAGCAGCGCCCATTGCTCCGAGCTCTTGTCGTGCCAGACGAATGGCAAAGCCAGCAACAGCGGAGGCAGTGAAAGCAGCGAGAAGTAGAAGACGATTGTAAGCGAATCCTCGGTCTGGGCGAGGTCGCGGATATAGATCGAGATCAGCGCGATCATGAAGGCCGCGCTCAAAGCGACAGCTGCCCCGAACGCCGGGATATGGCCATCGCCCGGTTGTGCGATTACCAGCACCCCGGCAAAGCCCATCACCACCGCGCTCCACCGCCAGATTCCGATTTTTTCGTGAAGGATGAGCGCAGACAAGATCACGGCCCATATCGCGGCCGTAAAGTTGAAGGTGGTCGCCTCTGCCAGTGGCAAGAGAGTGGCGGCGCCGAAGTTCAGGAACATTGCCCCGAGACCCAGCAGCGCGCGCATGCCGTGTTGTGGCATGCGCCTTGTGCGTAGCTGCCTCAGCTTGCCCGTTGCCCAGAACAGCAACAGGATCAGCGGGATCGTCGGCAATTGCCGCCAGAACAGGATCTCGGTGAGTGTAAGGCCGCTTTCGCTCGCCAGTTTGACGATCGCCATCATCAACGACAGGGTGGCGGCCGCAGCGAGCCGGATCAGCAGCGCGAGCAAGGGGCGTTGGCGGGCAGGCGGACTCACTCTTTCGCTCTAGGCCCTCGCGCAGCAGGTGCAAGCCGGTGATCACAGGGATTGCGCATGATGGCTTTCAACCCCATCTGGCGCGCAATGCTCAAGACGCCCGATTTCCTGCTGTTCGCCAGCGAAGCCGACCTTATGGCCATGGCGGGGGCCGGCTTCTTGCTGCTGGCCGCGCTCGCCACGCTGGGCGATCGCTTGCGTGTGCGGCGTCAACGCACCGAACAGCTCGACCGTGTCGGCTGGGTACCCTGGACCGGCATATTCATGGCAGCCGCGATCATTGGCGGCGGGCTCCTGGCGCTATCGTTGCCCCAGGCGCTGTTCGGTCGATAGGCGCCTTGCAGCCCCGCCCACCGGGCGGAGCAAGCAAGCGATCAGAGGCAGGCTTCGAGATAGGCCTGGTCGAAGCCGAACTGACGTGCCTTTTCCAGCGTGTAGGGCCGCAGACCGCTCGAGCGGAACTCGCCGAGGATCTTGCCGTCGTCGGTCTCGTCGAGATACTCGAACTTGAACAGTTCCTGCGTCACGATCACATCGCCTTCCATCCCGATCACTTCGGTGATGTTGGTGGTGCGGCGCGAACCGTCGCGCAGGCGCTTGACCTGCACGATCAGGTCGACCGATTCCGCAATCTGGCGCGAGATCGCTTCCTTGGGGATCTTGATGTCGCCCATCAGGATCATGTTTTCCATACGGCCAAGGCATTCGCGCGGGCTGTTGGCGTGCAGCGTACACATCGATCCGTCGTGACCGGTGTTCATCGCTGCGAGTAGGTCGAAGCATTCCGCCCCGCGAATTTCGCCCAGGATGATCCGGTCAGGCCGCATGCGCAGCGCGTTCTTGACGAGGTCGCCAATGGTGATCGCGCCTTGGCCTTCGAGGTTCGGCGGGCGGGTTTCGAGCGGCAGCCAGTGCGGCTGCTGCAAGCGAAGTTCGGCGGCGTCCTCGATCGTCAGCACGCGTTCGCCCGGATCGATCATCTTCGACAGGGCGTTGAGCATGGTCGTCTTACCTGAACCCGTACCCCCCGAGATGACGATATTCATGCGGCAGGCGCCAGCGATCTTCAGGCAAGTCGCCATCTTCTCGCTCATCGAGCCGAATTCCTTCAGCATGTCGATGGTGATCGGCTTCTCGGAAAACTTACGAATCGAGATCGCGGTGCCGCGCAGCGAAAGCGGCGGCACGATCACGTTGACGCGGCTGCCGTCCTTCAGGCGAGCGTCGGCCAACGGTGTGGTCTGGTCAACGCGGCGCCCGACCTGGTTCACAATACGCTGAGCGCTCTGGAACAGATGCTG
>JBMSNZ010000020.1:0-27635 GCA_049421965.1 Erythrobacter sp.
CAGGGCCGCGAAGCCGCCGAGCACTTCCGCCAGGGCGAGTACAATTTCCGCGATGTCCCGCACGACCTGCAGAAACTCACCCTGCATCTGCTGGGGCTCGCGCGGCAGTTGAGCGGCACGATGCTCGACCTGTGCGAGCAACTGGTCCAGCAGGTTCCGGTCTCAGGTGGCCCGCCGCCGCCCGGCGAAGTGGCAGCGACCAACCCGCCGTTTCGCGACTATCACCACAAGAATGCAGAGGGTCAGGCTCCGATCGAAGGCGGGCAGATGCAGCGCGCTCCGCGCATGGAGGCTACGGCGCCGGGCATTACAACCGGGCCGTCCATTGGAATGCCGTTAACCGCATCTTTCAGCGGATCAACCAAGGCAAAGTTGCTTACCGCGCAATTGGCGCGGCCCGAGCGACCGACCGCGCTGTGGGAAATCAGCGCATCGCCTTTGCACGCCAATGACGGAAAGGCTGCTGCAATCACCGAGATCAAATTCCAGGCCGGCGACACGATCGGCGGGCTCTTGGCCAATATCGCTATTCCAAAGGGGCAGCCGCCCGGTGTCTATAGTGGGTTGGTCTTTGCCCAAGGCCAGGCTGTGCCGCTGGGTGCCCTCGTGATCGAGCTGAAGGGCTAGGCCGTGGCACGGGGGGAACAACGCAGCGAAATACCATCGCCCGGTGTGCTCCCCCAGCAATTGCTCGACCGCTATGCGGCGGCCACCCGCGACGCGCTAAAGCGCTATATCTCGCCGGAGGTGCCTGCACCCTTTCTCGACCCGCTGATGAACGAGTATCCGGGGCGAGGCGGCAAGATGATGCGCCCGGCAATCTGCATTGCCAATGCCTGCCTGTTTGGCGGCAGATTGGAGGATGCGGTGCAATGCGCCGCCGCAGTCGAATTGTTGCACAATGCTCTGCTGATCCATGACGATGTGCAGGACGGCAGTGATATGCGCCGCGGGCGACCTACCTTGCACGCGATGCATGGCGTGCCGCTGGCGATCAATGCCGGGGATGCGCTGCTGTTTACGTCGTTCCAGCCGCTGCTGGAGGCGATCCGCCCTCTCGGCCAGCGCGCCGCCGAGCAGGTGATCGAAGCCACCATGATGATGGCCCGGCAGACTGCCGAGGGGCAGGCGCTCGAACTCGGCTGGCGCGACCGCAATGTCACAGATCTCGTTGAAGCCGACTATATCCGTATGGCGCTCAAGAAGACCGCCTGGATGGGCATGATCTGGCCCGCGCAGCTGGGTGTGATCGTGGGCTCGCGCGGCAGGCTCGATCCCGCACGCGTCATCCGCTTCGGCCACTTTCTGGGCGTGGCGTTCCAGATCGAAGACGATCTGCGCAACCTTTCAGACGATCCGGGTTATGGGAAAGAGCGCAATGGCGATCTTTTCGAGGCCAAGCGCACGCTGATGCTGATCCATGTCCGCGCCAACTCGACCCCGGCCGAGCGCAAGCGGATCGATGGACTGTTGCGGCTCAAGCGCGAGCAACGCCGCGATAGCGAAGTGTTATGGCTGGTGGAACTTATGGAAGAGAAGGGCTCGATCGACCATGCGCGGCGGGTTGCTGCGGCCATGGCTGGCTGCGCACTGCAGGAGTTCACGCTGGCCTATGATGGCTGCCCCGATGACGACAATCGTGCCTTCCTGCTGGGGTTGGTCCGCTGGATATTCGACCGCAAATGACCGGCCGGGTACTCCTCTACGGTGCGAGCGGTTTCACGGGCCAGGCAATCGCGCGCAATCTGGCGGGCAGGTTTGACTTGATGCTGGCGGGCCGCAACCCTGACCTGCTCGGACAGCTGGGTGCCGAACTGGGTTTACCGTGGCGGGCATTCGACCTTGCTAATCCGGGCACGGTGGCTGCCGGAATGCGCGATTGCGCTGTGCTGCTCAACGCTGCCGGGCCCTATGCCGACACTGCCATGCCGCTGGCGCAGGCCTGCCTGGCGAAAGGGATCCCCTACCTCGATGTTGGCGGGGAATGGCCTGTGTTCGAAGCGCTGATGGAGCTTGATGGCGCTGCGCAAGCGGCAGGGGCAATGATAATGCCGGGGCTGGGGCTGACTATTGCTGCGAGTGATTGCCTGCTCAAGCGCGCGGTCGAGCAATGGCCCGATACCGTCCGGATGTGCCTTGGCGTTTCGCGTGCCCATGCCATGAGCCGCGGCAGCGCGACGACGGCAGCACGGCTGTTCGAAAAGCAGGTAATGGTGCGACGTTCAGGCAAGCTGAAGGGCATTCCGCTAGGCAGCCTTACACGACCCTTCGACTTCGGCGAAGGCCTGCGCGAAACCACTGCGATGAGCTGGGCCGATGTGGTGACCGGCGAACACACGACCGGCGTGAACGAGATCGAGGTTTATTCCGAACTGCCATGGTGGCAACGTGCGGGATGGCGCGCTTCGGGCGTCTATGCTTCGCTCACGGGGGGCGGACCGTGGCGTTCGGCCGGTGCTGCGCTCGCCAGGGCGTGGCCGCAGGATCCAGGCGAGAAAGTGCGCCAGCAGGGCCGCTATACCATGGTGGTTGAGGCACTGGACCGTTGGCGCAGGCCGCGATGGCTGCGGCTCCACACCGGCGACGGTTACAGCACGACAGTGCTGGTTGCGGCGGAAGGGTTGCGCAGGGTGCTGGAAGGCGAGGTTCGGGCAGGGTTCCAGACCCCGGCTGGCCTGTTCGGCTCAGGCTTCATCGAGCAGGCAGGCGCGGGCAGGTTCGAAGCGGTTCGCGGGAGCAGTGCAGCATGAGAATCGGTAGCTCTACGATCCCCTATGTCCAGTCATCCGCCAGCCAGGATGTGCCGCCGCCTTACCACTTTCCCGATGTTACAGTGCAGGCCTTCATCTGGCCCGCGCAGATCACCGCTGTGCAGAATTATTGCGACAACTTTCTCAATCTCGGCACGCGCGATGAGCGCGGTTTCGAATACCGGCCGCTGGCGGCCTGGCCCTATGCCATGCTGCTGTTCCTCGATTATCCGGAGATGATCAGCTCCGCGCGCGAGCCGGTGGACATTGGCGAAACACCCTATCCCGAACGTGGCATCACCAGCCAGCGCGAGGTCTTCGTCTGCTTGCCGGTGGTGCGCTATGGCAATGGCGCCCTTGGCCGGATCGCCGATACCGATATCGAATGTGTTCTGCCCTTCATTGTCGTCAGCAAGCCTTGGTCCTGCGTATGCGGCCGCGAGATGCTGGGTCTGGGCAAACTGCTGGCCGAGATCGACATGAAAGAGGGGCGCTATCCCGACAGCTTCCAAGGCGCGGTGCGCTTGCCGGGCTGGGCAAGCAACAGGCCGGGCGAAATGCTCAAGATTCGGCCGCTGCTCGATGTCGACACGGGGCCGGTGCTCCCAACCTTCCGGCTGGAAAAATCGCCGGAGAAATCGCTCGCGACGCTGTTCCAGAGCCCTGCTGCGAGCCTTGCCATCTCGACCATGAGCGATCTCAGCAACTTCACCGATTTCGCGTCGGCCGGACTCTTTCCCACGGCCATGCGCACGCTCGGCCTCAAGCAGTATCGCGATGCGAAGTATCCCGACCGGGCGATTTACCAGGCACTCGTCTCGTGCCGCTCGCAGTATAGCAACCTGCGCGACATGCGTATGTATGACGAGGACAATGTCCGCATCAGGGTGCATGACACGGGCAGCTTCCACGACATATTGCAGGTGGTTCTGGACGTCGGGCCGGAGCCGAGCGGCAAGGTGATCGAAACGAAACCGATCGCTGCGTTCCGCTTCAAGGCCGATGTCGATTACGCTCACATGCGGGTTGTGCACGAATTTCCGATCACGGGAAGCGACGGGATCGTGGCGCGACCGGCGCAGAGCGACCTTTCCGCGCGCTGGTTCCGCCCGATCAAGGGCTTCTTCTCGACGCCGAGGCTGCCGTGACGCGGTTCATCGATTCATTCACCACCCAGCAGCTGCTTCCGCCCTGGCAGACCAGGGGCGCGCGCTTCTGGGCTTTCATCATCAAGACTGCACCCCAATGCATGCAGAACTATCTCGACACGCATTTCAATTCGCCGGGGCCTGACATTGCGCCGTTCCACTACCGGGTGCGCGACGAATCCGGCTATGGCATGCTGTTCGTGGCGGACCATCCCGATTTTTCCAGTGGCTATGCCGGGATCGAAGGCTGGGACACGGTCGCGCACCGCGAGGTCTACTGGTCTTTCCCTGCCTTCCGCTACGATGTGACGGCAGACAATATCCTCGGCCGCCCGCACGCCGTGTGGATCCAGCCCTTCTATTTCGACGACAATAGCCTCGTGATGTTTTCGAGCCGCGAGATATGGGGCAGCGAGAAACAGATGGGGGACATTACTATCGAAGAGGGGAGCGCCGCGGACCTGCTCCATATCGATCTGGCGACACAGGGTTTTGCCAAATTCTCGCCGCGCTCGGCTTCGCGAACCCTGGCTGTTATGCATGCGCGCCTGCTCCCGGGTACCAAGCCTGTGGGAGTTGAGGAGGTCCTTCTCCAGTCCCGTGAGATTGCAGGCTTTGGCGGCGCCATGCTGGCCAGCTTCGATCTGCTTGGCGCTCCTCCACCAGACTCGCCAGGCCTCAACCCGGGCACCGAGATCAACACGCTGAAGCAGTTTCGCGATGTGTTCGACATGCGCGCGGCAGTCTATCGCGCGATTGTCGCGTCACGAACCACGCGCAACCATGTCCGGGATGTGGCGTTCTACAAGGGCGACCGGGTCGAACTCGATTTCATGTGGTCGGATTCAATGGCGGAGCAGTTCGTGCAGTTGTTCGGCCTCGCCAAGCCGGAAGGTGCCGCAGTGCGGACAGGCCATGTCGCCGAGCCGCCTTTGCGCGGCAACCGGGATGCTGACTGGCAGCTGCCGCGCGTGCGGGTCCAGGTGGAATGTGCGGTCTCGTTCACCTGTGACGCGCATTTCGAGGTGATCGACACGCTGCACACCTATGGCGCAGCTGCAGCGACATGAGGGAGATCGAGATCTAGGCCTTGACCAGCGTTTCTTCCTGCGCGCGGCGTATCTCCGCCTTGAAGTCGTAGGGCGCCCAGTCGATGCAATCGGGCCAGGCCCCCGTTTCCAGCCAGTAGCGGGAAAGGCCGAGCCTGACGCATAGTTTGGCAAAGCGTGGCCGTTTCATCACGTCGCTCCACGGCCCCAGGATGGTGCCAGGGTAATAGACGCTCGGCCGATCACCCTTGGGATCGAAGACATAGTCGTAAGACGCAAGCTCGGCGAGGTCGAGCGCGCGGTCCACCTGGCCGAAGGCACCGATCGACAGCACCAGATTGAGCGGGATTGTGCCCGTAGTGTCGACCAGCTCCGCATAACGCGCGATCCGCTTTTCGATAGCCGTCGGGTCCATGTGGCGCAGCGCGTCGCCGAACGCCTTGGTGGCGCGCAGGTCACGCCCCTGCCACCCGTCAAACCGGTCGATATCCTGCGTGACTTCGTCGTAGACGTCCCAGAAGCCGAACAGCGCCGAGCAATTGACCAGCATCAGCAGCAGTCCTGCATTATCTGGCCAACGCTTGCGGTTCTGCAGCGTCAGCGAGATGCACCCCTCGTAGTCGCCGATATAGGCGCGCATCTGGGCCACATGGAGTTGCGCGGCCGGCATCAACGGATTGAGCTCGCACGCACGCTGCGCCATCGCCAGGGCGTCGCGACATCGGCCCACGCTCCAGTAGAACTCGCTCATTTCGGTCAGGATGACGGGATCGTTCGGCGTCGCCGCCAGCGCTTTCAGCAGCAGGCGTTCTCTCACCAGATAGGCGCCCCACGGCTCCAGCAGTGCGAGGGCCAGATAGGCCGAGCCGCGCTTCGGATCGAGTTCAAGAGCGATGTTTGCCGCCTTGAGCACAAGGTCGCGCCGCTCTTCATAATTGCCGTCAAAATGTCCCGAGCGCAGCCCCGCCGCCCCAGAACTGGCGAGCAATTCCCACGCCGGGGCGAAGGAAGGTGCGCCCTCTGTTACCTTGAGCAGCAGCGGCAATGCCTGTTCCGCAGAATCGTCGAACATCGGATCGCCTTCGGAAACGATACCGCGCGCGCGCAGGAACTTCTCGTAAAGACCGGAAGGCAGGGCAACCTCGCCCGGCTTGGTTTCCAGTGCCACCTTCAGCGCGCGTGCCACCTGGCTGGCGATCATGTCCTGCAGTTCGAACACGTCGTCGAGATCGCCCTCGAAGCGGTCTCCCCACAAAACCCGCAAGGTGGCGCATTCGACCAGCTCCGCATTGATCCGCAGGCGCGAACCGGCTCGCCGCACTGATCCGTCGAGCAGATGGCTGGCGCCCAGCGCGCGGGCGACCTTGCCGGTTTCCTTCTCCATGCCCCTGAACTGGAAGCTCGAAGTCCGCGCCACCACCTTGAGGTTGCTGCCATCGCACACCGAACGCTGGATTTCTTCGGATACCCCGTCGCAAAAATAGGCCAGTTCGCTGTCGGGTGAGAGATTGTCGAACGGCAGTATGGCAAGCAATGGCTCGTCAAATGGGGCGGCATCAATCCGCGCCTGGTGACTTGAACGCGGGGTCGCCGCTGCCGGATCGCCCGCATGGCCGACAAGTTCGGCGATGCTGGCTACAACCTTGCGCCACGCTGGCGCCATAGTGTCGCCGTTCCAGCCTACGGCCATTTCGCAATGCACGCGATTGAACGGCAGTGGCGGCAACACGCCATCGACGCTCAGTTGCACAAGCTTGTCGGCATTGTAGGCGAAGTCCGCTTCGGCCGGGACCCAGCGCGATGCGCGGGCATCTTCGCTCCACAACACCAGCACCGCCCTGGCAAGCGCCAGCTGCTCTTCGATCACGGTTGAGAAGGCCCGGTGGGCGGGGAGATCGTCATCGATCCACACGTCGAAGCCATGCGCCAGCAGGGCATCGGCGATCTGCCGCGCCTGCCGCGCACTGCTGCGCGCGTAGGAAATGAACACATCACTCAATTTGCACTAACCCCGAATGAGCCGCCGCCTTCGACGATATAAGGCCTGCGGGGGCAACACAACATCCGCTCGAAGGTTTCGAGTGATCGTCGAAGCTGGCTGGGCATGGACCTTGTGGTGGCGGATGGTATGGAGAGCCCCGACTGAATCAAGGAGTTCCCGTGTCCCATTATCCCGAACTCAAACTGCTGGTTGCCGGTGAAGCGATCGGCGCGAACCAGCGCGAAGCGATCGATGTGCTCGATCCAGCCACCGGCGAAGCGATTGGCGCCCTGCCGCGGGCAACTCCTGCCGATCTCGATGCCGCGCTCGATGCTGCAGCGCAGGGGTTCCGCAGCTGGCGTGCGAAGTCGACGGATGAGCGCGAGGCGGTGCTGCGCAAGGGCGCGGCGCTGATCCGCGAGCGCGCGAAAGATATTGGTGCCGCCATCACGCGCGAGCAGGGCAAACCGCTGAAGGAAGCGATCGGCGAAACGGTCTACTGCGCCATGCTGCTCGAATTCTACGCCGGCGAGTGCAAGCGGCTCTATGGCAAGACGCTGGTGCGCCCCGATGGCCAGCGGGTCGAGGTACGACACGAGCCGGTGGGTCCCGTAGCTGGTTTCTCGGCGTGGAACTTTCCCGCGATCAACGTCATGCGCAAGATCGGCGGGCCGCTGGTGGCAGGTTGCTCGGTGATCGTCAAGCCGTCGGAAGAGACCCCCGCCGGCGGGCTTGGCATTGTCGAGGCACTGCTCGACGCCGGTGTCCCGCGTTACGTGCTGCAATGCGTTTTCGGTGTGCCAGGCGAAATCAGCCGTCATCTCCTGGCCAGCCCAGTCATCCGCAAGGTGACCTTCACTGGTTCGACGGCAGTGGGCAAGCATCTGGCACGGCTGGCGGCCGACGATCTCAAGCGCACCACGATGGAATTGGGCGGCCATGGACCGGTGCTGATCTTCAACGATGCCGATATCGACAAGGCGCTCGATACGATGGCCGGCAACAAGTATCGCAACGCTGGGCAGGTCTGCGTCAGTCCCACGCGTTTCCTGGTGGAAGAGGACGTGTTCGAGCGGTTCCGCGATGGGTTCGTGGAGCGGGCGAAGGCGGTAAAGGTCGGCAACGGGATGGACCCCGACACGCAAATGGGCCCGATGGCGAGCCAACGCGGGCCGGATAGTATCCAGGCCAAGCTGGCCGATGCAATCGAGCAGGGCGCGATCCTGAGCGCGGGCGGAAACCGGATCGGCAACCAGGGCTTTTTCCACGAACCGACCGTGCTCAGCGAAGTGCCGGTCGATGCCACGATCATGAACGAGGAGCCGTTCGGCCCGGTGGCCCTGATCAACCCCATGAAGGGCGAAGCAGCGATGATCGAGGAAGCCAACCGGCTCCCATACGGTCTCGCGGCTTATGCCTGGACTGGCGATGCGAAGCGCCGGATGCGCCTCGCAAGCGAACTCGAGGCGGGGATGGTCGCCTTGAACGGCGGATCGGTGAGCGCGGTCGACGCGCCATTCGGCGGCGTCAAATGGTCAGGTTACGGGCTGGAGGACGGCGCTGAAGGGGTGGCCGCCTGCCTGGTGACCAAGACGGTGCACGAGACCGTCTAGGGGCCGCGCCTCAATAGCAGTCCCATTGGTAGAAGACCTTGCTGAAGTCGCGCTTCAGCAGGTCTTCGCGCCGGATCATGAACTGCCCTTGGCCGCTATCGCCCCACATCAGTATGTCGTCGCTGGTCCAGAGTTGCAGCAACACCCGGTCCACATTGCGGAACTCGCTGTCATAGCGCCAGTCGGACTGGGTGTAGCCCGGGTGGCCGCCCACGCGCCAGCCACCTTTCGGCCCTGTATCAGCGGCGTTCAGATAGTCGTAGATCGCGTCGAGGCCGGCATCGCCCAGATGGCGACCCAAATCCTCGCTGAACTGCCAGACGTCTATCGTGGGCCGGTGCATGATAGGTTGTGCGGTGAGTGCGACGCCTTTGAGCGCG
The DNA here is from genome assembly GCA_049421965.1 of Erythrobacter sp. Lineage (GTDB taxonomy): Bacteria > Pseudomonadota > Alphaproteobacteria > Sphingomonadales > Sphingomonadaceae > Erythrobacter. Next base: position 8,922 of record JBMSNZ010000020.1, read on the forward strand.
AATTCGGGTTCAAGCGGCGAGAAATCGTCGACGTAACGCTGCCCTTCCGTCACCGGCCCGGTCTCGAGCCGCCCTGGACCATCGGTTGACTGGCGGTAAATCACCTTGAAACTGCCTTGCTGCGGGTCCTCGAAATTGGCGCCGTAAAGGTCGTCGCGTCCGATGAAGAATTGCAGCACGCCACTGGTGGGATAATCGGGCAGCGGCGGCATGGCCGCAAAATCGATCTGCGCCAGGAAGGTCAGGCGCTTTCCCGCAGCATCGAGAGGCCAGCTTTCACCTTCAGGCAGCCAGACCGGACCGCCGATCCGGCTCCCGCCCGGCGTCCGTGCCGGATCGCCTGCCGGAGCGAGCTCGAGCGCGGGCAGCTGGTTCGCGTCCTGCCATTCGGCAAAGCGCGCGATTGCCTGGCTGGTTTCGTACTTGCCGATCGGCTCATCAGCCAATGCAGGCTGTTGGCCGAGCAGCGATGCCAGCAGTGAGGCGGTGAGAAGACCGATCTTTCGCATAGCTCCTGATAGCGCGCTGTACGCTGTCAGGCGACCGCAAAAGCTTCACCCCTTGCCTTGAAGGTGCAGCGCGGCCAAGCCATGGCGCTAATGAAGATTCGACCATGGGGACCATCAATGAAGACAAGAGCCGCCGTAGCCTTCGAAGCCAAGCAGCCGCTCGAGATTGTCGAGCTTGACCTCGAGGGGCCCAAGGCCGGAGAAGTGCTGGTCGAGATCATGGCGACCGGCATCTGCCACACTGATGCCTACACGCTCGACGGGTTCGATAGCGAGGGGATCTTCCCCTCTGTCCTGGGACACGAAGGGGCAGGGATCGTGCGCGAGGTGGGTGCAGGGGTCACCTCGGTCAAGCCGGGCGATCACGTAATCCCGCTCTACACGCCCGAATGCCGGCAGTGCAAAAGCTGCCTCAGCGGCAAGACCAACCTGTGCACCGCGATCCGTGCGACACAAGGCAAGGGGCTGATGCCCGATGGCACCAGTCGCTTCAGCTATCGCGGGCAGACGATCTTCCACTACATGGGCTGCTCTACCTTCTCGAACTTCACTGTCCTGCCCGAAATCGCGGTGGCGAAGATCCGTGAGGATGCGCCATTCCAGACCAGCTGTTACATCGGATGCGGCGTTACCACTGGCGTCGGCGCGGTGGTGAACACCGCCAAGGTCCAGGTGGGCGACAATGTGGTCGTGTTCGGCCTTGGCGGGATCGGTCTCAACGTGATCCAGGGCGCACGGCTGGCAGGTGCGAACCGGATCATCGGCATCGATATCAACCCGGCGCGCGAGGAATGGGGCCGCAGGTTCGGCATGACCCACTTTCTCAACACAGCTGGCATGAGCCGCGACGATGTTGTCGCCAAGGTAGTGGAACTGACCGATGGCGGCGCCGATTACAGCTTCGACTGCACCGGCAATACCGAAGTGATGCGCACCGCGCTTGAATGCTGCCACCGCGGCTGGGGCACCTCGGTCATCATCGGGGTGGCCGAAGCGGGCAAGGAAATCTCGACCCGCCCGTTCCAGCTCGTCACGGGGCGCAACTGGCGCGGCACAGCCTTTGGCGGCGCCAAGGGGCGCACCGATGTGCCCAATATCGTCGACTGGTACATGGATGGCAAGATCAAGATCGATCCGATGATCACGCATGTTCTCTCGCTCGAGGAGATCAACAAGGCGTTCGACCTCATGCATGCCGGGGAGAGCATCCGCAGCGTGGTCGTTTACTGATTCTGGAATGACGGCCGAACAGCGCCTCTTCGCCGACCTCGCGGCGCTTCGAATCGCGCATCAGCGGCACGAGCATATCGCCGTGTTCACGGTCGAGGAAAGCCGGTTGGTCGACGCCGATATTCCGGGTGCGCACACCAAGAACCTGTTCCTCAAGGATGCGGGCGGCGCATTCTGGCTGGTCACCGTTCCCTCCGAAGCGCGGGTTGACCTGAAGGCGCTGCCGCAGGTGATCGGTTGCAAGCGGGTCAGCTTCGGCAAGGCTGAAGACATGGTTCGCTTGATCGGGATTTCGCCCGGCTCGGTCACGCCGCTGGCGATGATCAACGCTGTCCCCGGCAGCGTCACAGTGGTGCTCGATCAAGGGCTGGCGCAGGCGGATCGGATCAATGTGCACCCGCTGCGCAACACGGCCACAGTCGGCCTCGCGGGTGCCGATGTGCTGCGCCTTCTGGAGCACTGGGGCCACGCGCCGGCGGTGGCGCCGATCCCGATGCTGCAACTGCCTCAGGCCTGAACCACCTTCTGCTCGATCGCCCCGAATATCGAGTGGTTGTGGGCATCGCGCATCTCGATCCGCACCGTGTCGCCCGGATGCATGAAACGCGTCTTGGGCGCACCATCGTAGATCGTCTCGATCATCCGGATTTCCGCGATGCAGCTATAGCCCAGGCCGCCTTCGCTGACCGGCCTGCCCGGTCCGCCATCCGCACCCTTGTTGCTGATCGTGCCGGTGCCGATGATCGAGCCTGCCGCCAGCTTGCGCGTCTTGGCGGCATGCGCGACCAGTTGCGGCAGGTTGAAGGTGGCATCGACCCCGGCATTGGCGCGACCGAATGGCTGGCCGTTGTAATCGACCATCAGCGGCAGGTGGACCAGGCCGTCGCGCCAGGCGTCGCCCAGTTCATCGGGCGTGACTGCGACCGGCGAAAAGGCACTGGCGGGCTTTGACTGGAAGAAGCCGAACCCCTTGGCGAGCTCGTCCGGGATCAGCCCGCGCAGCGAAACATCATTGACCAGCATCAGCAGCCTGATCTGGCCAGCGGCATCTTCCACGCTTGCGCCCATCGGCACATCGCCGGTGATGCAGGCGATTTCGCCTTCCATGTCGCAGCCCCAGGCAATGTCCTTCAGCGCAATGTCCTCGCGCGGGGCGAGGAAGCTGTCGCTGCCACCCTGGTACATCAACGGGTCATGATAGAAGCTGGCCGGGACTTCGGAATTGCGCGCCTTGCGCACCAGTTCGACGTGATTGATGTAGGCCGAGCCGTCGGCCCATTGATAGGCACGGGGCAGGGGCGAGAGCGCTTCGCGTTCGTGGAAGCGCCCGCATGGCACCACCTCGTGCTCGACGTCGCGGGCAAGGACCTCCAGTTCGGGGGCGGCCCGCTCCCAATCGTCGAGCGCGGCCTGAAGCGTCGGGGCGATGTTGCCCGCCTCGCAATAGCGGGTGAGGTCCTTCGAGACGACGACCAGCTTGCCGTCACGGGTGCCATTGTCGAGCGTGGCGAGTTTCATGATGACCTTTCGGGCCTATGCCTTGTCTGGGTTGTCGGGTTGGTTGTCGGGGTGGGCCTGCCGGAATTCGGGCAAGGCAAGGCAGGCAACCTCGATCCGGCCAATGCGCGGATAGGCCGCGAGATCGAGCGCGAAGCGCCGGGCATTGTAGAGCTGCGGCAGCAGGACCACTTCGAACAGCCCTGGCCGGTCGAACAGGAAATCGTCCGTATCGAGCTGCTCCAGCCGCAATTCGAGCGGGTCCATCGTGATGGCAAGCCAGTGGCGATACCAATCGTCGATCTCGTCCTGCGAATGGCCCAGCGTGCCTTTGAGATACTTCAGCACCCGCAGATTGTTGACCGCATGGGTTTCGGTCGCGATCGCATAGGCCAGTTCGCGCGCGGTAAACCGGTCCTCGATCGAGGCCGGCAGAAGCGGGCGCGCGGAGTAGGCTTCGTCAAGCCATTCAAGCTGCGCCATGCTCTGCGCCCGGTCGCGTCCGTCCGCCTCGAGCAGCGGCACCGAACCGAACGGGTTGCGGCCGGTGTAGCGGGCATCGAGCTGCTCCGATTCCAGCAGGTTTACCGGGATGTATTCGTAGGCGATGCCCTTGAGCGCCAGCGCGATGCGCAGGCGATAGCTCGTCGAGCTGCGGTAATAGCCATAGAGTTTCATCATGGCACTCGACCCTTCCCGCGCATCGGACGCACCGCATGCACCACAGTCCAGGGCAGGAAACCCCGCCTCGCCGGGCCACGCGGATCGCGAAGCTGGCACATGGCGGAAAGCAGGTTCATTCCGGCACGATGGCACATTTGCATGATGTAGGACAGCCGGGCGTCGCCGCCCCCATCAAAACGCCGCGATCCCGGTGATCCCGCGCCCCAGGATCAGGGCATGGACATCATGCGTGCCTTCATAGGTGTTGACCGTTTCGAGGTTCACCATGTGGCGGATCACTTGGTATTCGCCGCTGATGCCGTTGCCGCCGTGCATGTCGCGCGCCTGCCGCGCGATCTCGAGCGCCTTGCCGACATTGTTGCGCTTCACCACCGAAATCATGTCAGGCGCAAAGCGCCCCTCGTCGATCAGGCGGCCGACCCGCAGCGAAGCCTGCAGGCCCAGCGCGATGTCGGTCAGCATGTCGGCCAGCTTCTTCTGGTAAAGCTGGGTTGCCGCGAGCGGGCGGCCGAACTGCTTGCGGTCGAGCCCGTATTGCCGTGCCGCGTGCATGCAGAACTCGGCAGCGCCCATCGCGCCCCAGCTGATGCCATAGCGTGCGCGATTGAGGCAGCCGAACGGGCCCTTCAGGCCCTGCACATTGGGGAGCAGCGCATCCGCGCCCACCTTCACATCGTCCATCACGATCATGCCCGTGGTGGAAGCACGCAAGCTGATCTTGCCTTCGATCTTGGGAGCGGAAAGGCCCTTCATGCCCTTCTCCAGCACGAAGCCGCGGATGCCCCCGCCATGTGCCTCGCTCTTGGCCCACACGACGAAAACATCGGCGAACGGCGCGTTCGAGATCCAGGTCTTCGAGCCGTTCAGGACATAGCCGTCGCCATCCTGGCGGGCGACGGTCTTCATCCCTGCGGGATCGCTGCCCGCATCGGGCTCGGTCAGGCCGAAGCAGCCGATCAACTGGCCCGAGGCAAGGCCGGGCAGGTATTTGCGGCGCTGCTCTTCAGAGCCGTAGTCATAGATCGGATACATCACCAGCGAGGACTGGACCGAAGCCATCGAGCGATAGCCCGAATCGACCCGTTCGATCTCGCGGGCGATCAGGCCATAGGCGACATAGGATGCCCCCGCGCCGCCGTATTCCTCGGGGATCGTCGCGCCCAGCAACCCGGCCTGGCCGAACAGCGGGAACAGTTCGGGCGCGTCCACTTCATCGGCGAAGGCCTTGATCACGCGCGGTTGCAGCTGATCCTGGGCAAAGCCGTGCGCCGCATCGCGGATCATCCGCTCGTCCTCGGTCAGCTGGCTTTCCAGGTCGAAGGGATCTTCCCAATTGAAGGGAACCATGCCCGCCACAAGTTTCTCCTGTAACTATCTTGTCGGCCCCATCGCAGTGTTGGCGCGGCGGGGCAAGCCCTCCCTAGCGGTTGCGGAACGGGCGCGGAAGATGATTGGGGCAGGAAAAGTGGTGTTCGTCAGGCCGGTTGGAGCACCTGCTTGACCGCAGCAATGACATCGGCCGGCGGGCAGGGCTTGAGCAGCGTCATCGCATTGGGGAAGACTTCGCTCACCTCTTCACGCGAGAAGCGCCCCGAATGGAAGATGATCGGCACCTGTTCGTCGGCCAGCTTCTGCGCCAGCGCATAGACCACACCATCATCGAGCTGGACGTCAAGAATCGCGACGTCTGGCTTGTGTTTCTGGAAGGCGAGCATGGCTGACGAGATGTCGCGGTGCGGACCTTCAATCTGGAAGCCGGCTTCCTGCACGGTTTCGCACAGGTCGGCGCCGATTATCCACTCGTCTTCCGTGACGAGAACGCAAGGCGGTGACATGTACGATTCTCCCGAACAACTTTTGTCTCGGGAGGTTAACACAGTTCTGTGTCAACCCATGCGTACATTCATCCATTCTGGCCGAATTTTTCGGCAAAGCCGGATTCGTCGCCCGAACTCAACAACTTGGCCTGCTCGACCCAGGCATCGCGGCGGATTCTGCCTGAAAAACGGCCTAGCTGGCTGTCGATCCGGTCAATTTCCGCATCGTCCCAGGCGGCAATATGTGCGAATCGGGTCACGCCCAATTCGCCCAGCAGTGTCGCGATCCTGGGCCCGAGCCCCTTGATCCGGGTGAGGTCGTCCGCGCCCGTGGCCACCGCGCTCGCCTGCGGCGCAGTGCCTGCCACGGCGGGGTCGGACGGGCGGGCGGGCGCATCGATCAGCGCCTGGTTGCGCTGCGCCGGGGCAGCGCCTTCGTCGAGCACGTCGCGTCGGTCGGTCGTCACCGAGGTCTTGCGGTTTGTCAGCGCGGCGAACCACAACAGCGCCAGCAGCGCGGCCAGCGCGATGAGGAGATAGGGCCAGTTGCTTGCGATCAGCTCAGCCATGTTGATCCTGCCAGTCGTTTGTCGGACGCGCTGCCATTAGCAGGCGCTTTGCCGGGGTGCCAAGCGGCTCAGTCAGACGGTCCATTGCCACCGATGTTGCGGCGGAACAGCACGCGGTCTTCCGGCCCGAAGCCGCGGTGCCAGATCACCCAGCCATAGGTGAACAGGATCAGCGGGATGCCGAACAGCAGCTCGGCCCATTCGGGGAGCAGGATTGCGACCTGGCCGACCAGCACAGCCGGCGCGACCGCCCATACCAGCGCCCAGCGCCAGTTGCTGACCGGGAAACCCAGAATACGCGCCAGCAGCGAGGCCTTGGCCAGGCTGGCAAAGCCCAGCGCCAGCATCAACGCGATCGCTGCACCTGCCGCCTTGAACGGCTCGCCAAGGCCCAGCCTTGTGACCAGCAGCATCGCGCCCACGGTCAGCGCGGCCTGCAGCGCGATCGTGCCGATCGAGATCGCGAGATTGCGCTTGCGTGCGACATAGACCAGCGCCGCTTCGGAAACGACGGCGGTCGCGGCCCCCACTTCGGCCAACAGCAGGAAAGCGAGCGCGCCGGTGCCGCCGACGCAATTGGGGCCAACCAGTCCCAACACGGCTTCGCCCGGAATGCCGAGGGCCAGCGCGATCCCGGCCTGCGCGGCGATGATCCAGAAGCCGACCTGGCGCACCTGCGCCGCGATCGCGGCATAGTTGCGCTCCTTGAGATTGCGGGTGATCACCGGCCCGAGGATCGGCTCGAAACTGGTCTTGAGCTTCTGCGGCAGGCTCGCGACCTGCTGCGCCACGTAATAGATCCCCACCGCCGCGGGCGCGGCGAACAGGCCGAGGATGAAGATGTCGAGCCGGCGCGTGCCCCATTCGATCGTATCGGCCACCGCCAGCGGGAAGGCGCGCGCGCTCATCCGGCCCAGCCGCTGCGGGCTGGGCCGCCAGTCGCGAGGCAGGCCATAGCTGCGCAGGAACGGCCAGGCAGCTGCCAGCAGGCCGGCGAAAATGGAGGCGATATAGGCCAGCGCCAGCCCGCTCTCGCGCCAGGCGGTGTAGAAGAACACCCCGGCCATGATCGAGATTGTCCAGGGTTCGATCACCGCGCGCGCCCGCACGGTGGTGGCCACATCATAGCGATAGGCCTGGGCCGCCAGCAGGATTTCGGTGAGGGCATAGGCCGGGATCGTGATCACCAGCAGCTTGTCGAGTTCGGTGAACTGGCCACTCGGGAACATCGGCGCGGGGAAGAACCACAGCACCAGCGCTGCCACGCAGGAAAGCAGCAGCGCCAGCAGCATTCCGTCGAACACCAGATTGGCGGGCCGCTCGTCGCCGCCTTCGCTGAGGCGCTGCGCCAGCCCGCGCTTCTCGCCCATCGAACAGACCATTGCGATCAGTTCGATCACTACCAGTGCGCTGGCAAAGCGGCCCAGCGCGTCCGCGCCATAGAGCCGGCCGGCGATGAACAGGAATGGCAGGCGGGCGAGCAGGCGCAGCAGGAAACCGATGAAATTAGTCCGCCCGCCCTTGGCCAGTGCGGCGATATCGCCCTGGTCGCCGGTGTTGTCCTGTGTCGCGCCAGCGCTCATGCCGGTTCGCCGCGTTCGCTCGCCAGCGGGCGCGCCAGCAGTTCCTGCACCACCTGCGCCGGTGCAGCGCCGCGCAGCAGCGCATTGACCGCGCTGACGATCGGCATGTCGATACCGCGTTGCTGCGCCAACTGCTGCAGCACGGGCGCCGTGTGCGCGCCTTCGGCCACGGTGCGCCGGTCGGCCATCAATGCCGTGGCATCGCCGCCTTCGCCCAGCGCCTTGCCGAGCGAGAAATTGCGGCTCGAGGTGGAACTGCAGGTCAGCACCAGATCGCCGAGGCCACACAGCCCGGCCAGCGTTTCGGGCTCGGCCCCCAGTGCCTCGCCAAAGCGCAGCATTTCGGCGTAGCCGCGCGCGATCAGCGCAGCGCGTGCGTTCTGGCCCAGTCGCAGCCCCTCAACCACGCCGCAGGCGATCGCCAGCACATTCTTGATCGAACCGCCGATCTCGGCGCCGGCGACGTCGTGCGAGAAATAGGGGCGGAACGCCGGCCGGGCGATGGCCGGGGCGAGCCGGTCCCACTGCGGCCGTCCGCCGCTGCAGGCAAGCGTGACCGCAGTCGGCAGGCCGGCCGCCACTTCGTGCGCGAAGGTTGGACCGGACAGGACCGCGACTTCGCTCCCCGGCAAGGCTGCGGCTGCAACTTCGTTCATCAGGCGGCCGCTGCCGGCTTCGATCCCCTTGGCACAGAGCACCAGATCGCGCGGTGCAGTGCCGAGCTGATCGAGGATCGCGCGCAGATGCTGCGCGGGGGTGACCGCCAAAACGATATCGATCCCGGCAAGGGCGCCGAGATCGCCTGTCGCGCGGATCGACGGGTTGAGTGTTGCCGAGGGCAGATAGAGCGAATTTCTGCGGTCGCGTTGGATTTCCTCGACCACTTCGGGCTCGAGCGCCCAGAGCAGCACGTCGCGCCCGTCGCTGCTGAGCATCTGCGCCAGCGCCGTGCCCCAGGCACCTGCGCCCAGCACGCCGACCGGGACCAAACCACTCATGCCTTTACCCCTGCGCCGCGCACCGGTTCGGCTGACGGGTCGAGCGGCCAGCGCGGCCGCGCAGCCACATCGAGCGGATCAAAGGTGCCAAGCGCCAACCGCTCGCACCCGGCCCAGGCGATCATCGCCGCGTTATCGGTGCACAGCGCCAGCGGCGGCGCGGTGAAGGCCATCGCGTGGGTGGCTGCGAATTCTTCCAGCGCGCCGCGGATCCGGTGGTTGGCGGCAACGCCGCCGGCGACGACCAGGCTGGGAACCGGATCGGTCCGCTCGAGTGCCAAGCCGAGCCGGTCGATGAGGCAATCTATCGCGGCCTGCTGGAAACTGGCGGCAATATCGGCATCGGCATGGCTGCCCGCTTCCTTGGCGCGGAGCACCGCACTCTTGAGCCCCGCGAACGAGAAATGCGGCTCCTTCGAACCGGCCAGCGGGCGTGGCAGCGGCACCGCATCAGGGGTGCCCGAACGTGCCAGCCGTTCCACCGCCGGCCCGCCGGGATAACCCAGGCCGAGAATCTTGGCGGTCTTGTCGAAAGCTTCGCCCAGCGCATCGTCAATCGTGGTGGCGAGGCGCCGGTATTGCCCCACGCCTTCAACCAGCAGGATCTGGCAATGCCCGCCTGACACCAGCAGCAGGAGGTAAGGGAACTCCAGCGAGGCATCGGCCAGGCGCGGGCTCAAGGCATGGCCTTCAAGGTGGTTGATTGCCATCAGCGGTGCGTCCGAAGCCATCGCCAGCGCCTTGGCGGTGACCAGGCCCACCATCACCCCGCCGATCAGGCCAGGTCCGGCGGTGGCGGCAATCGCGTCGCAATCGGCCAGTGTCATCCCCGCTTCGCCCATCACCGCTTCCAGCATCGGCGCCAGCCGTTCGGCGTGCGCGCGCGCGGCAATTTCGGGCACGACCCCGCCGAAAGGGGCGTGTTCGGCGTGCTGCGAGGCAATCCGCTGGGCGATGATCGTGCGGTCGCTGGCAACCAGCGCCACCGCGGTTTCATCGCAGCTCGACTCTATGCCCAAAACGATCCGGGGCTTTGTGTTCATGCCGCTTTCCCTTAGAGGTTTGCTTGGCTAGAGCAAGCGCAGCTATGTCAGAGGCCGCACCAGCAACCCCTTCGTCCGGAACGCCGAAATTGCGGCTTGGCACGCGCAATTCGCCGCTGGCGATGGCGCAAGCCTATGAAACTCGCGCCCGGCTTTGTGCAGCCCATGGATGGAGCGAAGCCGAGGTCGAGCTGGTTCCGGTGGTCGCAAGCGGGGACAAGGTGCTCGACCGGCCATTGGCGGAAATCGGCGGCAAGGCGCTGTGGACCAAGGAACTCGATCACTGGCTGCACAGCGGCGAGATCGACGTTGCGGTGCATTCGATGAAGGATGTGGAAACGCTGCGCCCGCCGACGCTGGCGATCGCTGCAATCCTGCCACGCGCCGACACGGCTGACCGGCTAGTCGGCGCGGCCAGCATTGCCGACATCCCGCAAGGTGCCACCGTGGGCACCAGTGCCCCGCGCCGCGCCGCGCAGCTGCTGCATGCAAGGCCTGACTGCAAGGTCGTCTCGTTCCGCGGCAATGTCGCAACGCGGCTGGCCAAGCTCGAACGGGGCGAGGCCGATTGCACGCTGCTTGCATCTGCGGGGCTGGATCGCCTGGGCGAAGATGCTGTCGGCGCCCGGCTCGATCCGCAGGTCTGGCTCCCGGCGCCGGCGCAGGGCGCGATCGGGATCGAATGCCGCGCTGATGACAGTGCGACCCGGGCGCTGCTGGCGGCGATCGATCATGCGCCCAGCCGCCATGCGGTGATGGCTGAACGCGCTCTGCTGAAGGCACTGGGCGGCAATTGCCACAGCCCGATCGCCATGCTGACCAGCGCGACGGGCGACCAGCTGACCTTGCGATGCGTGTTGTTCAGCCCCGACGGGAGCGAGCGGATCGAGGCCAGCGCGACGGGCAGAGCGGGCGAGGATCGCTGGATTGCCGGGCTTGGTGATGAACTGCTCGGGCGGCTCACACCGGCGATGGCGCCACATTTCGGGCATCACGCGGCTTGACCGCTGTCTTCGCGATCCGGCCCGAGCCGGGCCTGTCGTCGACCGTGGCAGCGGGCAAGAAGCTCGGCCTTGCGATCGCCGGCTTTCCGCTCTCCGAGGTTCGCCCCCGCAATTGGAAGCTGCCCGAACTCGGCGGGATCGATGCGGTGCTGGCGGGAAGCGCCAATGCCTTTCGCCATGGCGGCCCGCAATTGCAGGCGCTCATCCATCGCCCGGTGCTGGCGGTGGGAATGGCCACCGCGGAGGCTGCCGTCACAGCCGGTTTTCGCGTTGCCGGAACTGGAACAGGCGGGCTGCAGGCGCTGCTGGACGAGATCGGGCCGCGCTATAGCCATTTGCTGCGGCTGGCCGGCGAAGACCATGTGCCGATCGATCTGCCCGCCGGAACCGAACTTACATCCCGTGTCATATATGGCATGGAAAATATTGCTATATCTAGAGAATTCTTTGAATGCCTGCGTGAATCTGCAATCGTTCTGTTGCACTCCGCCGCGGCTGCCGCGCATTTTGCAGCAGAGTGCGACCGCCTTGGAATCGAGCGTAGCCGGATCACGCTGGCCGCCATCGGCCCCCGCGTATTGGAAGTGGTCGGGGCCGGCTGGCACGACGCGGTAGCGGCGAAGACTCCTTCGGATGCCGAGCTACTGGCCTTGGTCAAGGACATGTGCCAATGAAGCAGGTCAGGGGATGAAGCCGTGGCTTAGTGCCACAGGGTCGCGGAACGGACAGTTATGGAACCACAATTTGGCAGCCGCCCGAGCGGGCCTTCGTTGAAGGGCATCCTGCTGGCCGCGACAGCCTCGTTTCTGCTCGGGGCAGCGGCCGTCGGATACTATGTCTGGTCGAACAGCGATGGTGAGATGGCAGCCGGTTTGCTGACTGGCGCAGACAAGGGCGGGGCCGCGCCATCGAAAACCGGGCGCAACGTCGTTCCTGAAGCCAGGCCCACCGATATTGCCGTTGCCGAACAGGCGGTCGAACTGGTGGCGGAACAGCAAGGCGGGCTTGACCAGCGCCTTGCCGCTGCCGAGCAGCGGATCGCGCGGCTCGACCTGCAGGCGCAGGCTGCAGCCGGCAATGCCGCGCGCGCCGAAGGCCTGCTGATCGCCTTCGCGACCCGCCGCGCGGTCGAACGCGGGGCAGAGCTCGGTTACCTTGAGGCGCAGTTGCGGTTGCGCTTCGGCGATAGCTGGCCCAATGCGGTGCGCACCATCATCACCTTCTCGCGCGATTATTCGCGCGATCCGCTGACGCTCGACGTGCTGCTGGCGCGGTTCGAAGGCCTCGCTCCCGAACTGAGCGCCGATCGCGGGATCGAATCCTGGGCCGACGTGCGCCGCGAGCTGAGCGAGTTGTTCATCGTGCGCCGGGAAAGCACCCCTTCGCCGCAGCCTGCGCGCCGGCTCGAGCGTGCCCGCCAGTTCCTCGAAACCGGCCGGGTCGATGCCGCGATCAGCGAGATCGAGAACCTGCCCGGCGCGGCCAAGGCGGACGCCTGGATCGCCGATGCGCGGCGCTATGCCGCAGCGATGGAAGCGCTCGAAACGATCGAGACGGCCGCCGTGCTCGATCCCGGGCGGCTGCGCGATGGCGCGGGCAATCCGGTGGAGCAGCGCAGCCCGGTCGACAGCCCGGGCAACTGAAGTGGCCTCAGGCGCGTAGCAGCTGCGGCGCGTCGCCAGAGACGCCGCGCGCCTCGTCCATGAACCACTGCTTGAGCAGCGGCAGGCGTTGCACCCCGGCCATGCCCAGACGGCGCACCGCCGAAGCGGTCTTGCCCTTCAGGCCGAACAGCCGGGTGAGGCCGTCGGTGGCGCCCATCACCATCAGTGAATCGAGCGCGCGCCAGTTCTCGTAGCGCTTGAGCGCCTGGGCATCACCCAGGCCCATGCCCAGCCGGCGCGCCTCTTCCAGTACTTCCACCAGCGCGCCGACATCGCGCAGGCCGAGATTGAGGCCCTGGCCGGCGATCGGATGCATGCCGTGTGCCGAATCGCCCACCAGCACCAGCCGCTCACCGGTGATCCGCGCGGTGTGTTGCAGGCTGAGCGGGTAGGACGAGCGCGGGCTGCTCAGCGAAAGCTCGCCCAAGAGGTCGCGCATGCGCTTCTTCACTTCCGCCAGAAAGGCCCGGTCCGACAGCTTGAGAATACCGGCCGCGTCACGCTCGGCCACGGTCCACACCAGCGAACTGCGGTGGCTGCCATCGGGCGCGTCGAGCATGGGCAACAGCGCGAAGGGGCCGTCAGGATAGAAGATTTCCCAGGCAACATTGTCATGGCGCTTGCTGTGGACCAGCCCGGCGATGATCGCGCGGTGATGATAGTCCCACTTGGCCATCATCAGGCCTTCTTCCTCGCGCGTGGGCGATCGGCGCCCTTCCGCCCCCACCATCAGTGCGGCTTCGAGGCGCGTGCCATCGGCAAGTGTGGCGGATGTTCCGAATTCGCCGCGCTCGCGCTCTGCGACATGCGCCGGAGCGTGCCAGGCGATCAGCGGTTCCCCGGCCGCCGCTTCGAACAATGCGAGCCGCAGCTGGCGGTTGGCGAACATGCGCCCCAGCGTGCCGTCATGCGGGGCGGGAGTGAAATCGAGCAGGCCCGGTTTCATCTGGTCGCTCACCGCGATCGAATCGATCGGGCAGCCGAAGGGTTCGAGCGCATCGGCGATGCCGATATTGGTGAAGAGATTCCAGCTCGCGGTCGAGATAGCCGACGCGCGCCCGTCAAAACCTTCCGCGGTGAGCTCGGCAGGATCGGCGCTGTCCACCACATGGCTGGAAAAGCCGCGCCGCGCCGCCGCCAGCGCCAGCGTCATCCCTACCAGCCCGCCGCCAATGATCAGAAGGTCACGCTTGTCGCTCATGCCGAACAGCCCTAGAGCCTGCGGCACCATGCGCGCAAGCACGTTACGCACCCTCAACGGCCTGATCCTGCTGCTGTTCCTTGCGCTGGCCTGGCCGCTGCGAGCGCAGGACAACAATCTGGTCGCCAGTCTGCATGCCGACAGGCCGGTGCGCGCCGGGCAGGTGCTGACGCTGGCGATCCACTTCGAGCCGGTGTCCGATGAATGGCACGGCTACTGGTCCAATCCGGGCGATGCGGGCCTGGGGATGCAGCTTGAATGGGAATTGCCCGAAGGCTGGGAGGTGGGCGAGCCGCTCTACCCCGTGCCGCAGACACTGCGCATCAGCGGGCTCATGAACCACGTTTACAAGGGGCCTTACAGCGTGCTGGTGCCGGTGTCGGTGCCCGCCGGTTTTGCATCGGCTGGCCCGGTGCCGATCGCGGCAGAGGGGCAATGGCTCGCCTGCACCGATGCGATCTGCGTGCCTGAGCAGGCGCGGATGACCGCGCTGCTCGCGACCGATCCGGCAGGCTTCGTGCCCGATCCGCGCTTTGCCGGGTGGCGCGCGGCGATCGCGCCGCCGCTCGACCGCAAGGGCAGCTTCGCTCTTGCAGGTGACCGGCTGCGGGTCGCGATCCCGATCCCTGCAGCAATGGCGCTCGATACGCCGCATCTGTTCGTGCGGACCGAGCGGCTGCTCGATTATGCCGCGCCGCAGGTTTTCCGCCGCACGGGCGACCTGCTGGTGATCGAGCTTCCGCTCAAGGGCGGCGGCAAAGCCACAAGCGTCGAAGGTATCCTGGCGCTGGGCGGCGGCAACGGCATTCGCTTCGAGGCTGTGCCGGGGGAAGTCCCCACCGGCGGCACGTTGGTGGCGGGCGAGGGCGGCAAGGCCATGCCGGCGCTGTGGACGCTGCTGCTCGGCGCGCTGGCGGGCGGGCTGCTGCTCAACATCATGCCCTGCGTCTTCCCGATCCTCAGCCTCAAGGCGATCAGCCTGGCCCGCGCGGGCGAAAGCGAGGCGCAGGCGCGCCGCGAAGGCCTGGCCTACACCGCAGGGGTGGTGCTGGCTTGCGTGGCGCTGGGCGCGATCATGCTGGCGTTGCGCGCGGCCGGCGAGCAGGTCGGCTGGGCGTTCCAGTTGCAGGAGCCCGGCGTGGTCGTGTTCCTGCTGCTGCTGGCAGCCGCGATCACCGCCAATTTCGCCGGGCTGTTCGATCTTCCTTCGCTCTCTTTCACGCGCAGCGGCGAACCGGCCAGCGCCTTTGCCACGGGGCTGCTCGCCGCGTTCGTGGCGACGCCGTGCACCGGGCCGTTCATGGCCGTGGCGCTGGGCGCCGCGCTGCTGCTGCCGCCGGTACAGGCGCTGGTGCTGTTCGCGGCCCTGGGCCTGGGCCTTGCGCTGCCGTTCCTGGCGGTGGGCTTTGTGCCCGCGCTGCGCCGCATGCTGCCGCGCCCGGGCCCATGGATGGAGCGGTTCCGCCGGGCCATGGCGATACCCATGGGGCTGACCGCGCTGGCGCTGGTATGGCTGACCGCGCGGCTGGGCGGGCAGGGCTTTGCCATGTTCGCACTGGTGATGACGGCGGGGGTGATCCTGGCGCTGATGGTGACCGGCCGATTGCAGCGGCGCGGCAAGATGGCTTGGCCCGCCTTTGGCCTGATCGCCGCTCCGTTTCTGGTGTTCGGCGCCTTTGCGCTGCCTTCAAGCTATGCCGAGCAAACACCGGGTGCCGCTCAGTCGTTGCTCAAACCGCGCCCGTTCAGCGCCGCCGCGCTGGCTGAAGCGCGCGCCAGCGGCCAGCCGGTGTTCGTCTGGTTCACCGCCGACTGGTGTGTGACCTGCAAGGTCAACGAGGGGGTCGCGATCGAACGCGAGGCAACGCGCGATGCGTTCGAAAAGGCCGGGGTTATCGCGATGGTGGGCGACTGGACCCAGCGCGATGCCGGGATCAGTGCCTTCCTGACAGAGCAGGGCGCGGCAGGCGTGCCACTCTACCTGTGGTACGAGCCAGGCCAGGAGGCCGAGCAACTGCCGCAGGTGCTTACCGCCGATATGCTGACGGAGCGGGCGCAGCGGCCACGCTGACCGGTGCGGTGGCAGGTGGAGGCGGCGCCAGCGCGCGGCACGCCTCGACCACTTCGCCCGGCCGCGCGCTGGGGTTCAGCACCAGCCGTCCTGCACCCGGGATCGTCACGGCAATCTCGCGCCGGCCGGTCAGGACCTCCAGCTTCGGGTCAATCGCTGGAATCTCCGCTTGCCATACGCTCACCCCGCCAACTTCTTTCGCGTCGATCGGAATGCGCGAGATATGCCCGTTGCCGATCAGCGCGGCAAAGGCGCCCGCACCGTGGTCGGCCAAGGCGAATCGGGTGATGCGGATCACGGGGCCGTGGGGCCCTTGCGCGCAGCCAAGCGCCAGCATCGGCGGCTTGCCCGGCAGACCATAAAGGATGCGCTGCGGGGTCTGGCTGTTGCCCCAAACCGCACCCTCGGTATCGGGTGAGGCGATCGGTTCCGACGGGCGGGCGCGCTCCGGCGTGTCGCCTGCAACGATCGCGGCGTCGGTTGGCGGCGGCTTGCAGGCGGCCAGCGCCAGTACGGGCAGTATTGCTGCAGCAAGCCGCATCAGCCGAACTTCCGTTCGAGCCAGTCGGCACAGATGCCGACCGCCTGGGGCAACAGGTCGGGCCGTTCGATGAAATAGTGATCCGCCCCCGCCACATCGTGCAGTTCCTTGTCGTCATGCCCCACCGCTTCGAACAGGCGGCGCGCGTGGCTGGGCGTGCAGGCGAGGTCGGCAGTGTTGTTCAGCACCAGCACCGGGCAGGAAATGCGCGAAGCATTGCCCAGCCCGTCGGCATTTGTGGTGTCGTGGCCCCATTGCGAGAGCCAGCTGCGCAGCGTGCAGAACCGCGCAAGGCCGACCGGGCCATCATTCGCCTGTCGCGGATCGCCCAGATAGCATTCGAACGGCCTGCGGTCCGAAGGGTCCTGCGCCGGGTCGGTCCAGCGCAAATCGGCCATGGTGCCATGCACCACGAAACCGCGCTCGTCGTGCGGCCGCCCGGCGGCGCGCAGTTCCTCGAGCTGCGCCTTGACCCAGGCAGTGATGCGCCGGTTGCGGGCGAGCTGCGCGGCACGGAAACGCGCGACGAAAGCTTCGCTGTAGGGTGGCTGGTTCGGATTGGCCGAATTATAGATATCGAGCTCGGGGTCGCGCTCGAACGGTCGGGTCTCGTCATGGATCGAGGGATCGAGCCATTCGGTCAGCGTGATCGCGCGGCTGATATGGGTGGCAAGCAGCATCACGCCATCGGCGGTGGGCAGGTTCAGCGCCGTCAGATCATAAGGGTCACCCGCCGGCGTGTGGGTCACGGTGGGGTTTTCCGCCTGGTCCTGGTAGAACAGCGAAAGCGAGCCGCCGCCCGACCATCCGCCCAGCACGATCGTGTCATATCCGAACTGCGCCTTCGCATTGCGGATCGCCGCGCCCAGGTCCGAAACGCATTTTTCCATGATCAGCGCGCTGTCATTGCCGCGATAGCGCGGGTTCACATAGATCACGTCATGCCCCGCCCGTGCGAGTGCGCTCACCAGCGGCAGGAATGCGCCGCCGCCGATCGGATGGCTGAACACGATGGCACGGCTGGTGGGGCGTTCGCTCGCGGCAATCCGCATGCATTCGACGAACACCATCCCGCTGGTGCCGCCATAGACGTCCTTGAAGCCGCTCTGCTCCTTGTAGACCACGCTATAGGGCTGGCGGATCAGCGGCATGTGGGGCATCCTCCTTCGCGCACCGGCGATAGACCGGGGAAGAGGAGATAGGCAATGAGCGCGAACGTCCATCCCACCGGTATCCACCATCTCGCGGTGATGACCGGTGACATGAAACGGCAGATCGCATTCTTTTCCGACGTGTTGGGCTGCCGGCTGGTGGCGATCTTCGACATGCACGGCGTGCCGGGCGGGATCCATGCCTTTCTCGAACTGAGCGAGGATTGCCAGTTCAGCCTGGTGCAACTGCCCGAAACCGCCGGGGTCGAAACGGTGATCGGCCAGACACATGCGGGCTGGGGCGGGGGCAATGCCGCGCCGGGCGCCATGCAGCATCTCGCATTCCGCGCCGACAGCCGCGCGGCGTTGCTCGCGCTGCGTGACCGGATCCGTAGCCGCGGGGTGAATGTCTATGGCCCGATCGATCATGGCATGTGCCAGTCGATCTATTTCGCCGGGCCTGAGAATTTGACGCTGGAAGTGGCCTGGTCCGAAAAGCCGATCGAACCGGCGCGCTGGCTCGATCCGGCCGCAGCGGCGAAGGCGGGCATCAGCGCCGGGGAACTGGCGGGCTTTGCCGCGCCGGCCAAATATGCGGGCGAGGGCGGGGCAGTGCCCCAGCCGCCCTATGATCCGGCCCAGCCGCATCAGGCGATGGACCCGGCGCGCTACCAGCAGGTGCTGAGCCTACCCGACGAGGTGATCTGGCAGGTGGCAAGCTATCCCGAGCCGCCGGTGAAGGCAGGCTAGGGGCTAACGCATCTTCCGCTGCGTCTTGCCGTAGCGCATCTTGCGGTTGCCGGGTCTGCCTGCGTCCGACCGGCCCACGAGCGGCGCCTTCTTCTCGCTGTCGGGCAGGCCAAGCTCCTCGTTTTCCAGCCGCCGGATTTCGTCGCGCAGGCGCCCGGCCTCCTCGAACTCCAGATCGGCCGCAGCGGCGCGCATCCGCTTTTCTAGATCCTCGATATAGGCGCGCAGATTGTGGCCCACGAGGTTGTTGCGCTCGTCATCGCCCGTGCCGATCACCACGCCGTCCTGGCTTGCGGTATGCGCCACGATATCGGCGATCTGGCGCTTGATCGTCTGCGGCGTGATCCCGTTTTCCTCGTTGAAGCGGCGCACCAGTTCTTCGAACAATGTGCCCATCGCATG
>JBMSNZ010000021.1:0-27573 GCA_049421965.1 Erythrobacter sp.
GGCGCGCTTGCCGGTGCCATAGAGCGTAATCATGCGCAGCAGCTGGCGCATCCGCGAGGAGGTCGAGGCCTTGAACACGCGGCGCCCGCGCGGCACTTCGTGGGCAGCCAGTTTGTGCATCGTCGCCGGGCGCCAGATCCCGCCATTGACCATCGTCGCATAGGCGCTGGCCAAGTGCAGCGGGGTAACCGCGATGCCATGGCCGAAGCTCACCGTCATGTTGGTCAGCCGCGCCCAGTCCTTGCCTGGCCACAGCGGGAAGCCGCGCGCCGGCAGTTCGATATAGGGCCGCTCGTTCATGCCCAGGTCCATCATGGTGCGGCGCATCCGTTCGGGCCCAAGCTCGTCCGCGACTCTGGCAGTCACGGTGTTCGACGAGTGGATCAGCGCCTGCGGCACATTGAGCGAGGCACCGAGCGGATGCAAATCCTTGATCGTGAAGCGGCCGACCTGGATCGGCATGGCATTCCACGGCTTGGCAAGGTCACGCACCACGCCGGCATCGATCGCAGCGGCCATGGTGAGCGGCTTGAAGGTCGAACCCAGTTCATAGACCTGGTTGGTGACGCGGTTGAACCCGCGCGGTGTTTCGCCGCGCTTGGCCGCTTCGGGATCGAGCAGCAGATCTTCGCTCTTGATTGCATTGGGGTCGAATTCGGGCAGCGAAGCGAGCGCCAGCACCTCGCCGGTGTCGACATCGAGCACGATGCCGGCGGCGCCCATCGCGTTGACGGCCAGCATGCCACGGCGCAGTTCGTCCTCAAGCGCGCCCTGCACCCTTATGTCGATCGACAGCGGGACTGACTGGCTGCGCGTGGCATGGTTCGAAAGATGCTCGTCAAGCACCTGCTCCATCCCGATCTTGCCTTCGCCGTCGCTGGTCACATAGCCCAGCACATGCGCGCCCAGCATGCCTTGCGGATAGTGCCGGTCGTTCTCGCGCGGCATCTCGAGCGCGAGTTCGCCGATTGCCTGGACCTTGTTGGCATCCTCGGGCAGCACGCGGCGACGGATGTAACCGGCCTTGCCGGACGCGAGCCGCTCGGCCAGTTCCGCTTCATCCAGCTCGGGGAAGATCGCGGCCAGGCGGGCGGCAACTTCCTGCGGCGACTTTACCAGCGGCGCGCCGCCTTCACCCAGCGCCTTGGGATTGTACCACAGCGCATAGGCGGGAAAGGCACGGGCCAGCGGCACGCCGTTGCGATCGGTGATCTCGCCGCGCGGTGGCAGCAACGCTTCCTCGAGCGAGGTGCGGCTTGGCGCATGGTCGGCAATGCCGAGATAGGCGATCCGCAGCAGCGCGGCAGCGGCCACCGCGGCAAAGACGAGCGCAATCCACAGCACCCGCCAGCGCGCCTGCGCCAGCGACTCACGCCGGAACGCGACCAGCTCGACCCTGCCGGTGGAGATGGCCGCGCTGGCCGTGAGTGTGTTCATTCAGCCGCCTCGGCGCCGATCAGCGGGCGGGCATTGGCGGTGCGGACCGGCGAAGCCTCAGCCAGCAGCTCGCCGAAGGCTTCGGCAACGCTGGCTGTGGTGCCGGGCATCTGGTTGGCAGCCAGCGTGACGGGGCGGCCCGAAACCGGCGAAACCATCGCCTTGGGCGCGGCGCCCGAAGTGCTGCCGGCAGGCGCATCGGCACGCGCGACGCGGATCGGGCTCGGCGCGCCGGGGCCAATCGGCGAACCCAGGCTGGCAAGCTGCAACTCGCTTTCGAGGAACTGGTCGGCGCGCGGCGCCTGATAGCCGAACTCGACTTCGTTCCATTCCGCGAGCTGGCGCTGGTTGGCGCGCGCTTCGAATTCGGTCTCGAGCATCAGCGTCTCGCGCTCGAGCGCGATGATCTGGCGCTCGGCGAGCAGAACCTCGCTCTTGACCGCATGGACCTGGAAACTGAGCGCCAGGAACAGACAGGCGCAGACAGCCAGCACAACCAGCCAGCCGATCTGGCGAAGACGGGATCCGGACATGATCACGCGGCCTCCTTTCTGGGCGGGGCATCGCTCCGCACGGCATGACGAAGCGTCGAGGAACGGGCCCGGGGATTGCGGGCAATCTCGGCCTCGGAGGGGCGGATGCCCTTCGAGACATGGGTGAAGATCGCGGGCGCCGAGCGCGTTTCGGGCAGGTAGCGTGAACCGCCGGTGCTGCGCCCGGCAGCATCGCGCAGGAAGTGCTTGACGATACGATCCTCGAGGCTGTGGAAGCTCACCACTGCCAGCCGCCCGCCCGCTCGCAGCAGGCATTCGGCGGCATGGAGCCCGTCACGCAGTTCGTCGAGTTCACCGTTCACATGGATCCGGATCGCCTGGAAGCTGCGGGTGGCAGGATCCTTCTTGTCGCCCGGCTTGTAGCCCAGCGCGCGGCGCACCACGCGGGCCAGTTCGCCGGTGGTATGGAGCGGGCGCGCCGCCACGATCGCGCGGGCCACGCGCCGTGACTGGCGCTCCTCGCCATATTCGTAGAGCACATCGGCAATCGCCGCTTCGGCCGCGGTGTTGACGAAATCGGCTGCGCTTTCGCCTTGCTGGCTCATCCGCATGTCGAGCGGGCCATCGACCGAGAAGGCAAAGCCGCGCTCGGCCTGGTCGAGCTGCATCGAGGAAACGCCGATATCCATCGCGACGCCATCAACCTGCGCCACGCCGGCTTCCGCCAGCGCCGCAATCATCTCCGAAAAACGCCGCGGATGGAGCACAAGGCGCGGAGGGGTAGAACGCGCCTCGGCCCATCCGCGGCCTTGCGCGATCGCGTCCGGATCGCGGTCGAAGGCGTGGACGGTTGCGCCGCGATCAAGCAGCGCGCGGGTGTAACCACCCGCACCGAAAGTGGCATCGACGATAACATCGCCGGGCTTCGGATCGAGCGCGGCAACCACTTCATCGAGCAGGACGGGAATATGCGGGGAGCTGGCGGCGGGTGCTGCGGGCGCTGCGGGGCTCACTTGCCGCCCCCCTTGCCCTTGCCCTGCGCCGCGGCGACGAGGCTGGCACAAGCCGCCTGGGCAGCTTCCCAGCCATCGCCCATCCGCGCCAGTTCAGCCGGGTTCCAGATCGTGAAGAAGCGACCAGCGCCCTGGAAGTAGAGCCCGTCTTCCACGCGGCCCAGGCTGCGCAGGTGATCAGGCATGACAAAGCGGCCGCTCTCGTCGAACGGAAGCTGGGCGAAACCGAACAGCTGGTTCGAGCGCAGGTCGCGGTCGAAATCGCGGCCGAGCCGCAGCGCGCGCTCCTCTTCGCGGTCAAGCTGGTCTTCGAGTTCGTCATTGCGCGAAAGGCCGAAGCCAACCAGGCAGTTCCAGCGCTCGTGCTTGTCGAGGCACAGGATGCGCTCGCCCGAGGATTCCTTCACCGCCTTGCGGAAGCTGGGAGGAAGGACAAAGCGGCCCTTGTCGCCGGCGGGCGAATAGGCCTGTCCACTGTATCCTCCGAAAGACACCAGTCCCTCTCCGCCCTGAACCCCGAACCCCTGTAGCCCCAAGGACACGACTTCCCCGCTCCGCCTGCGCGCGTTGGCAGGCGGAGCGCTGCCCGATGGAGGCAGCGCCGCACGAAACACCATGTCCGATGGGCCTTGGTCATATCGCGGGTCACACGGGGATGGAAGGGATTTTTGCGGGATTTCACGGGAAATTATGGCAAGCAATTGATTCTCATGTGGATAAATTGAGTGCCGGATCCCCCTGCAAGCGCAAAACTGCGGCAGGTCTGGTGGGCAATTGCCTGTTTTTACGTAGATTTCACCGGGCCCGAGTCGCGGTGCCGCGGGCTTTCCCGCATTTTCCCCGATGATGTGATTCCCTGCCGCCGGACGCGGCTGGCGGAAGCCTAGTCGAAGGCGAGTTCGGTCAGCGCTGCCAGCTGGTCTTCGCTCGCGTCGAGCGGATCGGGCAGTTCGAGCAGCGCGGCATCGGCCAGCACTGTCACCCGCCCCTTGCCGACCTTGCACTGGGCGACAATCGCGTTCTCAAGGATGCGGCAGTCACCCCGTGCTGCACGATCTTCCGCGCTGGCCGAAGGATCGGCTTCGGCCATGACCAGCTCGCCGCCGAGCAGCACCGGCACCGTCCCTGCTCCGTAATCCACCTCGCGCGGTGCGAAGGGCTGGTTCTCGCTGTAGCGCATGTCGAGCCCCCATCGGATCAGAACAGGCGGGATCAGGCCGACCGAAACCGGGTGGCGGGGATCGCCCAGCGGCACGGCATATTGCCCGGCCAGCATCGGATCGAGCACGAACAGCAAGCGCCCGCCATCGCGCACCCATTGGTCAAGTGCGACATTGTCAGCCGGGCTGAGCCCGCGTGGCTGCGCGATCAGCAGGCGTTCGATCCCGGCCAGCGGATCGGCCGATGCGGCCGCGCCAGCACCCGGCGCAAGCGTATCGAGCGGCACGATCCGGTAGCGCTGCTCGAGGCTGCTCCTTACCCATGGCAGCGGCGTATCGGCATCGAGCGCGACCTGGAGGTCGGCGCCGTCAGGCCAGTAGATCGGCAGGCTGCTCATCAGGCCGAGCGGGCCCTGCACCTCGGGCCGCGCCTCCCGCTGATAGGCCCAGAGCGCCGCCCCTGCGGCAAGGACCAGCAGCAGCGCGATTGCCGCGAGTTTAAGGGGTCGGCCGGCCGCTGCCATTGCCTTGTCCCGGAACGCCGGCCGAATCCGCAACCGCGGCTGCCGAAGCCGCGTCGGCCGGCATGTCCGGTACCACGCCAGCGTCTGCCAGCGGATCGGTCAATGGCGGCGGCGCTTCAGCCGGGGCCACGGTGGGCGCGGCTTCGGGGACCGCAGATGCTTCGGACACGCGCGCACGATCCTGGATGATGTTCGCAAGGCCCACCAGCAGCAGCATTGCAGCCAGGCCCGACAGGCCGATCTGCAGCCGCTGCACGGCTTCCGCGCGCGTCCCGCCCAGCGGCGGCGCCAGATCATCCTCTGGCGCACCAGCCGCATCGGCTGCCGCACCGCTGGTGCTGTCCGAGCCACCGCGCAGCCCGTTGAGCTTGAAAAGATCGCCTGTTGCCATGGCCGCCAGGCTAGCCTGTCCTCGCAGCCAGTCAATCGCGCGCGAGCCAGTCGAACACCGGCAGGCCCTTGGCGCGCAGCCATTCGGCATTGTAGAGCGTCGAAAGATAACGGAAGCCGGTGTCGCACAGGATCGTCGCCACGCGCACGTCCTTGCGCCCTTCGCGCACCAGCTGCTTGCCCAGTTCGACCGCGCCGGCGACGTTGATGCCGCTCGAAAGGCCCAGGCACAGGCCTTCCTCACGCAGCAGCCGCGCTACCCACTGCAGCCCTTCCTCGTCGGAGATCCGGTATTGGGTGTCGATCGGCGCGCCTTCGAGATTGGCGGTGATCCGCCCCTGCCCGATCCCCTCGGCGACCGAGGACCCTTCGGCCTTGAGCTCGCCATGTGCGTAATAATTGAAGAGCGCGGCGCCATGCGGATCGGTCAGCGCGATCCGCACATTCTCGTCAAAGGCCTTGAGGCCCATGCCCACTCCCGCGATCGTGCCGCCGGTGCCAGCGGCGCAGGTGAACCCGTCGATCCGCCCTGCAAGCTGTTCCCACAGTTCAGGTGCGGTGCTTTCGATATGCGCCTTGCGGTTGGCGATATTGTCGAACTGGTTCGCCCACACCGCGCCCGGCATCTCGTCCGCCAGCCGGCGCGAGGTATGGACGAAGTGATTGGGGTCCGCGAACTTCGTGGGCGCGACCAGCACCAGTTCTGCGCCCAGCGCGCGCAGCGTGTCCATCTTTTCCTTGGACTGGTTGTCGGGCATCACGATCACGGTCTTGTAACCGCGTGCATTGGCCACCAGCGCTATGCCGATCCCGGTGTTGCCCGCCGTCCCTTCGACCACGGTGCCGCCCGGCCTCAATTCACCGCGCGCTTCGGCATCGCGGATGATCCACAGCGCCGCGCGGTCCTTTACCGAGGATCCGGGATTGGTGAATTCGCACTTGCCCCAGATCTCGCAACCGGCGGCCTCGCTCGGCCCCTTGAGCAGGACGAGCGGGGTGTTGCCGATCAGATCGAGCGTGGAACCGAAGGGCCTGGTGATGTTCATGGCTGACCGAGGTAAGCCTTCGCGCCCCAACCCGCAATCAACTTCAATCTTCAGGGGCGATAGTTACCTTGAGCCCATCGAGCGCGGAAGTGAAAGCGAGCTGGCACGAGAGGCGCGAAGTCGCACCGCGGTGGTCCGAGCTTTCCAGCAAATCGTCTTCGTCCTCGCTCATCGCTGGCAGCTTGTCCATGAAAGCGGCATCGACATGGACATGGCAGGTCGCGCAGGAGCAGCACCCGCCACACAGGGCCAGCAGTTCATCGAAGCCATTGTCGCGGATCGCTTCCATCACAGTCAGGCCTTCGCCGACTTCGATGGTCGATTCTTCCCCCGCACGGTTGACAACGGTCAGCTTGGGCATCTGTGCAAATCCTTCCTGGTGCGGCCGCGGGCGGATGCGGCCTCTATCGAGCGTCCGGGCGGGCTGCTACGGTCTGGCGCGAATTTTTGCAAGCTAGGGGAATGATTAGTGGGATTGTCGGCTGACGCCATCCAGACCGGGCTCGACGCGCTGGCCCGGCGCGACGAGCGCATCGCCCGCGAACTGGAGCGCGTGGGCTATCCTGAACCGCGCATCCGGGCGCGCGGCTTCAAGACCTTGCTCCGCACGATCGTGGGCCAGCAGGTATCGGTTGCTGCCGCCAGCAGCATGTGGACCAAGCTGGAAGCGGAACTGGGGCCGGAATTCACCCCTGCCTGCCTGCTGCAGCGCGATTTCGACACGCTGCGCGCCTGCGGCCTGTCGCGCCAGAAGCAGGGCTATGCCCGCTCGCTGTGCGAACTGGTGGCGGCGGGCGAACTCGATTTCGAATGCTTGCCGCAGGATGATGAGGATGCGATTGCCGAACTGACCCGGATCAAGGGCATCGGGCGCTGGTCTGCCGAGATCTACCTGCTGTTTGCCGAAGGCCGCAGCGATATCTGGCCGGCGGGCGATCTGGCGGTACAGGAAGGCGTCAAGCGACTGCTTGCCCTGCCCGAGCGTCCCACCGAGAAACCTACCCGCGAACTTGCCGAAGGTTGGCGCCCGCATCGCGGCGCCATGGCGATCTTCACATGGCATTCCTATGCCAATCCGGCGCTTTAGCGGTTCGACACTTGCCTGCAGGTGCGTATTATCTAAATAACACACCGAGAGGATGACAATGCACCAGAGCCAGGCCGCCACCCCGATGATCCCGCGCGCCGCGCTGTTCGGCAATCCGAGCCGCGCCGGAGGCCAGATCAGCCCCGACGGAAAGTGGCTGAGCTGGCTGGCGCCCAGGGACGGCGTGCTCAATCTTTGGCTCGCCCCGGCGGACCAGCCAGATGCAGCGCGGGCGATGACCGATGCGAAGGACCGGCCGATCCGCCAGTACTTCTGGTCGCCGGATTCGCAGAGCCTGCTCTACATCCAGGACAAGGGCGGCGACGAGAACTTCCTGCTGTATGGCGTCAACATCGCGACTGGCGCGGAAACCACGCTCACTCCGTTCGAAAACACGCGGGCGCTGCTGATCGCCGGCTCGGAATCGATCCGCGACAAGCTGCTGGTCGGCCTCAACAATCGCGATCCGCAATTTCACGATGTGCATCTGCTCGATCTCAACACCGGCCAGCTCACGCTGGTGCTGCGGAACGACAGCTACGCCGGTTTCATGGCCGATGACACGCTGACCGTACGGATGGCGATGCGCCAGAACGAAGCGGGCGGAACGGACTATTTCCGCGTGGCAGGCGGCGAGGTCGAAGCCGAACCGTTCTCGACTTCGGCGATGGAGGATTCGCTCACCACCAACCCTGCCGGCTACACCACCGACGGCAAGACGCTGTACTGGATCGACAGCCGCGGCCGCAACACCGCCGCGCTGTTCGCCGAAGACGTGGCGACCGGCGAGCGCAAGCTGATCGCGGAAAGCGCCAGGGCCGACATCGGCGAAACCATGCGCAATCCGCGCAGCGGCATAGTCGAGGCCTATGCGGTCGAATATCTCACCACCGAATGGACTGCGATCGATCCCCGGATCGGCGAGGCGCTGGCGTTCCTCGACAGCAAGCTCGACGGCGATTTCGGGGTCCAGTCGCGCACGCAGGACGACAGCAAATGGATCGTCTGGAACGATCCGCTGACCGCGCCCACCGCGACCTATATCTACGATCGCATGGTCGGCACGCTCACCCATTTCTATACCAGCCGGCCGGAACTCGAAGGCGCGCCGCTCCAGCCGATGCACCCGGTCGAGATCGCCAGCCGCGACGGGCTGATCCTGCCGTCCTATCTCACCCTGCCACCCGGCAGCGACCCCGATGGCAATGGCCGGCCCGATCGCCCGGTGCCGATGGTGCTGTATGTCCACGGCGGGCCTTGGGCGCGCGACAGCTTTGGCTTCAACACCGTGCACCAGATGCTGGCCAACCGCGGCTACGCGGTGCTCTCGGTCAACTTCCGCGGGTCGACCGGCTTCGGCAAGGACTTCCTCAATGCTGCCAACAAGCAATGGGGCCTGAAGATGCACGACGATCTGATCGATGCCACGCAGTGGGCGATCGACCAGGGCATCACTGGCGCGAACGAGGTCGCCATCATGGGCGGATCATATGGCGGATATGCAACGCTGGCCGGCCTGACCTTCACACCCGAAGTTTTTGCCTGCGGCGTCGATATCGTCGGGCCGTCGAACCTCGAGACCTTGCTCGCCACTATCCCGCCCTACTGGGCGCCGCTGGTCAAGATCTTCCACGAGCGGATGGGCGATCCCAGTACGCCCGAAGGCCTCGCGCTGCTCAAGGCCGCCAGCCCGCTGTACAAGGCTGACCGGATCACAAAGCCGCTGCTGATTGCGCAGGGCGCTAACGATCCGCGGGTCAAACAGTCCGAAAGCGACCAGATCGTGGGCGCGATGAAACAGCACGGCATCCCGGTCACCTATGTCCTGTACCCTGACGAAGGCCATGGCTTTGCCAAGCCGACCAACAACATCGCCTTCTTTGCAATCGCCGAGAATTTCCTGGCCGAATGCCTTGGTGGGCGCGCCGAGCCGCTGGGCGATGTGCTGGTGCCGTCAACCGCGCAGATCCTCGAAGGCGCCGAGCATGTGAAGGGGTTGAAGGACGCAATCGGTAGCTGACATTGATGTAAATAGCTGGCAAGGAAGCCGCGCCGGACGATTGTGTTGCGTGCGGTTTCGTTTGGGAGATGCAAGGGTGAGCGAGCGCAGGTCGATCTTCATTACCGGTGGTGGATCGGGCATCGGGCGCGAGATCGCGCTCCTTTTCGCCAAGCGCGGGTGGTTCGTCGGCATCGGCGACATCAATGAAGACGGGATGCAGGACACGCTCGGCCTGATCGCGGGCGGGTTCACCTATTCGCACCGGCTGGACGTGCGTGACCGTGCGGCGTGGGACGTGGCGCTCGCCGCGTTCTCGACAGCTGCGGGCGGCCGGATCGACGTGGTGGTCAACAACGCCGGGATCGGTTCGGGCGGCCCGACCCATGAACAGAGCGCAGAGGAAGTCGAGCGGCTGCTCGATATCAATCTCAAGGGCGTGATTTTCGGCGCGCAGGCTGCCTATCCGCATCTCAAGAAGACTGCGCCTGGCTCAGTGCTGCTCAACACCGCCAGCCTCGCCGGGATCGTCGGTTCGCCCCGTCTCGCGGTCTATTCGGCCACCAAATGGGGCGTGCGCGGCTTGACCGAAAGCCTCGATGCCGAATGGGCGGGCGACGGGATCCGGGTTGCCTCGCTGTGCCCCGGCTTCATCGACACCCCGCTGATCGAGCAGACCAATCCCGAATCCAACCGTTCGGTGAAGGAAACGCTGTCAGACGCCGGGGTCGAGATTTCGCCGGTCAGCGATGCCGCCGAAGCCGCCTGGGCTGCGGTCCACGGCAAAGATGTGCATTACCTCGTCGGGAAGACCGCGAAGAAGCTCAATTTCCTCAAGCGCTGGCTGCCTGGCCGGGTGCGGGCGGAAATGCGCAAATCCGGCATTACCGGTGACGACGCTGCCTGACGCGGGGCTTCAGCGCAGCCGGGCCAGAGCACGGTGCCCGGCAGCCGACAGGAAGGGTTCGAGCTCGCTCCAGGGGATCGTAACGGTTTCCTCGCACGCGGTGTAGACATGCGGCAGGTCGGGCGTGAAGCCGATCCCCGCAGGTTCCAGACTGAGCTGCCAGAATGATTGATCAGCCGCAGCGTCGCGGCATTCGCCATCGCTTTCGGCAGGCCAGCGGCGCAGCGCCAGCTGCCGCAGCGCGTCGGCAATGCTGCGCCCGCCATACTCGCCGTCGGCGAAGCCATTAATGCCGAACCACAGCGAGAGGTCGATCTCTTCGCCAGTCGCACGGTCGAACACGCGGTGCACGATCCAGTAATTGGGATGCGCACCACCGCAATAGGTGCCCGAAGTTACCGCAGCGTCGAGGAATTCCCCGGTCACATGGTGCGGCGCGATCAGCAGTTCATAGCTTCCGTCAACTCCGTGCGAGGCAAGGCCACCGCCCAGGCATTCGAGGAAATCATCGTCGGCCCGGCCTCGCGGCAGGTCCGCCGCCAGGAGCAGGTTGATCGCTCCGTCGCCGGGACGGGTCGGGGCATAGCGAAAGCCCGCAATCGCCACATCGGCGAAGTGTTCCGGCACGCGATATTCGAGCCGCGTGTAGGCAAAGCCGCCCAGCGCTTGCGGCACTTCGCTGAATTCGGCCGGGCGCACGCGTGGGCCCATGAACGCCGGCGAGGCGCAGGGCATGCCATCGGCCTCCCCCGCAGTGGCGATCCGCTCCAGCCGCAACGGCAAGCTCCGCTCGCCGTGCCGCCACTTGCCGGCCAGTTCGCCCTCGCGCGGGTTGGTGATCGTCCATTGCGGGCCGGATGTATCATTCCATTCGGCCCCCGGCGCGCGTTCCAGCCACAAGCCCGGCGGCGCATCGCTGGAAAGCGTAATCGGCTTGAGGTGGCGCAGGTAGTAATAGCTGCCGCGCCCGGCGCCATCCCCGCCCCAGCCATCCAGGCAGGCGATGATCCGGCTCTTGCCAATCGTGCCGCGATAGACCCCGGCCCAATCGGCCTCGCCATTCGCAGCATGCACCGGGACCGCCGCCGGCAGCAGCAATGCGGCTGCGGCAAGCAGGCGCGCGATCATGCCAGCAGCGCGTCGATCGCCGCGGCCATCACGGCATCGCGTTCAGACAGGCCATCCGCGTCATGCGTGGTCAGCGTGATGTCGACCCGGTTGTAGACATTGAACCATTCGGGATGATGGTCATGCGCTTCGGCCAGTAGCGCCACCCGGCTCATGAAGCCCCAGGCCTCGCTGAAATCGGCGAATTTGAAGGTCCGCTCGATCGCCTTGCCTTCGCGCGCGATCGACCAGTGCGGATGCGCCGCCAGCAGTGTGTCGCATTCGGCATCGGTCAGCTGCGGCACAGCCATGTCATTGCTCCCTTTCGTCCAACGCGGCCAGATTGGCGCGGCGCTTCAGCACGACATCCACCAGTGTCCACAGCACCAGCACCACGACAAAGCCCGACAGGCTGTAGAACGGATCCTGCGCGATGAACACCACCAGCAGCACCAGCGCCACCGCCAGCGCGGCGATGATCGACCAGGGGTAGAGCGGCATGCGGAACGGCCGCGGCAGATCGGGCTCGCGCCGGCGCAGCACGATCACGCTGGCCATCGCCATCACGATCAGCCCCTGCCCGATCGACACCGACATGCTGGCCAGCGCCTGATAGGTGCCGGTGAGAATCAGCGCAGCGCCGATCGAGGAACCCAGCAGCATCGCCCGGATCGGCGTGCCGCGCCGGTCGACCTTTTCCAGCCATCCGGGCAGCACCCGCGCCCGCGCCAGCGCATACAGCGCGCGCGACCCGGTCATGATCTGGATATTGGTGATCGCCCCTACCGAAAGCACGCCGAACAGCGTCAGGAAGGTATCGCCCCGGTCGCCGAACACCATGCCGGCCGCATCGGCCGCGACGAGGTTCGATCCGGCCATCTGGTCGGGCGTCAGCACATGCAGCATGGCGAGGTTGACGAGGATGTAGAGCGCGGCGATCGACAGGATCCCGCCAAAAAGCGCGCGCGGCACCTGCCGCCCCGGATCGCGGAACTCCTCGCCATAGAAGGCCACGTCCCACCACCCGCTGTAGGTGTTCATGATCATCAGCATGGCCGTGCCCAGCGCCAGCCAGCCATTGCGCAGCAGCACCGGTTGTTCGACCGGCGCGGCCGGCTCGCCGCCGAACAGCGCCACAACCAATGCGATCAGTACCAGCCCTTTCAGCGTCGACAGCGCGATCTGGCTGCCGCCGCTGATGCGTGTGCCGGCGGCATTGACGAGCGTGAACAGCACGGTCACCCCGATCCCCAGTTCGACCGGGCCCAGCGCGCCCCCGCCCACGCCCAGCCGCACCAGGAACTCGCCGGTCACGAAGCTTAGCATCGCGATCACCGTGGTCGAAAGGAACATCACGGCATAGCCTGCCGCCAGCGCCACCCGGTCACCAAAGGCGCGGTGGATGAAGGCGAAATGCCCGCCGGCGCGCGGGATCGCCGCGCCGAGTTCGGCATAGGGCAGCGCGCTCAGCATGGCGACCAGCGCGCCTGCCACCCACAGCGCGATGATCACCGTGGCCGATCCGGTCGCTTCCGCAACCACGCCGGGCGAACGCAGGATGCCCTGCCCGATCACCGATCCCACCACGGCCGCCAGCCCGAACGCGAGACCCAGCACGCGCAGCAATTCGCCGCGGTTTTTTGCAGTGCTTTCCAACGCTTCCCCCAATGCCCCCGCGCCCGGTCGCGATCTGGCGCGATTGCGCCCCGGTTGACAAGCGAAATCGGATGCTTGGCGGCTGGCAGAGGAGCGCCTATCGCTGGCGGCGATGAATGCGCGCCTTTCCGCCACCGATCTTGCCTGCCGGAGAGGCGACCGCGTGCTGTTCCGCGGCCTGTCGCTGTCCCTCAGGTCGGGCGAGGCGCTCTATGTCAAAGGCGCCAACGGGATCGGCAAGTCCAGCCTGCTGCGCATCCTGGCCGGCCTGCTCAGCCCCTATGCCGGCCAGGTCGCGCGTGACGGCGCGGTGGGACTGATCGACGAGCGCCCGGCGCTTGACCCTGACCAGCCGCTGGGCCGTGCGCTCGGCTTCTGGCGCGCGATCGACGCCACCCCCGACACGCTGTTTCCATGGTCGGTCGAGCATTTGCTTGACGTGCCGGTGCGCTATCTTTCGACCGGCCAGAAGAAGCGCGCCGCACTGGCGCGGCTTGATGCCCAGCGCGCGCCAATCTGGCTGCTCGACGAGCCGTTGAGCGGGCTCGACAGCGATGGCGTGACCATGGTCGGCGCCTGTATGGACACGCATTGCCGGGCCGGCGGAATCTGCGTGCTGGTATCGCACCAGCCCCTCCCGCTCGATGGTATGCTCGAACTCGATCTGGCGGAGTATGCGCCGTGAGCCACGCGCTGTTGGCCTTGCTGGGGCGCGACCTGCGCAATCTGCTGTTCGGCGGCAGCGGCGGCGGTGCGGTGCTGCCGCTGCTGTTCTTCCTGGCGGTGGCGATGCTCTATCCCTTTGCGGTGGGCCCCGATGCGCCGCTGCTGGCGCGCACCGGCGGCGGGGTGCTGTGGATCGCGGCGCTGCTGGCTGCGATCCTGCCGCTCGACCGGCTGGTGCAGGAAGACATCGCGCTGGGCCTGTTCGACCAGTTGCGGCTGCGCGGCATCACCGAAGAAAGCGTGATGGCGGTGCGCCTGATAGCGCATTGGCTGAGCTTTGGCCCGCTGCTGATGCTGGCCTGCTTTCCCGCCGCCGCGCTGCTCAAGCTCGAAGGCGAGACGCTGCACCTGCTGCTGCTGGGCCTGCTGGCGGGCACGCCGGGGCTGGCAGCGGTGGGCCTGATGATCGCGGCGCTGACGGCGGGCTTGCGCGCGGGCCCCGCGCTGTCGGGCCTGCTGCTGATCCCGCTGGCGCTGCCGATCCTGATCTTCGGCGCGGGCGCGCTTGAACGCAGCGATTCCGCCACTCTGGGCTTTTCTGCCGCAATCAGCCTGCTCCTGGTCGCGATCACGCCCTTTGCGGCTGGCGCCGCGATAAGGGCCGGGCGAGAGGGTTAGCGGCCTGCAGACCCGCCGTCAGTTGTAAGGCGGCTTGTCCAGCCCGCGGAGGCTCTTCGTAAAGATCTCCACGCCCGTTTCAGTGATGCCGATCGAGTGTTCGAACTGCGCGGACAGGCTCTTGTCGCGCGTCACTGCGGTCCAGCCGTCGCCCAGCACCTTGGCCCAGGGCTTGCCCGCATTGATCATCGGCTCGATCGTGAAGAACATCCCGGGCTTCAGTTCGGGGCCGGTGCCCGCGCGCGCGGCATGCACCACTTCGGGCGCATCGTGGAACAGGCGGCCGAGGCCATGGCCGCAGAATTCGCGCACCACGCCGTAGCGGGACTGGTGCGCATGCGCCTCGATCGCGGCGCCGATATCGCCCAGCCGCGCCCCGGGCTTCGCCGCCGCCTCGATCCCCAGCATCAGGCATTCATAGGTGACATCGACCAGCCGCGTCGCTTTCAGCGGCGGTTCGCCGGCATAGAACATGCGGCTGGTGTCGCCGTGCCAGCCGTCGAGCAGCGGTGTGACGTCGATATTGACGATATCGCCGTCCTTCAGCGCCTTGTCGCCCGGAATGCCGTGGCAGATCACATGGTTGATCGAGGTGCAGCAGCTGTGCGCATAGCCGCGATAACCCAGTGTGGCGGGCACCGCGCCGGCATCCAGCATCATGCCGCGCACCTTGTCGTCGATCTCGCCCGTGGTCACGCCGGGCTTCACGAAAGTGGTCAGCTCGTCGAGGATCTCCGCCGCAAGCCGCCCGGCCTTGCGCATGCCTTCAAAGCCGGCCGGGCCGTGCAGCTTGATCGTGCCGTCGCGATAGACGGTCTCGGTTCCATCGATGACCTGATATTGATGCATGGCGCCCATGTAGCGATGCCCGCGCGAAAATGCGAGTGACAAGCGCCGCGCCCGCATTAGATAACCAGCCATGACCACCAAAGACGCGCTGATCCAGCCCGATCGCGGGCAAGCCGCCATTCCGATCCACCTCGTCACCAAAGACAGCCTCGAAGGCTGGCTCAAGCCGCTTTCGGCGGGTCAGCGCGCCGCGCTCAAGGCGCAGAAGTTCGAAGGCACAGCAGCGCAAGTGGCAATCGTGCCCGATGGCGACCACTGGTTCGCGGTGGGCGGCGTGGCCGATCCGGCGAAGCTTGCCAGCTGGTGCCTCGCCAAGCTGGCCGAGGAATTGCCCGAGGGGCACTATCGCCTGGCCGAGGGCGAAGCAGGCGCCGCGCTGCTGGGCTGGCAGACCGCGCAATACCGCTTCACGCGCTATCGCAAAGACGACAAGCCGTCCGGCCCGCGCGTGCTGCTGACCAAGGAAGTCAAGGCAATCCCCGATGCGATTGCGCTGGCCCAGGCCGAGAACCTGGTGCGCGACCTGGTCAACACTCCGGCCGAGGACATGGGGCCGGCCGCGCTCGAAGCCGAGGTCGAAAAGCTGGCCAAGGCGCATGAGGCCAAGCTCAAGGTGATCAAGGGTGATGCGCTCGAACGCGAATACCCGATGGTGCATGCCGTGGGCCGTGCTGCCGCGCGCCACCATGCACCGCGGCTGATGCACCTGAGCTGGGGCCCTTCGACAAGCTCAGGACAGAAGCACCCCGTGCTGGCGATCGTCGGCAAGGGCGTGTGCTTCGATTCGGGCGGGCTCGACATCAAGCCCTCGGCCGGCATGCGGCTGATGAAGAAGGACATGGGCGGCGCGGCGCATGCGATCGCGCTGGCGCAGCTGGTGATGGGCGCGCATCTGCCGGTGCGGCTGCACCTGTTCATCCCGGCGGTCGAGAACGCGATTTCGGGCGATGCCTTCCGCCCCGGAGATATCCTGCGCACCCGCAAGGGCCTGACCGTGGAGATCGGCAATACCGACGCTGAAGGGCGGCTGATCCTGGGCGACGCGCTGACCCGCGCGAGCGAGGAAATGCCCGATCTCATAATCGACTTCGCCACGCTGACGGGCGCAGCGCGGGTGGCGCTTGGGCCCGATCTCCCAGCGCTGATGGCGCGGCGCGATGCAACCGCCGATGCGCTGCTGGCGGCGGGCAAGGCCTGTGACGACGAGGCATGGCGCCTGCCGTTGCCGGCCGCCTATGCCGAATGGCTCAAATCCGATGTGGCCGATATCGGCAATGCCCATACCAACGGCTTTGCCGGGGCCAGTGTGGCCGGCCTGTTCCTCGACAAGTTCGTGGGCGAAGGCATTGACTGGGCGCATTTCGATACCTTCGCCTGGCGCCCTTCGGCCAAGCCCGGCCGCCCCTCAGGCGGCGCGGCGCTGGGCCTGCGTGCCACCTTCCACATGTTGCGCGCGCGCTACGCTGGCAAATAAGTGTCGCGCGGCTAACTTGCCGGAAAGGGCTTCGATGTATAAGCGCGCCTCTCACCCGCGTGATGCGGGCCGCGAACGACAGGGGATTGTGCGGAAGTGACAGGCGCTGCGAAGTACCAGGTGCCCGAAGGCCCGCTGCGGCTGGCGGGCGCGGTTGCGCGCCCTGCGCCCGGCACGCTGCCGCTGCGCGGGGACCTTGCGCATATCGCGCTGGCCGGCAAGCACCTCGCCGCGCACTATGTCATCCCGCAAGACCGCACCGTCGCCAGCGACGGACTGGCGATGCACCTGGCGGCGCGGGCCGACAGCGACACTGTGACCACGCTGGCTCGCGGCACCGCGCTCGAGGTGCTTGACGTGGCGGGCGAATGGGCCTGGGCTTGCCTCGGTCCGGACGGGCCGAGCGGCTATGTTCCGCTGGCCGGTCTCGCGCCCGCAGACGCCTGAAGTCTCGCTCCATGGCCACCCGCATCTTCATCGACGGCGCGGCGGGGACGACCGGCATCGAAATCCGCGAGCGGCTGGCCGGGCGCAGCGAGTTCGAACTGCTGGTGCTGGGCGATGCCGAGCGCAAGAGCGAGGCGGCGCGGCGCGACGCGCTCAACGCAGCCGATGTGGCGATCCTGTGCCTGCCCGATGACGCCGCGCGCGAGGCGGTGGCGATGATCGACCCGGCCGGGCAGACCCGCGTGATCGATGCCTCTACCGCGCACCGCGTGGCTGAAGGCTGGGCCTATGGCTTCCCCGAGATTGTCGGGCATGATCGGATCGCCAACGCCCGCTTCGTGTCCAATCCGGGCTGTTACCCCACCGGCTTCATCGGGCTCGTTGCCCCGCTGATCCGTGCCGGACTGATCCCTGCCGACTGGCCCTTCACCGTCAATGCCGTGTCAGGCTATTCGGGCGGCGGCAAGGCGCTGATTGAACGGTTCGAGGCAGAAGGCGACATCGCTTTCCGCGCCTACGGGCTTGACCTGGCGCACAAGCATCTGCCGGAAATGCAGCTTCACGCGGGCCTGAAACACCCGGTGATCTTTGCCCCTTCCGTGGTCCCTGCCTATCGCGGCATGGTGGTGGAGGTGCCGCTGCATCTGGGGGCGATGGACCGCGCTGTCACGTCTGACCAGCTGCGCACCGCGCTGGCGG
This sequence comes from Erythrobacter sp., assembly GCA_049421965.1. Lineage (GTDB taxonomy): Bacteria > Pseudomonadota > Alphaproteobacteria > Sphingomonadales > Sphingomonadaceae > Erythrobacter. The sequence goes on from JBMSNZ010000021.1 coordinate 17,634, forward strand.
CGTTCTATGCCGGCTCGCAAGTCGTGAGAGTGCAGGAAGGCGGCGCGCTGGCGGAACTGCTGCTCCGGTCCGACCAGCCGGCCAGCGACGCGATGGAACTGCATGTCCGCGGCAATGCCGAAGGCTACCACGTGCGTCTCATCGCGGTGCTCGACAATCTCGGCAAGGGCGCGAGCGGCGCGGCGATCCAGAACCTCAACCTGATGTGCGGCCTGCCCGAAACTGCAGGACTGGCGCTCTAGCGCATGATCATTGCCTAAATTTTAGGCAGTACTCGTCCGGCTTTTGAGCAAGCGACCCCGATAATGCCCGCAAGCGCGCTCGACATGCGCTTTGGCACGATTCTTGGATTAAGGTTTGCGTAACCTGTGACGCCGGGCCACCGCCCGGCTTTCGACACATCAGGCGCCACACCGGCACCGGAAAAAGAGCGATGGCCAAGTGAAGAAGATCGAAGCGATCATCAAACCCTTCAAGCTCGACGAAGTGAAGGAGGCGCTGCACGAAATCGGCGTGTCCGGCATCACCGTGACCGAAGCAAAGGGATTTGGCCGCCAGAAAGGCCATACCGAACTCTACCGCGGCGCCGAATATGTCGTCGACTTCCTGCCCAAGGTTAAGCTGGAAGTGGTGGTGGCCGACGGCGTGGCCGAACGCGTGGTCGAGGCGATTGCGGCCGCCGCGCAGACCGGCCGCATCGGTGACGGCAAGATCTTCGTTTCCTCGATCGAGAGCGCGCTGCGGATCCGCACGGGCGAACGCGACGACGATGCAATCTGAGGCGGTGCAAGCGCACCGCACGGAACAACCCGCCCGCTGGCAAGTGAACACCGGGCATTATTGAAGAGCTGGAGGCTTACAGGAAATGAGCAAGGCGAAAGACGTCCTCAAGGCGATCAAGGAAAACGAGGTCGAATGGGTCGACCTGCGCTTCACCGACCCCAAGGGCAAGTGGCAGCACCTCACCATGGTTGCATCCGTGATGGGCGAGGATGAGCTCGAAGACGGGCTGATGTTCGACGGTTCGTCGATTGCCGGGTGGAAGGTGATCAACGAGAGCGACATGATCCTCAAGCCCGACCTCGACCGCACCTACATGGATCCGTTCAGCGCCACGCCGATGATGATCCTGTTCTGCGACGTGGTGGAGCCTTCGACTGGCGACTTCTACAGCCGCGATCCGCGCTCGACCGCCAAGCGCGCCGAAGCCTATCTCAAGACCACCGGCGCGGGCGACACCGTCTATGTCGGCCCGGAAGCCGAATTCTTCATGTTCGACGATGTGCGGTTCGAGGACGGCTATGCCGGTTCGGGCTTCGCGATCGACGACATCGAACTGCCGACCAACACCGGCAGGGAATACGAGAGCGGCAACCTCGCGCACCGTCCGCGTGCCAAAGGCGGGTATTTCCCGGTGGCACCGGTCGACAGCGCGGTCGACATCCGCGGCGAGATGGTCTCGACCATGATCGAGATGGGCCTCAACTGCGACAAGCACCACCACGAGGTGGCTGCCGCGCAGCACGAGCTGGGCCTGACCTTCGACACGCTGGTCAAGACCGCCGACAACATGCAGATCTACAAGTATGTCGTGCACCAGGTCGCGCATGCCTATGGCAAGACCGCGACTTTCATGCCCAAGCCGATCAAGGAAGATAACGGTTCGGGCATGCACACGCACATCTCGCTGTGGCGCGATGGCAAGCCGACCTTCGCCGGCAACCGCTATGCCGGCCTGTCGGAAAACTGCCTCTATTTCATCGGCGGCGTGATCAAGCACGCCAAGGCGCTCAACGCCTTCACCAACCCCACCACCAACAGCTACAAGCGGCTGGTGCCGGGCTTCGAGGCGCCGGTGCTGCTGGCCTATTCGGCGCGCAACCGTTCGGCCTCGTGTCGCATTCCCTATGGCGCGGGCGACAAGGCGAAGCGGGTCGAGTTCCGTTTCCCCGATGCCATGGCCAACCCCTACCTTGCCTATGCCGCGCTGCTGATGGCGGGCCTCGACGGGATCCAGAACAAGATCCACCCGGGCGAAGCGATGGACAAGAACCTCTACGACCTGCCGCCGGCCGAGCTGGCGGAAGTGCCGACCGTGTGCGGCAGCTTGCGCGAAGCGCTCGAATCGCTGTCGGCCGATCACGACTTCCTGCTGAAGGGCGACGTCTTCACCAAGGACCAGATCGAAGCCTATATCGAGCTCAAGTGGGAAGAAGTGACCCGTTGGGAAACCACCCCGAGCCCGGTCGAATACGACATGTACTACAGCGCCTGATCCCGCCTCCAGCGGTCATGCGCAAGAAGGGCGTCCGGAGCGATCCGGGCGCCCTTTTTCCTTGCTGCAGGCCCGGTCAGGCTGGTTGTGCTGTGTCTATCGGCACAGGCCGGCTGCACGCATGGCGATGCCCTTCAGCCCCTTGCACTTGGGCAGTTCAGGCTCGGCCGGCGGAGTCTCGCCAGCCTGCCCCTCGTCTGCCGATCCGAAGCCTTCCATGCCCGGGATCAGCATGGTTCCGGAACGCAGCCGCACGCGCGCGATCCATTCCGGGTTCCACGGCTTGCGCGTGTCCTTGGGCCGCGGCGGATAGGCAAAATCCACCTGGGGGCCATAGGCCTGCAGGTTGACCATCAGCCCCTGGCCGCTCGCCTTGACCACTTCGGCCGGGATCGCGCAATTGCGCGTTTCGGGCGGCAGCACGGTCTTCGCGTCGATCAGCTTGCGCACTCCGGCGGGTGAGATCCAGTCCCACAGCGGCCCGCCGAAGGCCTGCGTGGCGGACGAGGCCCACCACACCATTTCGGTCGGCTTGCCCTTGCCGGTGTCGCGCGCGCCCATCGCCCAGGCGTAATAGCCGGTGGCCTTGGCTAGGCCGTTCCACGACAGCGTGTAGGCGCCCGAAGGCATGGCGGCACTGCGCGCTTCCAGCGGCGGCATGAAGTCTTCAGCCAGGTCGAACGCAATCTCGCGCGAATAGTTCGCGCTGATCCGGTGCGCTCCCAGCAGCGAAGCCCCGGCCGGCACCGGCTTCAGCTCGCCGCGATTGGGCCAGTCGGTATAGGTCTTGCTGTTCGAACTCGTGATCTCCCAGTCCTGCGGCATGTTGACCGGCCCTGCGAACAGCCCGGGCGGAACCTGCCCGCGCGCCAGCTTGCTGAAATCGATCACCACCGGCTGCCCGGCCTGGGCGCGCTCGCCGCAGCCCCAGTAGAGCAGCAAACGGCCGCTCGGCGTTTCATAGCGGGCCTCGCCCGGCTTGCCTTCGGTCCTTTGCGGCGGGAGCAAGCGCAGCGATGCGCCCATCTTCATGCCCGCAGGCAGGAAATGATCGGCCTGCGCCGGCTGGGTCGCGGCGGTGCCCGCGCCGTGGCGCAGCACCATGCGGCGCGACGCTTCGGGTGCGCGGCCCTGCATCATCGCCATGGCACCGGACATGCCGCCGCCCGCCATGCCGCCGAGGCCCGAAACGGTTTCGGCATCGAGCGTGTAACGCACCGGGGGTGCTGCCACCGATTGCGAAAGCACCGCAGCAGAAGCGCAAGCCAGCGCCGCCGCGCCGCCCGCCAGAAGCAAATGAAAACGCCGGCTCATCGCATAACTCCCCTCTCCGGTCCGTAGCGGAACCGGAGTCCAAACATCACAGGAGCGCCCGATCAGGGGCAGGATAACCTGTCGTCAGCGCAGGGGAAAGAGCGATTGCGCGCTTGGCGCGGCACTGCGCCAAACCAGTCAGCGCGTGTGCAGCATCCCGCGCCGGCCCGCCGCCCAGAAGGCGGCAAGCAAGCCGATGGCCCACATCAGGCTGAGAATGTCGAGCATCGCCGGCAGGGGGGCAAAGCCAAGGTGCGCGAGCACCGCCCAGCCCCCGATCAGCACAAAGCACAGGTAATAGGCGAGTTCGGCTGTCTCGCGGGTAAGCGAGCGCATCAATTCGTCGGCCAGCCTGAACGAGCGCAGCGAAAGCCAGCTGGCAACCACGCCAAGGCCTGCCACCAGCCCCGCCGCCCATGGCGGAGCGATCGGCCCGGCAGCGTCGCCCAGCGCCAGCACGGCCAGTATGGCGGCGAGCGCCAGCATCCCGCCCGCACTTGCCAGCAGGCTGCGCCGCTCTTCGCGCAGTTCCTCGGCATCCTCGACATTGAGGAACCTTGCGCCGAATTCGGGGCTACCGGTACCGAGTGCCACGCTCAGCGCGATGATGGCATAGACCAGCGCCACCAGCAGCGCGATCGCTGCCGATGGCCCGACCACGCCCAGCCAGCCTGCCTCGATCGCCAGTACAAGCCCCGATGCGCCGAAGAAGCCGACCGCTCCGCCGCCCAGCAGCGACAGGACAGTCTTTGATCTCTTGCGTGCAGCATCCGCATCGCGCGGGGTTTCAACCATCATGCTTCGGGTTCCCATTGATCGATGAACAGTTCGGGCACAGCCACTCCAAACAATACGGCCATGCGCAGCGCCAGCGGCAGCGAAGGATCGTATTTGTCGGTCTCGACCGCGTTGATCGTCTGCCGCGAGACGCCGAGGCGCCGGGCGAGTTCGCCCTGGCTCCAGCCCTTGGCCTCACGATGTTCCTTCACGCGGTTGAGCACCGAATCGCTCCTGTGACCTGACAAGAACTCTTTACTGTAAAGAATGTTTGTCAGTCAAGAACTCTTGTCACTCTTCGCATCTGAACCGGACAGTCTGCGGAATCCATTTTCCTACTCGGCCCGAACCTGCCTAATTGCTGCGCCTCACCAGCCAGCGAGGTATCCCATGCGCCGCAAGCCCGTTTTCGATCTCGTCCGCCGCCTGCTCGGTCGCGGGTTCCGCCCGTCGGAAGTGGCCGCGCTCGATGCCGCGCTCGACCGGGCGGAATATGATGCCCTGGACAGTGGTGCATGCGGTGCGGCTGCCCTACCGCAGCACGTATCGGAGGCCGGGATTGCGCTCATCCGGCGGTTTGAAAGCTGCGCGTCCCTCCGCCCCGACGGGCTGGTCGAGGCCTATCCCGATCCGGGCACGGGCGGTGCGCCCTGGACCATCGGCTGGGGCGCGACCGGCCCGGACATCGGCCCGGACACCGTGTGGACGCAGGCACAATGCGATGCGCGGCTGATCGAGGATATCGAACGCCACGCAACAGATGTGCGCAAGGCACTGGCCGGCGCGCCGGTATCGCAGGCGCAGTTCGACGCGCTGGTCAGCTTCCATTACAACACCGGGGCGATCGCTCGCGCGACGCTCACCGCGCGGCACAGGGCCGGGGACTACACGGCAGCGACCGAGGAATTCGCCCGCTGGAACCGCGCCGAAGGGCGCGTGCTCAAGGGCCTGACCCGGCGGCGACTGGCTGAAGCGGCGCTCTATGCCGAAAGGGAACAAGCGTGAGGCGTGCGCTCAATAGTCGCGGCTGATCTCGACCAGCACGCTGTTGCGCCCCAGTGTCGAGACCGCGCCGAGCAGCGAGAGCCACGAGGTGATGCGGAATTCGACCTGCGTGGCGCTGTAGCCGCGCCCGTCGGTAACCAGTTCGACATAGAAGCGCCGTCCGATGTTCTTGCCCAGCGCCACACCGGTTTCGCTGCCCAGTGCGGGATCGGCGCTGACAATGCGCAGCCGGTCAAGCCCGATCGCGTTGCGCAGGCTGTTGATCGGATCGAGCCCGCCGCCGCCACTGCGCAGGCTGGCGAGCGCCGCGCCCAGCTGCAGGGCATCGGTCGGCGTGAGCGAAGTGATCGAACCACCGAACAGCAGCCGCGCGAGGATTTCCTCCTCAGGCAGCGCCGGATCGGAGGTGAAGGTGATTTCGGGGCTGAGCGCATTGCCGCGCACATTGACGGTCACGTCGACGCCATCGCGCGAACTTTCGGCTACAATGTCGAGCCGCGGATCGATCGGCACACTCTCGTCGAAGGTAATGCGGCCGCGGGTGAGCTCGAAGCGGGTACCGGCGAAACTGTAGGTGCCGCGCACTACCTGCGCCTCGCCGCCAAGGCGCGGGTCGGCGGTGGTGCCGCGCAACCGGATATCGGCACGCCATTCGCTATCGAGCCCCATGCCATCGACATCGATGCGGTTGCGGGCGCGGGCATCGACCAGGTAGCGCCATGGTGCGGACGGGCGGGTGGATTGCTGCATCGCGCCCGGCAGGTTGATCTCGCGCGTCGCGATCTCGGGCAGCGCCGCCACCTCATCGGCATTGCCCAGCCGCCAGCTGGCGCGGTCAATCTCGACCCGGCCGGCGATGGTGCCGCCATTGCCCGAGGAGACGATCCGCAGCGGCCCGGTAACGGTCGCGCGCAGGCCGCGCGCATCGAGCAGCCGGGCGTTCTTTGCCGAGGCGCGCACGTCGATCCGGGGGCCGCGCGCCGGACCGATCTCGGCGAGGTCCACGGTGCCGCTGCCGCTGATGGTGCCGCCGCCTGCCACCTTGCCACTGAAGCTGCGCAACAACAGGCGCGAACCGCGGAACGAGCCCGTCACCCGCGCGTCGCGGATATCGGTGCCGGACAACGGGCTGCGCACCCGCAGCGCCTCGCTTTCCAGCGCCCCGCTCACCTGCGGGGAAGCAAGAGTGCCGCTGGCGCGCGCGGTCACATTGAGCGGGCCCGAGAAGTCGAGCGCGTCGATCCCGGCCAGCCGCCACAGCGCTTCGGCGGTCCCGTCGTAGCGCAGGTCTGCGCTGAGCGCGCCGCGCTGCAGCCGGTCGTAAAGCTCGCCCGATTGCGGCAGCCCAAGGATACGCGCCTGCATCCAGCCAAGCCGCGTGCCCCCCGTAGCAAAGCTGGCTCGAGCGTCGAAGCGCTCGGCTTCAAGCGTGGAGACAAGTGCGAGATCGAGCGGCCGCGAAGCGAGCAGCGTGCCCGACCGCGTGAGGCCAGCAACCTTGATCCGCGCTTCGCCCACCGGCAGCAGGCCGCTGCCTCCGCGATAGGTCACCACGCCCGAAGCGCTACCGCCAAGGCCAAGATCCGCCATCGCCAGATCGCCCAGCTTGAGCGGCATCTGCACCAGCCTGGCTTCAAACTCGGTGCGCCCGCTGCCAAAGGCGCCAGAAACCACGGCACGGCCAGCATCGCCAACCTGCACCAGCGCAGGCGAAAGCCGCCAGCTGCCCTGCTCGCTATCGCGGGTCATGACTGCCCGCTGCGGCATCGAGAACGCCATGCCGGCATAGGTGCCGCGCACGATGGTTGCGATGCGGTCAGGCGTCAGCCGGCTGTCGAGATCGAGCGCGAACAGTTCGCCCTGCCGGCCGCTGACCGAGGCGGTGACGCGCCCCGTGCCATTGGCCAGTTCGCCCCGCGCGGAGAGACGGCCGATGCTGAGCCGCCCGTAGCGCAACTCGCGCCCGGTCAGCTCGCCCGAAAGGCTGGTCCGCCCCTCGGCAACGACACCTTCGATTCTGGCCTGCGCCCGGCGCAGCTCGATCGGGGTCGCGCCGCCGAAGCTCGCGTCACGTGCTTCGAACTGCGCGGCGATGCCTTGCCCCTGCGCCTCGGGCACCAGATCGACAGCGCCGGTCAGCCCGCCGCCCGCGAAGGTCACGCGGCCACGCGCGCCGCCCTGCTCGAGGGCGAGCCGCCCCGCCACCAGCGTCCGCCAGATCCGCAGCTGCTCAATATCGATCAAGGTCGCACCGCGATCGGGCACGGTCAGCCCCAGCACGCCGACGAATTCACCGAGAGCCGAGGTTCCGGTCGTCTCGATGCGGAAGGAATCGCCGACCGGCGCAAGCGCAAGCCGCACATCGCGCAGCCCCGCTGCCGGCAGAGGATTCGCCAGCAGCAGCACTGCGCTGGGTGCGCCATCCTCGACCGTGGCGTCGAGATCGAACGGGCCGTAGGTCGTGTGCGATCCGCGCCCGGCAAAGGCGAGCCGCCCGTCGTGCCAGCTACCCTGCCCGCTTGCGCGCAATTGCTGCGATGTCATCGAGAAGCGGTCGAATCGCAGCGGCTGGCCACCGCCAGCGACAAGGCCGGTGCGGATTGCCAACCGTTCCCCGGCAAGATTGCGCAAGGTCGCATTGGCGAGCGCCGAAAGGGTTCCGTCCAGCTCTGCGCGCAGCGACCAGGGCCGCCCCCCACCCAGCGCAAAGTCGAGCCGGGCATTGGCCTGCGCAGTCCCCACGCCGTCAACCCTTGTCGCAGCGAGGCGGGCCGGGCCCACAAGCCTGAGCGTTCCGGCGGCCAGGTCCGCCTCGAACTTCGGCTGCGCGGCGAGGCGGGGAAAGGCAATCCCCAGCGGATCGGCGGTCAGTTTGCCATCACGATAGGCCAGCTCGCCGGTGAGCTTACCCGAAACCAGTTCGGCATCGACCGGCTTCGAACCAGTCTCCACTTGCCCGATCGCCAGAGCCAGCGGGACGCGCAGCTCACCGTCCGCGAAGCGGCCTGTGCCTTCCTGCCGCAAGCCAACCACGCGCGTCTCGCCAAGGCGAAGTTCCGACGCGGTAATGTCATGCGCGATCTCGAATTCGCGGAAGCCACCGTCGAGCTCTGCGCGCATAGTCGCGCTTTCCAGCGCCACCGCATCGCCGAACAGGCGCGGATCGCGCAGCACAGCTTCGACCCGGACATCCTCGAAACGGTTCTCCGCAAGGTCGACCACACCGCGGCTATCGAGCGCAATGGCATCGCTGCCCAGCCACACGCGGCCATCGAACACGCTGGCTTCCAGCGTACCTGCGGCGACGAGGCCGGTACGCGCGCCCAGCAGCCGGCCGACGTATCCTGCCACCGCGTCACCGGGATAGACTTCGCCGGCCAGGCGATACTGGCCCGCCCGGTTGGTCAGGCGGAAGGCGGCAAAGCGCTTAGCACCGCGGCTGACCAGCGCATGGCCCCGCCAGCTGCGCCAGGTGCCCTTGCCCAACACCCGCCCGGCATAGGTCTCCTTTGCGCCGAGCAGTCCGGCAACCGGGCCACCGGCCAGCGCGCGATAGTCGAGATCGAGGTCGAAGCGGTCACCATCCGGCTCGGCATGGAGGCCAAGGTTGAAGTGGTCGCTGCGGCCGAAATCGCCATCGATCCTCAGCGCGACCAGCCCGTCGCGCACATCTGCCTTCGCTACCAGATCGACCCGCTCTGCACGCTGTGTCGCCACACCTTTGGCCAGCGTCAGGTTATCGATCTCGAAGCGGTCAATGCGAATGTCGAAATCGGGCAGGACCGGCTTGTCCGGATCGCCCGGGAGCAGTTCGGGCCAGCGTTCAAGCCGCCCGCGCCGGGCTACCAGCTTGCGGATATCGAGCCCGCGCGTGATCCATGCCAGCGGCCGCCAGTCGAGTTCGATCCGCGGGATGACCAGGAACCGCCCCTTGGGGTCGGACAGCACGACATCGTGCAGCACCGCTTCGTGGTAGATGTCGCCTTCGATCCGCCCCACAGCGATGCGCAAGCCCGAAACGGGCGCGTAACTCGCGATTTGGTCGGCGATGAAGCGTTTGCCGATCGGCGAATTGAGCGCCACGAAAGCCAGCGCCAGCGGCGCGAGGATTGCTGCCAGCGCCCAGCCCAGCCGCTTCGCCCAGCGCCGCGGCGCGGCGGCCTCCGAAACGTCAGGCGCCGCTTCGCTTTCCATCAGAACGCCTGCCCCAGCGACACATATACAGCGAAGGCGCTGTCGAACATCTTTTCGCGATTGAGCGGCACACCAAGGTCGACCCGGATCGGCCCGAACCCGGTTTCATACCGCACGCCGATCCCCGCGCCGTATCTCACGAAGCGGAAGTCAGGCGTGTCGTCGATCGAAACCGCACCCAGATCGAAAAAAGGGACGACTTGCAGCGCACCATCGAACAGGCCGGTGCCGATTCGCGCCTCGGCGCTGAGTTCCACCAGCGAACGCCCGCCTGTGGGCTGGCCAAAGTCGTTGCGCGGGCCGACCGCCTGATAACCATAACCACGCACCGAGGAGCCACCGCCGGCATAGAGCCGCCGCGACGGAGCGATCTCG
>JBMSNZ010000022.1:0-26999 GCA_049421965.1 Erythrobacter sp.
CCAATTCGAAGCCCTTCAGCGTTCCGTTGATTTCGTTGCTGGGGCCGTTGATCTCGACCGGAATGTCGCCATTTGCCGAGGGGTAATCGACCACATTGACCCCGCTGCTGACAATCCCCTTGAGATCCTTCAAGAAAAGTGAAGCGGTGATCGAGCCGACATCGTCGAAATACCATTCGGCCGAAAGATCATAGTTCCACGACGAGACAGCCTGGACATTGCGGTTGCCGGTAAACAGCTGGAACAGCGCGCCGGTGCTGAGCGTGCCAGCCGCGACAAGATCGGTTGTGTTGTCGATAATCGCACCGCCAGCGCGGAACAGCGCCAGATCCGGACGCGAAATGCCCTTTGAAACCGCCGCGCGGAACAGCAAGCCTCCGCCGACATCGAGTTTGGCATTGAAGCTGGGCAGCCAGTGGTCGAACTTGATCTTGCGATCATCGATGATCACTTCGCCCGTGTGCGCAGCTGCGAACTCTGCCTGCCGCGCCGAGGACAACGAGCAGAAGCCGGGCGCCTGCTGGCCAGGAACGACATTGGCACAGGCCAACTGGATTTCCGAAACTTGGACGATACCGTCGCCATTGCCCCCTGCCGCGACAGCATCGAAGCGGTCCGGATTAGGCAGCGTGATCAAGCCATCGCTATCAACGGTGGTCTCGACATAACGGAGGCCGATGTTGCCCTCGAAGGACCAGCCATTACCGAAATCGGTGCCGTAATCGATGCGGGCGTATGCCGCCTTGGTCGTTTCGCCGACATCCGAGATATCGCCGGTGCAGAACGGCTTGCAAGGCGATCCGTCAGCGTTGAATCGATCCGAGATCGGTTCCCAGGCCTCGCCGAGGCGGAACGGGAACGACCAGAAGGTGATTGCGTCACCTTGTGCTTCGGTCGTGCCGTTGAGGTACTCGCCGATGAAATCATCGCCGCCATAGAAGAAGGCACCGCCCATATTGATTGGGGTGGGCGCATTGCCACGCTGGAAGCCGTCAGCAAACGGATTGCGATAGCCCGACGCGTTGGGGAAGTCTTTCGCATAGGCACCGCCGCAACCATAGACTTGCGGATCGGCGCAGTTCCAGTTGTTGTTCCGTCCGGTCCAGGGTGCCCCAAGCGTTCCCCAGTTCTGGAAGTTGGTGTCCCGTGTAACCCGCTGACGGTCAGACCAACGCGCACCGAACCGGGCACTCTTGAAGAATCCGTCATCGCTGATGTCGTATTCGGCATCGAACCGCAGGCTGTCGAGCTCGCCTTCGTTCTTCGCGCGGCTGTCGAGCAGGAACCAGTAATAGCTATAGGCCGGGTTGCTGTAGAGATCCGCCGGCGCGCCAGCCGGCGCAATGAATTCGACTTGCGGGGTTTCGCCGCTGGCATCGATGCGGACATCGGCGAATGAAGCCATCACACCAATGATGGCATCTTGCCGCAGGTCGGATGAAATTCGCTGCGCTTCGAAATTGACGCGCAGGCGATCAGTCACGTTCCAGTCAACGTCGAACGAGAAATCCTCGGTCGTGCCCTTAGTGGACCGCTGGAAGCGCAAGAGTTCGAGCGGCAGGCCGCCCCATGGCGAGAAGCCCGAATCACCGAGCCGCTGGGTGAGCGTGCCTGACTGGAAGACTCCATTGTCGTCGAAGGTCCAGGTGCTGCCGGCCGCTGGCACAGGGTAGGCGCCGTCATTGTTGACCAGCGCCAGCATGGCGTACTCGTCGGTGTAGAACTTCGTATCCGAGCGAAGCCACTCGAAGGTGGCCAGGAAGTCGCCGGTCGGATCCTCATATTGCAGGACAGCCGACCAAGCTTCACGGTCACGCTCAACCCCGGTGGTCCGGACACCCGCACCCTTGGGCGAGATAACGGTGCCAGCCGGCGGGAAGTTGGTGTCGTCGAAGCCATTGCCATCGCCGAAGCCACCTGAGCCGACATCACGCACGCGGATACAGGGGCCGTTGAGGGTGGAGGCACGATAGCAAGGGTCAGTCAGCTGCGAGGCGTCGGTGCGGCTCAGCAGTTCGGACTTGGTGTAGCCGAGCTGAAACCCCAGCGAGCCACCTTCGGTTTCCACCGAGGTCGAGCCGAGCAGGTTGAAGCTGGGCGACCATTCTTCACGAAGGTCGCCATAGTTCGCCTCGATCGAGCCAGAAATGCGGGAGCCGTTGGTGTCGAGCGGCTTGCGGGTGACGAGGTTCACGGTTCCGGCAATGCTGCCTTCAACCATGTCAGCGGTGACGTTCTTGAAGACTTCGACCCGGCTCAGCTGCTCAGGCGAAACATCGTTGAACGAGAGTTCGCGGCCGCCGGTAGCCGAGAAGATATCGCGACCGTTCAGTTCCGAGCGGGTGAAGGGCAGGCCGCGGATGATGACGCCGGTGCCCTCGACCGAGAAACGGTCAGGGTCGCTCGGCTTTTCGAAGCGGCCGATATTGACGCCGGGCACGCGCTGCAGTGCTTCGGCAACCGAACGGTCAGGCAACGCGCCGATGTCTTCCGCGGTGATCGCGTCGACAAAGGTGTCAGCGTCGCGCTTGATGTTCTGCGCGCTTTCGAGCGAGGCGCGATAGCCGGTGACGACGATCGCATTCTGTTCCTCTTCCGCAACCGCTTCGTCTTCAGGCTGCGCATCCTGCGCAATCGCCGGAGCAGCCAGCAGCGCGCACAGCGCGATGCTCGATGCGGTGCTGAGTGCGGAAAAACGACGCGAACGCGCCAGACCAAGCGTTTTTGAACGAGACAAGATACCCTCCCCGGTACGGGTGCCCCTGTTATGGCACCCTCGCATCTATGACAGATACAGGACATTGTGAGCGTTCACAAGTAAAAAATGAACGTTCACAAGAGGGGCTTCCCGCGGCCTGCAAACCGTGGCATTCGTGACACATGTTTAGGGCCCGGCACGGGTAAACGAGAGAGGCAAACATGGGTTGGGGCAAGCCAGTCGAGCGGATCGTGATCGTTGGCGGGGGCACGGCGGGCTGGATGGCCGGCGCGGTTCTGTCACGGCTCAAGGCAGGCCGCCCGGTCGAGATCACGCTGGTCGAATCCGAAATGATCGGCACGGTCGGCGTCGGCGAAGCGACCATCCCTCCGTTCGTCGAGTTCAACCAGCTGCTCGAGATCGACGAGCGCGAGCTGCTGGCCGAAGTGCAGGGCACCTTCAAACTGGGTATCCAGTTCGTAAACTGGGGCAAGCAGGGCGACAGCTACATTCACCCCTTCGGCGCCTATGGCTATGCCATGGGCGGCGTCTCGTTCCATCACGTGTGGCACTGGCTGCGGCAATCGGGCGACAAGCGGCCGCTGCAGGTCTTCAATCTCGAAACCATGGCGGCCTATTTCGGCAAGTTCTCGCGCACCGAGGACTATGCCCGCGAAGACCTGCCGCCGATCAACTACGCCTATCACCTCGACGCCGGGCGCTACGCCCGCTTCCTACGCAAATATGCCGAGAAACGCGGCGTGGTGCGCCAGGAGGGTCGCGTGAACGATGTCGCGCTCGACCCAGAATCGGGCTTTGTCAGCTCGATCAGGCTCGACAGTGGCCAGGACATTGCAGGCGATCTGTTCATCGATTGCTCGGGCTTCCGCGGTTTGCTGATCGAGCAGGCTCTGCAAACCGGTTATGTCGACTGGACGCACTGGCTACCCTGCAATCGCGCGGTGGCGCTGCCTTGCGCCCGCGACGACAGCTCACCGCCGCCGCCCTTTACCCGCTCGACCGCGCATTCGGCCGGCTGGCAATGGCGCATTCCGCTGCAACACCGCACCGGCAACGGCCATGTCTATTGCAGCGACTACATGAGCGATGACGAAGCGCATGGCATCCTCGTCAGCAACATGTCGAGCGCGCCGACCGCAGACCCCAATTTCCTGCGCTTCACAACCGGGCACCGAAGGAAGTTCTGGAACCGCAACGTGGTTACCCTGGGCCTCGCCGCCGGCTTCATGGAACCGCTCGAATCGACCTCGATCCACCTCGTCAATACCGGCGTCAACAAGCTGCTTGCTCTGCTTTCGCTGGAAGGAATAACGCCCGCGCAAGAAGAGACCTTCAACCGGCTGACGACGAAAGAATACGCGCGCATCCGCGACTTCATCATCCTCCACTACAACGCCACCACGCGCGACGATTCGGAGTTCTGGAATTACTGCCGCACGATGGAAGTGCCCGATACACTGACCCAGAAGCTCGAAGTGTTCCGCGCCAATGGGCAGATTTTCCGCGAGGAAGACGAGCTATTCACCGAGACGAGCTGGGCGGCGGTAATGATGGGGCAGGGCATCGAAATGAGCGGCCACAATCCGATGGCCGACACACTGGCGGCTGAGCGCACGCGGCGCGAGATCGACGAGATGGAACGCTCGATCCGGTTCGTCGTCGAGCACATGCCGGGGCATGGCGACTACCTCAAGCGCTATTGCCCGGCCCCCGCCATCGCTTGAGCAGTCGCATGTAGCGCTCATGGAGAAACTGGCGCACCCGACAGGATTCGAACCTGTGACCTCTGCCTTCGGAGGGCAGCACTCTATCCAGCTGAGCTACGGGTGCAGCGCGTCGGTTCGGTTGAACCGGGAGCGCGCTTAGCAAAGCCATGTAGGAGCCGCCAGCCGAAAATGACGGCGCTTGCGCCAAGCGGCGATGAGAGCCCCAGCCGCGCATTAGCATTTTGGCAAGCCTGGCAGGTTAGCCATGGCGCTTATGTCGGGAATCGCCTCATCCGAAGCACATGGCGCTGCCAATCCAAGCGCCCTCGCCGCGCGCTGGAGCGCGCTGCACGCGGCCGGCCAGGAAATCGGCATGATGGCTGCGCTGGCAGCCGAGCCTTTCAGCGATGCGCTCGCCGGTTTCCCCGCGCAGATCGAGGCACGCGGCGGAGCCCGGTTGCAGCTGGCGCGTGACGGCGTGGCCGACCTCGATGCGATCCTTACGCCGGGCCTGGTGGCACTTCGCACACTGCATGCGCGCGGGCAGGACACCACCGCGCCAGCTTTGGCATTGTGGCGCGAGTTTCATGCGCTGCGCAGCGCTTTGCTCGCGCTCGCCAGCGAGCCCGAAAGTGTCCCCGCCAAATCCCCGGTCGCCGCCTGACGCTTGCCGTCCGATGCTTGACTGAGTTCCCTATCTGTTCCAACCTGGCATGATGCCAGCCCCCACTGCCACACCACCCGAATCGCCCGCCACGCCCTCCGTCGGCGCCGGTGCTGTGGCGCGAGGGGTGGCGCGCCTGTTCGCCCGCAACGATATCTGGTGCCTGACGGAGATGCCGCTGCGCAACGGGCGCAGGGCCGACCTGATGGGGGTCGACGCCAAGGGCCATATCATCATCGTCGAGATCAAGGTCGCGCGCGCAGACCTGCTGGGCGATGCCAAATGGGGCGAATATCTGGAGTTCTGCGACCGCTTCTTCTGGGCGCTCCCGCCTGCGCTCGACCGTAGCCCCCTGTCAGGCGAAGCCTTCCGCCCCGATTGCTGCGGAGTGATCGTGGCTGACGGCTATGATGCGGAGATCCTGCGCCCGGCACCACTACAGCCGCTTGCGGCCGCGCGCCGCACCAAGGAGGTGGAGCGGTTGGCACGGGCCGCGTTGCGGCGCCATACCGGGCTGATCGATCCGCGCTGCCTCGAACTCGCCGGGGGATGAGCGCGGCATCGCGCGAGCCTGCCCCGTCGCATTCCAAACCACACGGCGCTATGTTCGGCCAATGCTGCCAGCCATCGCCTTTGCCGCGCTGTCGATGAGCGCCATCGTCGCGTTACGCTATCTCGCCAGCAGCGGCGTCTTCGCCTGGCTGACGGCGCGCCGACGCCCGGGCCAGTATTCCGGACTCAAGCCACAGATCAGGCGCGAGATCGGCTGGTCGCTGATCGCGGCGGTGATTTATGGCGTACCGGCAGGACTGGTGTTCTGGGTCTGGAAGCATCTGGGCTGGACCCGGCTCTATCTCGATTTCGCCGATTACCCGCTGTGGTATGCCCCGGTGTCGCTGGCGATCTATCTGTTCGCGCACGATACCTGGTTCTACTGGACCCATCGCTGGATGCATCGCCCGGGGCCCTTTCGCCTGGCCCATGCCGTGCACCACGCCAGCCGCCCGCCCACCGCGTGGACTGCGATGAGTTTCCACCCGCTCGAGTCATTGATCGGTGCGGCGATCATCCCGGCACTGGTGTTTGTCGTGCCGATCCACCTTGGCGTGCTGGCAGTGGTGCTGACGGTGATGACAGTGATGGGGGTGACGAACCACATGGGCTGGGAAATCTTTCCGCGCCGACTCGTTCACTCGGCGTTCGGCGAGTGGGTGATAACCGCCAGCCACCATGAGCGGCACCACGAACACTATCGCTGCAATTACGGGCTGTATTTCCGGTTCTGGGACCGGCTGTGCGGCACCGACCGGGGCCTGACGGAGAAGTTCGGATGAAGCGCATATTGGCGATCTGCCTTGCGAGCCTTTCCACCGCGCTGGTCGGCGCCGCTCCGCCCAAGGCCAGCGAGATCGCAGTCACGATCACCGGTCTGCGCTCAGCCAAGGGCGTGGTCCGCGCCTGCATGACAGCTAACCCGGCGGTATTCCCCAAGTGTCGTGACGATCCCGCGTCTTACCGCGCCGTGGTCCCGGCTGCTGAACGGGTCGAACTGATGTTCACCGGGGTCAAGCCTGGGCGCTATGCCGTGGCGCTGCTGCATGACGAGAACAGCAACGGCAAGGCAGATCGCGCGCTGGGCATGATGCCGAAGGAGGGCTTCGGCTTTTCGCGCGATGCCAAGGTGCAGATGGGCCCGCCCAGCTTCAGCTCGGCTGCGTTCGACTATTCGGGGACCGGCACGTCTTTGACGATCAAGATGCGCTACATGCTCTAGCGCAGGCTGCAAGCGTGACGTCACGAAGCCCCGCAATCACGGCAGCAGAGTTTTGCACCGCGCTTAACGGTAAGTTTACCATGTGGCGTCAAAACCCCTGATGACCGAGTGTTACAGGGGAATGATTGGGCATGGACAGTTTGCGCGGCAATTTCGATGCGCCGGACTTTACCGACCTCTCGAGCGATTTCGACCTCGCCGACGAGGTGGACGCCCGCGATCTTCCGCCGGCCGCGATCGGCCAGGACGAACGCCGGATGCAGGTGCGCGCCTATAATCACTGGGCCAGCATGCTGGGCGAGCGGAACTTCCCTTCTATCGAGGAACTCGAGCCCGAAAACCTGCCCGATTTCGGGCCTTACAGCGTGCTGCTCGATTTCTCGACCGGGATCGAAGACCCTGCGGTCCAGTACCTTGGCGACGAGCTGGCGACCGAATGCGGCGCCGAAGGCCAGATCCGGCGCCTGTCGGATGTGCCCAGCCGCTCGCTGCTGAGCCGCATTACCGACCATTATCTTCAGATCCTCGCGAACCAGGCGCCGATCGGCTTCGAAGCCGAATTCGTGAACCAGCGCGGCGCGACCATTCTCTACCGCGGCATCCTGTTGCCCTATTCGAGCGACAACGACACGATCGATTTCATCTACGGCGTCATCAACTGGAAAGAGATGGCCGACCAGGCTTCGGCCGATGAGCTGCTGCTCCAGATCGACCAGGCCCTCGAGACCGAAGAGGACGAGCCGGTCAAGCGCGACACCGATCCGGTCACGGACTGGGCGGATGGGCCGAGCGCCGATGGCGCAGCCGACTTCGGCTTCGCCGAGAGCAATATCAGCAACATCGGCTCGTTCGGCGGCTTCGGCGTGGATGACAGTGACGAGTTTGCCCTGCCCGAACCCGAATTCGGCGATTACGCGCTTGACGCGGAGTTTGGCGAGGAAGACGAGGAAGAAGGCGAAGCGCGCTATGACTTCGCCTCGCTCACCGATCATATCGCCCCGCCGGCCAAGAAGGCGCTTTCGCTCGATTTGGACGAACTGGCTGCGCCTCCGCCGGTGCCCGAGGTTTCGTTCGCCGCCGATGCCTTTGCCACGCCCGCTGAACCTGCCCCGACGATCGAGCAATGGGATGGCGAGTTCGACGAGCCTGTGATCGCAGCCTCGGCCGAGCTACCGGCCGACGCCGGCCTCTACGATTTCCTCGCTGCTGCCCGCGAAGCGGCCGAAACCGCCCGCACCAGCGAAGATCGCAGCCGCCAGGCGCTCTATGCTGCGGTGAGCCAGGCCTACGACTTCTCCGTAGCGGCGCAGGAAGCGCCCGAGGATTATGCCGAACTGCTGGAAGATTGCGGGATCGCGGCGCAGGAACGCGCGCCGATGACGCCGATCGTCAAGCTGGTTTTCGGCAGCGATTACGACAAGACCCGTCTGACCGAATACGCCGCTGTGCTGGGCTATGCACACCGCGTGGGAATCGCCCCCGGCGGTCTTGGCACCTATCTCGCCGAAGCGGCCGGCGGCCTGAAGGGCGTAGTCAATGCCGAGCGGCGCTGGCGCCGCGAACAGGCCGGCCAGCAGGTCGAGCCCGAAGGCGAAGTTCGCAAGGCGCTGGCCAAGAAGCTGCGCAAGCTTGCCCCGCAGGAATTCGCAGACATCGCGCCCGAAGGCGGCGAGTTCGCGCTGGTTATGATCCGCCGCACCGAAGCGGGCGAGATCGTCGTGCTGGGCGAGATTGCCGAGGATATCGCCCTGATCGAACGCGCCGCACGCAAGCTGATCGGCTGAGCCACGGCGGGGGCAGCTCCGCAACGGGATCGCAAGACTTCGCACTGGCCAGCCACGGCAGGGCGCGGTAGGGCGCGGCCATGGCAACAAGGGCAAGGCGCAGGATGGCCTGGATCATTGGAACCCTGGTAGGGCTGGCACTGCTGCTCGCCCTGGCGCTTTTCGTGGCGATCCAGATCAACGGCGCGCGCGTGCTCGATACGGTCGACCGGCTGACGGGCGGCGCGCGCGACACAGCGATGCTCGAACAGGCCCGGCTGGGCCCGGGTGCCACGCAGGTGGTCGATGTCTACGGCACCACCGCCCCGGGCGCCGAGCGCCGGCCGGTGCTGCTGTTCGTGCATGGTGGCGGCTGGCACAGCGGCAATCCCGCAGACTACGGCTTCATCGCCCGCGCCTTCGTGCCCGAAGGCTTCGTGGTGGTGACGGCCGGATACCGGCTCTATCCCGAAGGGATATTCCCGGCGATGCTGGAAGATACCGCCGATGCGATTGCCTGGACCCGTGCCAATGCCGCGCGGTTCGGCGGCGACCCTAACCGGATTATCCTGATGGGCCACTCCGCCGGCGCCTATAATGTCGCGATGAGCGTGCTCGACCGGCAGTGGCTCGAACGCGAAGCGCTGCGCCCTGAGATCGTAGCGGGCGTAGTGGGGCTGGCGGGGCCATATGATTTCTTCCCATTCACCAGCGATTCGGCGCGCAACGCCTTCGGCCATGTCGAGCCGGGCGAGACCACTCAGCCAATCCGGTTCGTTCATCGAGCCGCGCCGCCCATGTTGCTGTTGCATGGCACGGCGGACACAGTCGTGCGTCCACGCAACAGCCGGGTACTCGCCGAGAGCCTTGAGCAGGCCGGCGTCCGGGCCGAGCTGAAGGTCTATCCCGGGATGGATCACACCGATGTGCTGGTGTCGATTGCGAGCCCATGGCGTGACCGGCGCAGCGTGGTGCAGGATATCCTGCACTTTGCGCGCGACCTGCGCGCTTCAGTTCCGGTTCAGGACGAAATCGGCTAGCCTGCGCCAGACATGCGCCTGATCTATCAATTCGCTGCCTTTGCCGCCGCGCTGGTGCTGACGGTTCAGCCCGCCGCGGCACAGTCAGTGTTGCGCGATGCGGAGACCGAGGCGCTGCTCGACGACATGGCCGCGCCGCTGGTCGCGGCGGCCGGGCTCGAGCCGGGCAATGTCGATATTGTGCTGATCAACGATCCCTCGATCAACGCCTTCGTTGCCGGCGGTCAGGCGATCTACATCCACAGCGGCCTGATCAACGCCGCCGACACCGCCAATGAAGTGCAGGGCGTGATCGCGCACGAACTGGGCCACATCACCGGCGGCCACATCGTCCGCTTCAACGAAGGGGTGAGCGCCGCGAGCAATATCTCGATCCTCAGCCTGCTGCTGGGCGTGGGTGCGGCATTGGCAGGAGCGGGCGATGCCGCCATCGGGATCATGCAGGCCGGCCAACGCGCCGCGCTCGGGCAATTCCTGGCGTTCAGCCGCGTGCAGGAATCAGCGGCTGACGCGGCTGGTGCGGAGTATCTGTCAAAGGCCGGCATTTCAGGCCGTGGCTCGCTGACCTTCTTCGGCAAGTTGCAGAACCAGGAATTCCGCTATGGCGTGAGCCAGGACGACGAAGCAGCCTTCACGCGCACCCACCCGCTGTCCGGCGACCGCATCGTGCGGCTGCGCGAATCCTACGAACGCGACCCTGCATGGAACGCGCCTGACGATCCCGCGCTGCAGGCACGGTTCGAACGGGTCAAGGCGAAGCTTTATGGCTACCTCGCCGAGCCGCAGCGGACACTCGCCGCGTATCCCGCCTATGACACCAGCATCCCGGCGCGTTATGCCCGCGCCTATGCCTATCACAAGAACGCGCTGATCGAGCAGGCGATGGCTGAAGCCAGGGGCCTGCTCGCGACCGATCCCGACAATCCCTATTTCCTCGAGCTGACCGGCCAGGTCCTGCTCGAGTCCGGCAAGCCGGAAGAGGCCCTGCCTTATCTCCGACGCGCGACCGAGAAGAGCGCGAGCCAGCCACTGATCGCGGCGATGTTCGGCCATGCTTTGATCGCCACCGAGGATCCGGCGCGCTATCCCGAAGCCGAAGCGGTGCTAAAGACTGCGGTGGCGCGTGACCGGCTGAACCCGTTTGCCTGGTATCAGCTTGGGGTGGTCTATGCTGCACGCGGCGACATGGCGCGGGCGCGGCTGGCCAGCGCGGAACAACAGGTGATGAGCCGCCGCTATCCCGAAGCGCTGCGGAGCGCGCAGGCAGCGGAAAACGGGCTCGAACAAGGCTCGCCCGACTGGATCAGGGCCCAGGATATTGCCTTGCAGGCCCGCGCCGAGCTCGAGCGGATGCGCGAACGCGATTGACCGGAAACCAGGGGGATTATGAACGACAGTCTGAAAAGTTCGCTGCTGACGGCCGCATTGGCGCTGGTGTTCGGCTTTGCCGGGGCCGCGGCATGGAGTTACTCCGGGCTGGGCGATGCACGCACGAAAGATTACCTGCTCGCCAATCCCGATATCCTGCCGCAAATGGCCGAGGCTTATCAGTCGAAGCAGGCGCAAGACCGCTTGGCTGGCGTCTCCGCGCAGGTGATGACTCCGTTCCCCGGCGCCGTGATTGGCAATCCAAACGGCTCGAAGGTGCTGGTCGAGTTCACTGACTACAATTGCCCCTATTGCGCGATGAGCCAGGCCGATGTGCAGCGGCTGGTTGAGTCCGATCCGGAAGTGAAGGTCGTGATCCGCGAATGGTCGATCTTCCAGGGCAGCGAAATCGCATCGAAGATGGCACTCGCAGCCGCGATGCAGGGCAAATATGCCGCGTTCCATGATGCCATGTTCCGGTTGGTCCCGGTCTCGCCTGAAAGCGTCGAAGCCGCGGCGCGCGAAGCGGGGCTCGATCTGGTTCGCGCCCGCAAGGATGCCGAATCAGATCAGGTCGCACAGGAGCTCGCCCGCAACCAGGCACTGGCGAGCGAACTGGGCTTCACTGGCACCCCAAGCTGGGTGACGAAGACCAACGCCTTCGAAGGAGCGGTCGGTTTCAACGCGCTCAAGGAGGCACTCGAACCAGGCGATAGCTGATGCTGCAGCGCCTGCTTCGGCTGCTGTTTCTTGGCCTTGTGCCGGTAGCGGGCGCGAGCGCCGCCGATCAGACTGAAGCGCAAAAGCAGTTCGAGGCGCAGCTGGCGCTGGACCAGCGGGTGCAGGACACGGGCTGGCGGCTTGTCACCGGCAACGCCCGTTTCTGTCCGAAGACCGTCGCGGCGATCGGTCTCCAGCTGCACGATATGGCAAGTTACGGCGACCCCGCCGAAGCGCGACGGGCTTTCGGCATTGCGGGCGACATCGCCGTCCTGACCAGTGCGCGCGCATCACCGGCAGCCAGTGCCACCCTGCCCCCGCACACGACAATCGCGAAGATAGACGGGGTCGCACCCGGCAGCTGGCCAGCCAGCCCCCCCGGCGACTGGCGCCGCACAGTGCGCGTGCATGACTGGATCGAAGCGCGGCTGGCAGAGCAGGGCGCCGTCACCCTGACCCTGGCTAATGGCGAGGACATCCGCCTCGAAGCCAGCAAGGCTTGCGCCACCCGCTTCGAACTGGGCGGGCCGGGCAAGCGCGCTTTGGCCGAGGGCGCACGCGTTGTTGTCGAACGAGACTTCCCCGGCCTGGATTATCCCGAGGATGAGCTGGCTGCCGCGCTGGCACATGAGCTGGCCCATAACCAGTTCGGCCACCGCGCCTGGCTTGATGCCAATGGCCGCAGCCAGGGCAATATTCGGCTGACTGAGCGCGAGGCCGACCGGCTGATGCCGTGGCTCCTAGCCAATGCCGGTTACGATCCGGCCGCGGCCATCCGCTTCATGCAGCGCTGGGGGCCGCGCCATTCGGGCGGTCTGCTGCGCAAGCGCAGCCATGATGGATGGGACGAGCGGGCAGAAGCAATCACCGCCGAAGTCGCGCTGGTCAATCAGGCCCGGGATGCGACGGGCGCGGCTGACTGGCGCAGCGGTTTCCGGCGCGAACTACCAGGCCGGCCCTGACGTTCAGTCGTCGATCACCTTGGCATACATCGAGTTGATCGGCCGCTCCATCACCCGGCGCACCATCGGCTCGAAGAAACTGAGCGGCGCACTGTCGTAGTTCGGATCGAACGCCGCCTGATCATATTTCTCGCAGAAATGCGCGCAGGCCTCGAAATGCGGGTGGCCGCGCCACTGCTCGCGGATGTCGCGATCCATTCCCACCAGGTGGAAGTAGAAGTAGCCCTGGAACGCCCCGTGTTTCTCGCAAATCCAGTGATATTCCTCCGGCACGAACGGCTTGACGATGGCCGCTGCGACATCGGGATGATTGTAGGTGCCCAGCGTGTCGCCGATGTCATGCAGCAGTGCCATCACCACATAGCGTTCGTCGCGCCCGTCGCGATGCGCGCGCGTGGCGGTCTGCAGCGAATGCTCGAGCCGGCATACCGGGAAGCCACCGAAATCGCCCTTCAGCAGCTGCAGATGATCCAGCACCCGATCCGCCACGCCCTTGGCGAAAGAGCGGTACTCCTTGCCGATGATCGCCCAGTCTTCGGCCGTGCCCTCTGTCATAGCGGTGAAGCTGGCGCGTTCTCCGGGATGCTCCAATGTTGCCATGATTCCTCTCTCCTTGCAGGCGAGCAGTGTAACGCGCGCGACGGCAGGCGGCAAAACAAACTGCACCACGCGCGCAAATCGGCTAAAGGGGGCGCAATGGCCATGTTGCCCTTTCGACCCACGCCCTTCTTCGAGAACAAGAATCGGGCATTCTGGAACCTCCAGCTGGCCGGCTGGGGTGGCGCGTTCCTGCTGCGCGCAAGTGCCGCGATCGCCAACGGCCAGCCGTGGGACCTGCTGGCGGTTATCCTCGTCACCACCATCACCGGCTTTTCGATCAGCCTCGTGCTGTCGGTGGTCTATCGCCAGCTGATCAACAAGCAGCCGCTGGTCACCTGGGGCATCACCACGCTGGTATTGCTGGTAGCGGTGATCGTGTATGCCTCGATCGACGCCTGGGTGCAGGGCATCTATTACGCCGGCATCCGCGAGACGACCTTCGCCCAGCGCTTCATCGGGCTGAGCTATATCCCGCTAACCCTGCTGGGCGGGTGGAGCGCCCTCTATTACGCGATCAACTATTTCCTGACAGTGGAGGAACAGGCCGACCGGCTCGAACGGCTGCAGGCGCAGGCAACCAGCGCGCAGCTGGCAATGCTGCGCTACCAGCTCAATCCGCATTTCCTGTTCAATACCTTGAACTCGATCAGCACGCTGGTGCTGCTGAAGCAGACCGAGCCGGCCAATGCGATGCTTACGCGGCTCTCGGCTTTCCTGCGGCACACGCTGATCATGGAGCCGGGCAGCCAGGTGACGCTGGCGCAGGAGATCGAAACGCTGCAGCTCTATCTCGATATCGAGCGGATGCGTTTCGAAGACCGGTTGCGCACCGAGTTCAATATCGAAGAGGCTGCGCGTAACGCCTTGCTGCCGTCGATGTTGCTACAGCCGCTGGTCGAGAATGCGGTCAAGTATGCCGTATCGCCGCAAGAGGAAGGCGCGCGCATTTCGCTCTCCGCTCGGGTGCAGAACGGGCGATTGCGCCTGAAAGTGGAAGACACCGGGCCAGGCCTTGCAGGCCAACACCAGCGCCAGGCCCGGCGCAATGCCGATTTACCCGGCCAGCCGGTCTCGACCGGGGTAGGGCTTGCCAATATCCGCAACCGTCTGTTCCAGGCCTATGGCCCCAACCAGCGGTTCGAAACCCGATCCGGCGCTGGCGGCGGCTTCACTGTCCTGATCGAGATCCCGTTCGAAACCGCCGCGCCGCCGCGCGCCGAACCGGCAGCACAAGCCCCCACCCCCAACCCGCCGACACTGTCGGCCAAACCGACGCCCGCAACCCCCTTCCTCCCCGGGCGCAGCATGGAACCCAACGCATGACAATCCGCACTATCCTCGTCGACGATGAGAAACTGGCAATACAAGGCCTGCAGCTGCGGCTCGAGCCGTTCGAAGACGTCGAAATCATTGCCACCTGCTCAAACGGTCGCGAGGCGATCCGGGCGATCAAGACCGAGAAGCCCGATCTGGTGTTCCTCGATATCCAGATGCCGGGGTTCGACGGCTTTGGCGTGGTGAAGGGAGTGATGGAGATCGAACCGCCGCTGTTTGTCTTCGTCACTGCCTATGAGGAACACGCCATCCGCGCCTTCGAGGCCAATGCGGTGAACTATCTGATGAAGCCGGTAGATCCGGACAAGCTCGCTGACACGATCGAGCGCGTGCGCCAACGGCTGGCGGAAAAGAAATCGGCTGAGGAAGCCGACAAGCTGATGAATGTATTGGCCGAAGTCGCGCCGGAAATGGCCGAGGAATTTGCCGGGGCCGAAAGCGAATCCTCCGACCGCTTCGAGAAGCTGATAAACATCAAGGATCGCGGCCAGATCTTCCGCGTCGAAGTCGACACGATCGAGCGGATCGAAGCCGCAGGCGACTATATGTGTATCTACACGGCGGAGAATTCGCTGATCCTGCGCGAAACCATGAAGGATCTCGAACGGCGGCTCGATCCGCGCGTGTTCCAGCGCGTGCACCGCAGCTGGATCGTCAACCTCGATCAGGTGCGGCAGGTGCGGCCGCATACCAATGGCGAATGCTTCCTGGTGCTGGAAAGCGGGGCCGAGGTGAAGGTCAGCCGCAGCTACCGCGACGTCGTTGCGAGATTTGTGCATTGATTTTTCGCACGCCGTCCGGCGCCCGGTATCCTCGCTCACGCGGCCTGACAGCCGTTTCGCTGCGGGCGGGCGGTCGCCCTTGCGGTCGCTCTGCGACCGTTTATTGAGGGCGCATGCTCTTTTCGATCCCCGGCTTCGAGCTTGACCGCTTCGTGCGCGAGACACTCGCCGAGGACCTTGGCACGGGCCTGCCTGGCGGAGGGCGTGACGTCACCTCCGAAAGCGTGATCCCGGTTGATGCGCGCTTTGCCGGCGTAATGGACAGCCGTGACGCGATCGTGGTCGCCGGGCTGCCGATCGCCGAGGCCTTCTTCCGTGCGCTCGACCCCGCAATCGAGATCGAATGTCTGGTCGAGGAAGGGCAGCAGGTCGAACCGGGCACTGATCTGATGCGCCTTGCCGGCAATGCGCGAGCCATGCTCACCGCCGAGCGCAGCGCGCTCAATACCGTCCAGCATCTTTCCGGCATCGCCACACTGGTGCACGACTATGTTGAGGCGATGGACAATCCTGCCTGCACTCTGCTCGATACGCGCAAGACCATTCCCGGCCTGCGCCTGCTCGAGAAATATGCGGTGCGCATGGGCGGTGGCAGCAATCACCGCATGGGCCTGTGGGACGCGGCGATGATCAAGGACAACCATGTGCTGGTGGCCGGATCGGTTGGCGAAGCCGTGCGCCGCGCGGTCGCTGCCGGGGTCAGCGAGATCATTTGCGAGGTGGACCGGATCGACCAGATCGAGCCAGCACTCGCCGCAGGGGCGACGCGGCTGCTGCTCGACAATATGGATGTCGCGACATTGGGTGAAGCGGTGCGGCTGGTCGCCGGCCGCGTGCCGACCGAGGCGAGCGGCGGGATCAACCTTGCCACGATCAAGGCCAAGGCCGCGACCGGGGTCGACTATGTTTCCGTCGGGCGGCTCACGCAGAGCGCGCCCGCAGCCGACATCGGGCTGGATTTCACGCCGCTGTGATTGGTTCGGGCCAGGGGCGTGCGCGGCCATGGCCAATCCATGGCTTTGCTGCCTTGCTGGCTGGCCTGGCACTGTTCCATTTGGTCCAGGGGCTGGCCGACATCGGTGCGCAACAGCAAGCCTATGAGGCAGTGTACCCCGGCGTACCATGGAACCAGGACTGGACCATCGTGGCAACTTCGGCCTGGTTCACGATCGAACTGATCCCGGCTGTGCTGGTGTGGCTGTTCGCCAGCCGCTTTGCCCGCTGGCTGCTGGCGGCAATGGTACTGCTGGGCGCAGGCCAATTGCTGTTAGCGTCCGTGCCGGCCACGCCAGCGGGAATGATGACGTTGGCGCTTCGGATGTTCGCGCTTGGCCTGTTGTTGCTGCCCGCCGCACAACCGTGGTTCGGGCAAGGAAGAGAAGGCGATGCTCTGGCCCGGTAGGGACCTTGGACTTGCCGCCATGGGCATTATTGCGGCGTTCTCCGCTCCATCCCCAGCGCTGGCCCAAGCCTATCAATGCCGCATGCCGCAAGCGGTATCAGTCCCGCAAATTGCACCTGAGGCACCCGAGCGGCGCTTGCCGGTGGCAGGCTACACTCTGGCGCTGAGCTGGGCGCCCGAATTCTGCAAGGGGCGCGAGATGGACGCGCGCCAGCGACTGCAATGTTCGGGGCGCAATGGGCGGTTCGGGCTTGTGGTCCACGGGCTGTGGCCGCAAGCCCGCGGCAGCTGGCCGCAATGGTGCCGCACCGCACGGCAGGTCAACCCGGCCGAGGCGCGCCGCAACCTCTGCATGATGCCCTCGCCCGCCCTGATCGCGCGGCAATGGGCCAAGCATGGCAGCTGCATGGCAGCGCGGCCCGAGGCCTATTTCCGGATCACCCGCATCCTGTGGAACAGCCTTTCACTGCCCGATTATGACCGGCTCTCGCGCCAGGAGAGGCTCACCGCAGGCGATATCCGCCGCGCCTTTGCCGACGCGAATGGCAAGCGCTGGGAGCCCGAGATGGTCGGCGTCGCGCTCAATGAGCGCGGCTGGCTGGAGGAATTGCGGCTATGCTATGGCAAGGACTTCATACCTGCGCGCTGCTATCGCGCCCGGCTGGGCGCACGCGACGCGGCACCGGCGCGAATCTGGCGGGGGCTGTAGCGACTAGATCAGCGCCGCGCCTTGAAGAAATCGCGCAGCAACTCTGCCGCTTCAACCTCGCCCATGCCCGGATAGACTTCAGGCCGGTGCAGACATTGCGGATGCTCGAACACGCGCGCGCCATGCTCCACCGCGCCGCCCTTGGGGTCGGGCGCGGCATAATAGAGCCGGGCGATCCTTGCGTGCGAGATTGCACCGGCACACATCGCGCAAGGCTCCAGCGTGACGTACAGATCGCAGCCAGTCAGCCGCTCGCTGCCGAGCTTTGCGGAAGCTTCGCGCAACGCCACGATCTCGGCATGGCCGCTGGGATCGGGCGGATGGCGCGTGCGATTGGCGGCCACCGCCAGCACCTCGTTTCCTTTGACCACCGCGGCGCCAATCGGCACTTCGCCTTGGCCGGCTGCCTTGCGGGCCGCGTCGAGCGCTTGCTGCATCGGCTGGGGGATCGGCCACCTGGTCATGAGCGCGCCCTAGCCGCGCCAGCTCATGCCCGCAACTTTGCTTGACGATTCGTCTACCCGCCGCTATGCGCGCGGCCTTTCGGGATAACCCGGCGATTTGCGGGCCATCGAATCGGTGGCCACCCACTTTGAACGAACGAGAGAAATCATGTCGCGCATTTGCGAACTGACCGGCAAGGGCCGCCAGGTGGGCCACAATGTGAGCCACGCCAACAACAAGACCAAGCGGGTCTTCCTGCCGAACCTGCAGAACGTCACGCTGCTGAGCGAGAAGCTGGGCCGCAGCTTCAAGTTCCGCGTTTCGACCGCGGGCCTGCGTTCGGTCGAGCACAATGGCGGTCTCGACAACTGGTTGCTCAAGACCAGC
The DNA here is from genome assembly GCA_049421965.1 of Erythrobacter sp. Lineage (GTDB taxonomy): Bacteria > Pseudomonadota > Alphaproteobacteria > Sphingomonadales > Sphingomonadaceae > Erythrobacter. Next base: position 18,376 of record JBMSNZ010000022.1, read on the forward strand.
GACGAGAAGCTTTCGGCCAATGCGCTGAAGGTGAAGCGTGAGCTGAAGAAGGCCGACAAGGCCGCCTGAGCCTCTACCCGCGACGAGCGGCTGGCATATTCAAGGGGCGCGTGAGGACAACTCTCGCGCCCTTTTGCTTGCGCGCAGGTCAGCGCGTTGCAGGCCAGGCGATCCGCAGCAGGATCGTGCGCTGCATTGGCGAGAAATTGTTGTCCGAGACGAGATAGAGCTCGGCCGCGCCGGAAGGGCCGCGCGGCACCACCGCCAGCCCTTCGAAATTGTCAGCCAGGCCCGGCCCCCCGATCCGCGTCACAACCTTGCCGCTCCAGATACCGCCCGCTTCGATCTGCGCCGGATCAGCCACCAACAACGCGGTCGCGAACTGCGCAGGCCACACCGATACGAGGCGGCGCAGCAGGATAATCGCCCGGCCATCGGGCAATTGCGCGGCGTCGACCGGCCGGTAATCTGCTGGCGTCGCTACGGCAAAGGCCATTGGCTCGCCGCCAGTGACCGGGTCTGCATCGAACAGAAGCGCCGGATGGGCATTGCCGCCCGTATCGCTGCGGCTTTCACGGATCACAAGAAAGCGGCCGTCGGCAAGCTTGGCCAGTGTTTCCGCTCCGCCATTGCTGGGCCATCCGCTCATTGCGGTCGGGGCCACGTCGAGAATTCGGCCGCCAGGATCGTGCCGTTCGACCAGGTTCTCGCGCTCGAATGCGAACCACATCTGCCCGGTGGTGCGATCACGCGCGATCGCCTCCAGATCTTCGGTGGCGCGGGCTTCTGATGCCGCCAGCGGCTGCATCGAAGCGCGCGCCGGGCTGGCGCCGGGCACGGTGAAATGGAGCAGCAGCGCGCGATCGCTGCCTGCAAGGAAGTGCGCTCCCCCCATCCATGTAAGGGCCGAGAAGCCGCCGAAGAAAGGGTTGGCGTGATCGAGCTGCCAGGCGCCAGTCAGTTCGAGCAAGCCGGAAAAGCCCGGCGGATCGATTAGTTCGGCAACTTCCAGCTGACCGTCAAAGGCGGGTGGAGGAATGGGGCTCCGCCACCAGGTGCCTGGCGCCAGCCCCAGTGCGAGCAACGCGACAAGCAGCAATCGGATGGGACGGCGCAAGGGGCCCGAAGTCAATCCTGTCGGCCGAGCAGGCGCCGCGTGGCGATTTCGCAAGTGGCATAGGCCTCTTGCAGTTCGGCGCTCCAGTAGCGCAGTTCCTCCAGCGCGATGGCCTCGCCCGTAACGGCACAGCGCACGAACTTGCCCGCGCGCAGCACGCGGAACGCGCTTGGCCCGTAATAGAGCTTGGCCTCTCCATTGCCTGACGACATCAGCATGGGGAACGCCTTAGCAAGCCGGGGTCACGCGGGCAATCAGCCGAACAGATCGTCCTGCGTCGGTGCAACGGTCGTCACCCTGGACCGTTGCGGTTTCGCCGCCGGAGCGCCATTCGCCGGAACGACGCTGATCCGGCCGTCGGCAAACTGCACCACCAGCTCGGTCTCCTTTTCCGCCTGCGTGCGGCTCGTGAGCGCCCGATTCTGGGAATCGCGAATGATGGCATAGCCGCGCCGCAACGGCTCCTCCGGGTGGAACTGCTGGGCGAGCCGGGCAAGGGCAGCCAAGGCCTCGCGCTTGCGGGCGAGCGGGCGGGTCACCAGCTCCGGCGCCAGCCGCACAAATTCAAGCTGCCGCCGGGCATCCGCCAGGCCGCGACGCAGGAGCACAGGGGATAGCCGCCCCGAGGCGCCCGCCAGTTGCTCGCGACCGCGACCGGCGCGGTCCATCAGGGCGCGCCGAAGGCGATCGCCCAGTTCGTCGAGCCGCTGGGAATGCGGCTGGAGCAATTGATCGAGCCGCGGCATCCGCCGGGCACGCGCTTCGAGCCGCTCGCGCCCAAGCTCGACCGGGCGCAGCACCGCGCGCCGCTGGCGATTGGCGAGATCGGCGACTGTCGCCACCAGGTCGGCGCGCACCGGCACCGCCATTTCCGCAGCCGCCGTGGGCGTAGGCGCACGACGATCAGCGGCGTAATCGGCCAGCGTGGTATCGGTTTCGTGCCCTACCGCCGAGATCACCGGGATCGAGCAATCGGCGATCGCACGCACCACGATTTCCTCGTTGAAGCTCCACAGATCCTCGATCGAGCCACCCCCGCGCGCAATGATCACGACGTCGGGCCGCGGCACTGGCCCGCCGGGCTCAAGCACCGAGAAGCCGCGCACGGCGGCGGCGATCTGCTCCGCGGCGCCTTGCCCCTGCACCATTACTGGCCAGACCAGCACATGCGATGGAAAACGGTCAGCCAGCCGGTGCAGGATGTCGCGGATCACCGAACCAGTGGGCGAAGTGACCACGCCGATCATGCGCGGCAGGAAGGGCAGTGCCCGCTTGCGTTCGGCAGCAAACAGTCCCTCGGCGGCGAGCCGTGCACGCGTCTTCTCGAGCAGCGCCAGCAGCGCACCTTCGCCTGCAATCTCCAGGCTGTCGATCACGATCTGGTATTTCGAGCGCCCAGGATAGGTGGTGAGCTTGCCGCTGGCGATCACTTCCAGTCCGTCTTCCGGCGTGAACGGCAGCCGCTGTGCCGCACCGCGCCACATCACCCCGTCAAGCACGGCATTCTCGTCCTTGAGCGCCAGGTACAGGTGGCCGGAAGCCGCGCGCTTCACCCCCGAAAGCTCGCCACGCAGCCGCACGAAGCCGAAGCGGTCTTCCACCACGCGCTTGAGCAGGTTCGAAATCTCGGTGATCGAAAGCGGCGCAGCGTTGTCGCCCTGCGGATTGCGCGCTACCAGCCCGCCACCAGCAATCTCACGGTCATCGGGGGCGGTCATGAACATCCTTCTTCTGGGCTCGGGCGGCAGGGAACATGCGCTGGCCTGGAAGCTGGCGCAATCCCCCTTGCTGTCAAAGCTGTACGCCACGCCGGGCAACCCCGGGATCGCGCAGGAAGCCGAACTGGTCGCGCTCGATATCACCGATCATGCGGCGGTGATCGAGTTCTGCCGCCAGCACGCGATCGGCCTGGTGGTGATCGGGCCGGAGGCGCCGCTGGTTGACGGGTTGGCGGATTCGCTGCGTGCGGCTGATGTAGCGGTGTTTGGCCCATCGCGCGCCGCGGCACAGCTCGAGGGCAGCAAGGGTTTCACCAAGGATCTGTGCGAACGGGCCGGCATCCCTACCGCCGGCTATGTGCGCACATCCTCGCTCGATCAGGCGAAGGCCGTGCTGGGCCGCTTTGCTGCGCCCTATGTGCTCAAGGCCGATGGGCTGGCAGCAGGCAAGGGCGTGGTGATTGCCGCAACCCGCACCGAGGCCGAGGCCGCACTGGCTGACATGTTCGGCGGCGCCTTCGGCGCAGCAGGCGCGGAAGTGGTGATCGAGGAATTCATGGTGGGCGAGGAAGCCAGCTTCTTCGCCCTGACCGACGGCAGCGCAATTCTCCCGTTCGGCAGCGCGCAGGACCACAAGCGCGTGGGCGACGGCGACACCGGCCCCAACACCGGTGGAATGGGCGCCTATTCGCCTGCGCCGGTGCTGACGCCGGAATTGCAGGCGCAGGTGATCGCGCAGATCATCGAGCCAACGGTGCGCACCATGGCAGCCGAAGGTATGCCCTATTCCGGCGTGCTCTATGCCGGCCTGATGCTGACCGCCGAGGGCCCGAAACTGATCGAATACAATTGCCGCTTCGGGGATCCCGAATGCCAGGTGCTGATGAGCCGGCTCGAGAGCGATCTGGTCGAGATCATGCTGGCCTGTGCCGAGGGCCGACTGGCAGGCCGCGATGCGCGCTTTTCGGACCGGACGGCTCTTACCGTGGTGATGGCGGCAAACGGCTATCCCGGCACGCCCGAGAAGGGCGGTGCGATCGATCTGGGCCCGTTTGCGCAAGGACCCGAGGCAAATGACGCCAAGGTGTTCCACGCCGGCACGGCATTGCAGGACGGCGCCTTGGTCGCGAGCGGCGGGCGAGTGCTCAACGTCACCGCCACCGGCCGCAGCGTCACCGAAGCTCAGTCCCGCGCCTATGCCGCCGTCGACGCCATTTCTTTCCCGAGCGGTTTCTGCCGCCGCGATATTGGCCACCGCGAAGTCGCGCGGGAAGCGCTCGGACAATCCGGCATTTGATCGGGATCATTGACCAGGCGGCGCACTGGGGGTTGATTGGTACTGTGATCGGCTAGAGAAACCTCGCATGAAAAAGCCCCTCGCCTTGCTTGCTTTCACCTTGTTCAGCGCCGCTTGCGGCAATGCGGTGGCGCAAAGCTCGCCCACCGGCATCGCGCCTCCATCCGCGTTACCGGAGGCCGAGCATCACCGCCTCGCCTTCGTCCAGGCGGCTTGCGGCGGATGCCACGCGGTCGAGGCAGGCGATGTCTCCCCCAATCCGTCCTCACCGCCCTTTGCCGACATTGCCAACCGCGAGGGTTTGACCCGTGCGTCGCTCGTGACCTGGCTCACCGATGCGCACAATTACCCGGAAGACATGGATTTCGACCTGGATCCGCCACAGGTCGAACAGATCGCAGATCATATCCTGACGCTCCGCAAGGAAGCCTATCGCCCCGTGCCGGAATAGCCTGACCGCTCAAGGGTTTGTCAGGCAGGCCCTGTTCATGGTATCGCTCCTGCCGGGTCGCATCGGGGAGGGTTTGCTCGATGCCATATCGTCATGCGCATTATTTTGTCGGCTTTGTGCTGCTGGTGATTCTGGCCGGCTTCTGGGCCAGCTACTGGACCGCGATCGGCAATGTGCCGCTGGCCTTCCATGTCCATGCGATGAGTTCATCGGCGTGGCTTCTGCTGCTGGTCGTGCAAAGCATCGCGATCCAGCGCCGCGGCAACGCATTTCACAAGCTGATGGGCCGCGCCAGCTTCGCGCTGTTTCCCTTCATGATCCTCGGCTTCATAATGATCATCGATGTATCCGCGCAGCGCTATGCCTCGGCTGAGGGCGCCTTCATCCTGTATAATGGGCCATCCTTCGGCATTGGCATGGCGATCGCGATCGCTGCTTACCTGACCCTGTTCTACCAGGCGCTGAAGCACCGGCGGAATGTGAAGCTGCATGCCGGATATATGCTGGCCACCCCGCTGATCCTGTTCGAATCGCCGTTCAGCCGGGTCATGGACAGCTTCCTGCCGTGGATGAATTTCATCGGCAGCGAAGGTCCGCAGGCAGTGCAGGACACGATTGCCATCAGTGACGGGATGGCGATCGTATTCGCGATGACACTCTACTTTATGGATCGCAAACACGGTGCGCCGTGGCTGATCGCTTCATGCTTCATGGGGCTACAGGCGGTCGCCATGTGGTTTGCGCCCTTCATTCCTGCACTGGGGCCAGTGTTCAACGCCTATGCGCAGATCCCGCTGGCGGTGACCGCCTGCGCCGGTATCGCTGCGGGCGTTGCGGCCGGGTGGCTCGGCTGGCAGGCTGGAGGCGTGCCAACGCGGCGCGCCACAGCAGCGGCCTAACGCACTCTAGCGCAGCCTAACCCAGCTTTGCCGCGACCAAGGCCTTGAGGTCGACCTCGGGCCGCGGACCATAGTGGCTGATGACTTCGGCTGCAGCAATCGCACCGCGGCGCAGGCACCGCTCAAGCGGTTCGTTCCTGGCATAGCCCGACAGGAAGCCCGCGGCGAACTGGTCGCCCGCGCCGGTGGTGTCGACCACTCGGGCGACGGGTTCGGCGGCGACTTCCGCCCGTTCCCCATGCGCAATCGCGATTGCGCCCTTCTCGCTACGGGTCGCGACCAGCACCGGCACCTTGGGTGCCACTTGCGCCACGCCAACCTCGAAATCGGCGCAGCCTGTCAGTGTCGCGAGTTCGTGCTCGTTGACGAACAGGATATCGATCACGCCGTCATCGAGCATCTGGCGGAAATCGTCGCCATGCCGCTCGATCACGAAGCTTTCGCTGGCAGTGAAGGCAATCTTGCGCCCGGCCCTGCGGGCGACCTCGATCGCGCGGCGCATGGCACGGCGCGGCTCTTCCGGATCCCACAGATAACCCTCGAGATAAAGGATCGCGCCGCTGGCGATCAGGTTTTCGTCCAGCGCCTCGGCCGGCAGGAACTGGCCCGCACCAAGGAAGGTGTTCATCGTCCGCTCGCCATCGGGCGTGACGAAGATCAGCACCCGGCCGGTGGCCGGTTCCCCGTCGCGAGCCGGCGTGTCGAAATCGATACCGGTAGCGCGCATGTCATGGCGGAACACCTTGCCGAGCTGGTCATCCGCAACCTGTCCGATGAAGGCGCATTGCAGACCCAGCGTCGCGAGCCCGGCAAGCGTATTCGCGGCGGATCCGCCGGAAATCTCGCGCGCCGGCGGCATGGCCGCGTACAGTTCTTCCGCGCGCACTTCGTCGATCAGCGTCATGCCCCCGCGATTGAGTTGCAGCTCGTCGATCAGTTCTTCTTCGCACGAAGCGATGATATCGACCACGGCATTGCCGATCGCGATCACGTCATAGCGGGGCTGAGTCACTCGGTTTCCTGTCACTGCTGGGCTTGAATGCCGCGCCGCCTAGCGCGTTGGCGGCTCAGCGCCAAGCCTTGAGCGTTGACTTGGCGGCGGTTCCTCCGGAAATGCTGGCTCACTCCATGCGCGCTGTCCTGCAATCTCTCCTGCTGGCACTCGGCCAGATTGCCGATCGGGCGGTGCTGCGCGTGCTGGCAAAGAGCCTGGCCATCACCGTCCTGATCTTCGCGGCGCTCGGCGCGGCGACTTTCCAGGCTATAGCTTTCGCCGCCGCCTACCTTGGCGCAGGGATCGGTTCAGGGAGTGCCTATCTGATCACCGTTGTGCTGGCCGTTGTGGCGTTCTGGCTGCTGTTCCGGATCGTCGCGATCGCCGTGCTGCAGTTCTTCGCCGACGAAGTGGTGCGCGCGGTCGAACAGCGCCACTATCCCGTAGCTGCAGCCAATGCCCGCGAGCTGCCGTTTGCCGAGGACTTCGCCAACAGCCTGCAAGGCGCCATGCGGGCCCTGGTGTTCAACGCGCTGGCCGCGGTTCTGGCGCTGCTGCTGATCTTTACCGCGATCGGGCCAGCGGCGATCTTCCTGCTCGTCAACGCGGTGCTGCTCGGCCGCGAGTTGACTGATATGGGCTGGCTGCGCCACCGGCCCTCGCCCGTCGCCGCGTCGCCAGTGAGCCGGCTGGAACAGCTGTTGCTGGGCGGGGCCATTGCGGCACTGATGGCGGTGCCGCTTGCCAATCTTCTGGCACCCATTATCGGGGCCGCTGCCGGCACCCATCTAGTGCAATTATCCCTGCGGAAAGCGAACCAGACACAATCCCATGCCTGATCTGCGCAAATTCCTGCTTGCGGTACTCCCGCTCCCTTTGCTGGCGGCCTGTGTCGGCACCGCCAAGCCCCCGCTGGTGGTGCCCGATCGCCCCAAGCCGGTGGTCAGCACGCCGCGCGCCCCGACGCAGGTGCCGCCCAGCAACCCGGCACCGCCGACCGCCGGCTTCATCGCTCCGCAGGTGATGCGCATGCCCGGGCTCGAGAATGTGATCGGCACCAGCGCTGCCCAGCTTGAGCGCCGCTTCGGCAAGCCGCGGCTCGACGTGATCGAAGGCGATGCCCGCAAACTGCAGTTCAGCGGCGAGCCCTGCGTGCTCGACGTCTATCTCTATCCGATGCAGCCCGGCGGATCGCCGGTCGCCACCCATGTCGAGGCGCGCCGCGCCAGCGACGGGCGCGAGGTCGACCGCGCTTCCTGCGTTCGCGCCCTGTCGGGCAGCTGAATCTTCGCGGTAACCCTGTCTTAAGGCTGTTCTGCCACTCTGCCCGCTGGAATATCCAGGGGGTCCAAACACGATGAGCTTCCAGTTTGCGGAACTGGCCCGGCGAGTGGCCGAAGACGGATGCATTGGCGCCGAGGAACTGTTCTCGCTGCGCCAGCTGGGCTGGGGCGATGGCAAGATCTATCGCGAGGAAGCCGAGGCGCTGTTCGCGATCAACCATGCACTCAAGCAGCCGTCGCCCGAATGGGTCGATTTCTTCGTCGAGGCGATTGGCGAGTTCGTGCTCAACGGAACCGAACCGCGCGGGATCCCGAGCGATGACGAGGCGCGCTGGCTGGTCAGCCAGCTCGACCGCGACGGCAAGGTCGAAAGCTTGGCCGAACTCGAGCTGCTGGTGCGCGTGGTCGAGCGGGCGCAGAATGTGCCTGAATTCTTCAAGGACTATGTACTGCGCCAGATCGAACGCGTGGTGGTAACCGGTATTGGCCCCACCCGCTGCGGCGGCGAACTGTCGGCCACTCACATCAGTGCGGCGGAATGCCGACTGCTGCGCCGGGTAATCTTTGCCGCTGGCGGCCATGGCCCGGCGGCAGTGACGCGCAAGGATGCCGAACTGCTGTTCCGGCTCAAGGACGCGACACTGCAGGACGAGAATTCACCGCTGTGGGACGATCTGTTCGTCGATGGCGTGGCGAACTACCTCAAGGGCTTCCAGCTGCATAACGCCCAACTCAGCCACGAACGGATAAAGGAACTCGAAGCCTTCGTCGCTGACAATGAGGCGCGGGTTGGTCGCTTCCTGGGCGCAATGGCGCGCGAGATTCCGCAGGCAGTACACACGCTCGCTCAAAAATTCTGGCCAGG
>JBMSNZ010000023.1:0-26290 GCA_049421965.1 Erythrobacter sp.
CGCCGACGAGCTCGACGACCGGGTTCTTGACCTGGATTTTCTGCATGATGTCCCTGTTCGCTGCAAAATGGGAATGAATGGCTCGCCGGCGCTTTAGCAGAGGGTCACGCCGGTGCAAGGCCAGTGCTACGGGATGGGCGGCCAATAAAAAACCCGCCGGCAAGCGGCGGGTTTGCGATGGTGGGCGTAGGAAGGATTGAACTTCCGACCCCTACGATGTCAACATAGTGCTCTACCACTGAGCTATACGCCCGAACCATCGAACGGCCACCTGACGGCGGCAGAGGCGGCCCTTTAGCTTGCCACTCGCCGGCAAGCAAGCGATTCGACCGCGCCTAGAGCGAAGCCTCGCGTACGTCTTCGAACATGCGTTCCACTTCCAGCACCAGATCGCGCAGGTGGAACGGCTTGGACAGCATCTTGGCCTGCGGTTGTTCGCGGCTGGCCCTCAGCGACACCGCGGCAAAACCGGTGATGAACATCACCTTGGTACGCGGCGAGATTTCGCCACAGCGCTGCGCCAGTTCGATGCCGTCCATTTCCGGCATGACGATGTCGGACAGCAGCAAATCGAAATGCTGTTCCTCAAGCAATGGGACTGCGGCCGTGCCGCGATCAACCGCGACCACCTCATAGCCCGCGTTTGTCAGCGCGCGATCGAGGTAGGTCCGCATCGCCTCTTCATCTTCGGCAAGGAGGATCCGCAAGGTGCTTGGTGCTTTCATGCTCTCCCCTATACCGGCCAGCGCTTAAGAAATCTTTCCCGCCGTGCGGGCTGGCCGGAATCGGGACATCAGCGGGCCGATTTCTTTCTGCACGCTGCCACTTTGACAGCGACACCGCGAACGGGCAGCAAGCCGGAATGGCTGGAAGCGACGACGAATCACCGCAGATGCGCGAGGAACACGGCGGCTTCGTCCCTGGCTGCGACAACCAGCCGGCTTTCACCCTGCGCGCACCGCTCTCGTCGCCACTGCCCGTCCTCATCGCCGTGCCGCACGCCGGCCGGGCCTATCCGGCCTCGCTGCTGGCGCGGATGCGCGACGCTTCATTCGCGACCGTTCGGCTCGAAGACCGGTTGGTCGACAAGGTTGCTGAAGAGGTCGCGCGATTATCAGGCGCGGCAGTGATTGTCGCGCATGCGCCACGCGCCATGCTCGATCTCAACCGGGCGCGTGACGACATCGACTGGGAGATGATTTCTGGCCAGCGGCCACACCCGGTGCGCCATTCTCAGGCCAACCGGCGCGCGCGCAGCGGTCTCGGGCTGGTTCCGCGGCGGCTGCCGGGTTTTGGCGAGGTGTGGCGGGGCCTGATCCCGCGCGAGGAACTCGATCACCGGATCGCGCAGGTGCATCGCCCCTATCACGCGGCGATTGCCCGCGAACTGTCCGCGATCCGCGACCGCTGGGGCGCCGCCTTGCTGCTCGATCTCCATTCGATGCCGCCGCTTCGCTGCCAGCCCGGCGAGGCAGAGGCGCCACAATTCGTGCTGGGCGACAGGTTCGGTACCTCGTGTGATGCCGACCTAGTCGGCCGCAGCTATCGCTTCCTTGAAACCAAGGGCAAGCCGGTTGCGCACAATCGCCCCTATGCTGGCGGGTTTGTGCTTGATGCGCATTCCGCGCCGGCGCGCGGTTTGCATGCGCTCCAGCTGGAAGTCTGCCGTTCGACCTATCTCGATGCCAGACTGGCCGAACCCACTCCGCGCATGGCCGTGCTGGCCCGGCTTTTGGCGGGGATGGTACGCGAACTGGGCGAGGCGGTGGCCGAGATGGGCCGCGGCGCGCAATTGCCGCAGGCGGCCGAATAGGCCGGACAATAAAAAACCACCTCGCGCTTTTCAGGCACGAGGTGGCCAAGGTTCAGGGAGGATCGCGCCCCGAAGGGCGCAATGTCCAGCTGGGCTATGAGGGTGGCCGCAACCGAACAATCCGAATTTAGGAGCCGGCCGGGGAGCTTTCAAGCCCCCCGGTGGTGATCAGTTGGCTGCCTGGGCCGCTGCTTCGGGGGCGGGAAGCTTGCCCTGCTGAGACTGGCGCGCAAAGATCACGCGCATCAGGTTAAGCGAGAACAGGTGCGCGTGCATCAGCATCAGCATGCCGTTCTTGTGGAGCGCTTCGACAACCTCGTTCGGCAGCTCGCGCAGCTTGGCTTCGTCGACCATCTTGAAGCCGCGATAGATAAACGGCTTGTCCGGATCGTCGTTGCGGGTGATCGCGATTTCGCCGTCCATCAGCAGGCCGTGCTTCTCGATCTCATCCATGAAGGCTTTCGTGCGGGCGCCCGATTCCTCGAACTTCTGGCAGAAGTCGAGCACACTCTTGGTGTATTCGGTGGGATTGCCTTCACCTTCGAACAGCTCGCTGCCTTCATCGAACACGCCGACCACGCCGGCTGAAGGGTCGAAGCACAGCGAAAGCTCATCGGTATCCGGGCGCAGCTTGGCCAGCATGTAGGGGTAGCGACGCACATAGGCCGGAAGGTAGATGTTCTCGGAGATCTTGCCCGCTTCGTCGACGAAGGTGTTCACGCCTTCATTAAGGCCCATGAGCGCGAGCGGAACGGGGTTGTCGCCTGAGCTGAACACGATCGGGAAATTCCGCTGTGCGTCAATGAACTCGTCGACGGTGACCGGCACAGCATGAGTGCCGCCCAGAAACCGGATGTCGTCGAAGTTCTTGCTTTTCCAGCCTTTGTGGTCGCGGCTGTTGAGCGGCATGAGGTCGTTGTAGAACAGGGGCAGACGGGGCTGCGGCGCGCTGGCCATGAAAATTCTCCGAAAAGGTGATCCCAAACTCAAAAACGGCCACGCTGGACAGCCAGCGGGCCGGGAGCGCGCGCTTTAAGCGTTTGCGCCTTCTGTGGCAAGCGGCACAAGCTTGCCAGGATTGAGAAGGCCGGCCGGATCCATTGCCAGCTTGATGCGCCGCATCATGGTCAGCGCCACCGGATCGCCAAGCCGCCCCAGTTCATCGCGCTTCATCTGGCCAATACCGTGTTCGGCACTGATCGATCCATTCCATTGCGTGACGAGGTCATGCACCCGGCGGCTGATTTCCTTGCCTTGCGTATCTTCCCACGTGCCGCGTTCCGAGCCTGCCGGCGCCAGCACATGGAAATGCACATTCCCGTCGCCCAAATGTCCGAAGGCGACCCCTGTCACTCCGGGGAAACGCGCTTCGACACCCGGTATCGCGGCCTCGATGAATGCCGGCATCCGGTCGACCGGAACAGAAATGTCGTGCTGCATTGCCGGGCCAATGGCGCGTTCGGCAGGGGCAATCGAATCGCGCAAGAGCCAGAACCGGTCGGCCTGGTTCTCATTGGCAGCGATAACCGCGTCGAGCACAAGACCTCCTTCGAACGCATCGGCCAGCGCCATCTCTGCCCGTCCGCGCAGCTCCGCCGCACCTGCAGGTGCTGCAACCAGCTCGATCAGCGCCTGCCACGGATGGTTTTCAGCCAGCGGCGCGCGCGCATCTGGCAGATAACCCAGTACCGCTTCGAGGCAATGCTGCGGCACCACTTCGAATCCTTCCAACTCGTCGCCCATCGCCTGCTCGAAATGCAGCAGCAATTTGCGCGCGTCGCCGATCGAGGCGAGGCCGGTCCAGGCAACCACCCGCTCGCCGATCGCGGGCAATAGGCGCAGGTTTGCCGCCGTCACGATCCCGAGCGTACCTTCGGAGCCGATCAGCAACTGCTTGAGGTCAAACCCGCGATTGTCCTTCTTGAGTGCGGTCAGGCCATCGAAGATGCTCCCGTCAGCCAGCACAGCCTCGATCCCGAGCACCTGAGCGCGCATCGTGCCGTGGCGCAGGACTTGTGTGCCACCGGCATTGGTCGAAACGAGGCCACCGATCGTCGCCGATCCCTTGCCGCCAAGAGTTAGCGGAAAACGCAACTGTTGCGCTTCGGCGGCTTCATGCAGTGTCTGGAGGATCACGCCTGCTTCGCACACCACCTGCCGCGCCTGCGGATCAAGCGCGCGGATGCGGTTCATCCGCCTGAGCGACAGCAGGACTGACCGCCCGTCTGCATCGGGTGTGGCACCGCCCGACATGCCCGAATTGCCGCCCTGCGGCACGATAGGAACCGAGAACTCGCCACAAAGGCGCACGAAAGCGGCCACCTCTTCGCGCGAAGCGGGCGATGCTAGGCCGATTGCCTGACCATGGTAGCGGCCACGCCAATCGGTCAGCCACGGCTCAAGCAGCGACGGGTCACAAGTAAAGCCGCGGGGTCCCAGGAGCTCGGCGGCGCGCTGGGCAAAGATGCTTACGTCGGTCATCGCGCGGCGCTATGCCACAGGCGAGACGGGCTTGGCCAGTATGCGCGGGCAAGGCGAATTGGATTAAGCCTATGTTCAAGGCGCCGTGCTATCCAGTGTGCGGTTAAGCCGATCAGGGGGGCAGGAAACGGGGCCGGATCCCGGTTGAATTGCATTCATGCTCAGCATGTTCGCTCATCTTGCGCCAATAGCGCTGTTGCTGCCCATCGGCGCGGCCGCTTCTGCGCCTGCTTATCCCGCACCGCCACCGTCAGGGCCGGCGCATGCCACCATGTTCGTCTCTCCCCCGCAATCCGGCACGATTCCGGCACGCTGGATTCTGCCGCCGCTGGTTTCACGCCAGGTGCGGATCGAGCGGAGGGTGACGGTACGCATATCGCCTCGCAGTGCGGTTGAGCGACAGAGCCTGATGGCGGAGGCCGATGAAATGGCGCCGACCGTACGCTATCAGGAGCGCAAGATCGGCAAATGCCTGTCGATCTCGGACATTGCCGGCGTGCAAACTGGTAGCGGTGACCGGCTGCTGCTGTTCATGCGGGATCGGCGCATGGTCACGGCAAGGCTCGAGAAATCTTGCCGGGCGCGGGACTTCTATTCAGGCTTCTATGTTGAGCGCAATGACGTCGGGAAGCTCTGCGTCGAGCGCGACAAGCTGCAGTCGCGTGCCGGTGCCAACTGCCAGCTCAGCCGGATCCGCGAACTGGTGCCGGTTGAAGACTGAACAATGGGGCAGGGCAGGCGGGCTTCAACGGCGTTTCCTTGACTTGAAGCGGCTTTTCGGCAAAGGGCGGCGGCAGTGATCGCAGCCGCTTGCGGTTGCACAAGGCACGGTGCCTCGCGGGTGCCGCCAATCCGGAAACCGAACCAAGCATGACTTTCGCCGATCTCGGCCTCTCTCCCGAATTGCTCGCGGCAGTTGAAGCCGCTGGCTACAGCGAGCCTACGCCGATCCAGGCGGAGGCCATTCCGGCTGTGCTGATGATGAAGGACCTGATCGGGATCGCGCAGACCGGCACGGGCAAGACCGCCAGCTTTGTGCTGCCGATGATCGATGTGCTGGCCAATGGCCGCCGCCGTGCGCTGATGCCGCGCTCGCTGATCCTTGAGCCGACCCGCGAACTCGCGGCCCAGGTGGCCGAGAATTTCGAGAAATACGGCAAGAACCACAATCTCAAGATGGCGCTCCTGATCGGCGGCGTGCAGATGGGCGACCAGGTCAAGGCGCTCGACGAAGGCGTGGATGTGCTGATCGCTACGCCAGGCCGGCTGATGGATTTGTTTGAACGCGGCAAGATCCTGCTCAACGGCTGCGAATTGCTGGTGATCGACGAAGCCGACCGGATGCTCGACATGGGCTTTATTCCCGATATCGAGTTCATCTGTTCGAAGCTGCCGGAAACCCGTCAGACGCTGCTGTTCAGCGCGACCATGCCGCCCCCGATCGAGAAGCTGGCGAAGAAATTCCTCAGCAATCCCAAGCGGATAGAGGTGAACCGCGCGGCAAGCGCGAATGCCAACATCACCGCGTTCAAGATCCCGGTGAAGAACCGCCAGAAGCGCGAGACACTGCGCTGGCTGCTGCGGCACGACCTGGTCGAGACCGCGATCATTTTCGCCAATCGCAAGACCACCGTCCGCGAGCTCAACCAGAGCCTGCAGCGTCACGGGTTCTCCAGTGGCGAGATCCATGGCGACATGGACCAGAACTCGCGCCTCAAGGAACTTGACCGTTTCAAGAAGGGCGAGATCAACATCCTCGTTGCGTCCGACGTCGCCGCCCGCGGTCTCGACATCAAGGGCGTGAGCCACGTCTTCAATTTCGATACACCGTGGCATCCGGACGACTATGTCCACCGCGTTGGTCGCACCGGCCGCGCCGGCGCCAAGGGCCGCGCGTTCACGCTGGTAGGCGAAACCGATGGCGAGGCGATCGAGAACATCGAGAAACTGACCAAGACGGTCGTGCCTGTGTTCGGCAAGAAGGATGTGCGGGTCGAGCTCAAGGTGGCAGAGGACGAGGCGGAGCCCGAGGTCGAGCGCCGCGAGGCGTCCCCGGAACGGCCCAAACGAGGTCGTGCCGCTAAGGATGAGTCGCCCGATGCGCGGGCCGCCAGGCCGCCTCGCGCCGCGGGCCCAAAGCCTGAACGCGAGCCGCGCCGTCAGGCTGTGCAGGACGATGATGCGCCGGTGCCCGCAGGCGAATGGAACGGCCCGCGCCCCGGCTTCCTCGACCTCTCGGCGCTAGGCTAGTCCGCCAGTTTCACAAAACTGTCGATCACGCGTTTTGTGCCGCTGAGCTCGAACTCGATCTCCAGCTTGTTGCCTTCCTGGTCGGTCACGGTGCCATAGCCGAATTTCTCGTGAAACACGCGCGCGCCGATCGCGATGTCGCTGCGCGGCGTCGCGGCAAAGCTTGCTGCCGAACGTGTGTTTTCGCGCACACGCGCGGGTCTCGTCTCGTAACCGGAGGCCAGTGCACGCTGCCAACCGGGCCCGCGCTGCGAGGATCGATCGGGCCGCGAGGTCGAAACATGCGCGAAGGGATCTTCCTGCTCGCTCCAATTGGCACGCCACAGCGATGCGCCGCCGCTTAGCGTGGTGTGCTGGTCGATATGCTCTGGCGGCAGTTCCTCGATAAATCGGCTGGGGATGCTGCTGGTCCACTGGCCATAGATGCGACGGTTGGCGGCGTGGAGGATCGTGCAGCGGCGCCGTGCGCGGGTTATCGCGACATAGGCCAGGCGCCGCTCTTCTTCGAGTGAGGCTAGCCCTCCTTCGTCAAGTGCGCGCTGCGACGGAAAGACGCCTTCCTCCCACCCGGGCAGGAAAACATGGTCAAACTCCAATCCCTTGGCGGCGTGCATGGTCATGATGGTGACTTTCTCGCCATCATCTGCAGCCTCGTTGTCCATCACCAGGCTGACATGTTCGAGGAAATCGCCGAGCGTTTCGTACTCTTCCATCGCACGGGCGAGTTCGGACAGGTTTTCGAGCCGGCCTGCGGCTTCAGCTGTCCGCTCCTTCTGCAGCATTTCGCTGTATCCGGTTTCCTCCAGCACCATGCGCAGCAGATCGGCCGGAGTCACCAGTTCGGCCTGTTCGCGCCAGTGCAGGAACTGCCGCATCAGCCCACCGATCGTATTCGCTGCGCGGGCAGGAAACTCGTCGCTGTCCGCCAGTTGCAGCGCAGCCGCGGCCAGCGGCAGGCCGGTGCGCCGCGCATGCTGGTGCATCTTTTCCAGCGTCTTGGCGCCAAGCCCGCGCTTGGGCTGGTTGTAGATTCGCTCGAACGCCAGATCGTCCTGCGGCTGCGCAATCACCCGCAGGTAAGCCAGCGCATCGCGGATTTCGGCGCGTTCGTAGAAACGGAAGCCACCGACAATGCGATAGCCCAGGCCGATCTGGATGAAACGGTCTTCGAATTCGCGGGTCTGGTATTGCGCGCGCACCAGGATCGCCACCTGGTCGAGCGCCGCGCCTTCGCGTTCGACCCGCTCGATCTCTTCACCCACCCGGCGTGCTTCCTCGGGTGCATCCCACACACCGATGACGCGTACCTTCTCGCCATGGTTGAGTTGAGTCCACAGCGTCTTGCCGAGGCGTTCGCTGTTGGCGCGGATCAGGCCCGAGGCCGCGCCCAATATGTGCGGGGTGGAGCGGTAGTTCTGTTCGAGCCGGATGACCTTTGCGCCAGGGAAGTCCCGCTCGAAGCGCAGGATGTTGGCAACTTCGGCGCCGCGCCAGGAATAGATCGACTGGTCGTCATCACCCACCACGCAGATGTTCTTGTGCGCCTGCGCCAGCAGCCGCAGCCACAGGTATTGCACGGCATTGGTGTCCTGGTACTCGTCCACCAGGATGTAGCGGAAGCGGCGTTGGTAATCCTCGAGCACCTCGCGGTGACTGCGGAAGATGTTGAGCATGTGCAGCATCAGATCGCCGAAATCGCAGGCGTTGAGCGCTTTCAGCCGCTCCTGATAAAGGCGATAGAACTGTTGCCCGCGGCCATTGGCATAGGCCTCGTTCTCGACCGCATCGAGCTCGTGCGGGTTGAGCCCGCGGTTCTTCCAGCGATCGATCAGGCCAGCCAGTTGGCGCGCGGGCCAGCGCTTCTCGTCTAGGTCGTGCTCGATGATGATCTGTTTGAGCAGCCGCAGCTGATCGTCAG
Source organism: Erythrobacter sp. (assembly GCA_049421965.1). Taxonomy (GTDB): domain Bacteria; phylum Pseudomonadota; class Alphaproteobacteria; order Sphingomonadales; family Sphingomonadaceae; genus Erythrobacter. Next base: position 8,463 of record JBMSNZ010000023.1, read on the forward strand.
TATCGATGATCGTGTAATTCGGCTGCAGCCCGACCAGCTCGGCATGGCGGCGCAGCATCTTCGCACAGATCGAATGGAATGTGCCCAGCCACGGCATTCCTTCGACCGCCTGGCCCAGATGACCCGCCACCCGCTCGCGCATTTCGCGCGCGGCGCGGTTGGTGAATGTGACGCAAAGGATCTGGCTCGGCCAGGCCCGATCGGTTGCCACCAGATGCGCGAGCCGCGCGGTAAGCGCGGCGGTCTTGCCGGTGCCGGCTCCGGCCAGCATCAGCACCGGGCCATCTGTGGTGAGCACCGCCTCGCGCTGTGGCGGGTTCAGCCGCGCTGCATAGGCCGGAACAGTGGCGCCGCCAGTGGCAACGGGAAGGGCGGGGGTATCGGACATGGGTGAGTGAACAGGTAGAGAACGTTGGCGCGCCTCGCAAGGCTCACGCGGCGCGGGTCAACAAGGTAAGCCTGGCCTTGCCGACCTTGCGTTCGGCCTCGATGGCAAGGCCCTTTACCTCGACCGCCTCATCCGCCCCGGTTTCTACCGCGATCCAGCTTTCCGGACCGATCCAGCCCAGTCGCAGCAACCGGTCGAGCGCAACCGCGCCCGCGCCAGTGCCATAGGGCGGATCGAGCAGGAGCAGGTCATAGGGAACGCTGGCGGGCCCGAGCGAGAGCACCGAGGCCTGCTGGATGTTGCAGCGGTCACGCGCATCGAGCGTGGCGATATTGGCGCGGATGGCATCAGCGGCCTGCCGGTCCTGTTCGACGAACAGGCATTGCGCTGCGCCGCGCGAAAGCGCCTCGAGCCCGAGCGCGCCCGATCCGGCAAATAGATCCGCCACCTTCAGCCCTTCGAACGAGCCCAGGCGGCTCGTCAACATGCTGAACAGTGTCTCGCGGGTGCGGTCACCGGTCGGACGCGTTGCATCGCCCTTGGGCGCATCGAGCCTGCGCCCGCGCCACTCGCCGGCAATAATCCTCACTTGTGGCCCGAGCGCTTGAGCCAGCTGCGGAACCGGCCGAGTTCGTCCTTGCGGATCTCGCGGGCCATGCCGCGCGGCAGATCGTCGAGCTCGAACGGGCCATAGGCAGTGCGGATCAGGCGGCTGACCTGCAGGCCAAGGTGTTCGAGCACGCGCCGCACTTCGCGGTTCTTGCCTTCGGTAATGGTCACTTCAACCCACTGGTTGCGGCCGGTGCGCCGTTCCAGATTGGCGTCGATGCTGCCGTAATGGATGCCATCGATCGTGATGCCCTCGATCAGTTCCTCGAGCTGTTCCTGCGTCACATCGCCAAAGGTGCGGGCGCGATAGGTGCGCGGTATGCCGCTGGCGGGCAGTTCCATTTCGCGCTTGAGCTCGCCGTCATTGGTCAACAGCAGCAGCCCTTCGGTGTTGAGGTCGAGCCGCCCGATCGGCATCAGCCGCGGTGTGCGCTTGGGCAAGGCATTGCGCAGCGCGGTGTAGATGGTGGGCCTGCCTTTGGGATCGCTTTCAGTGGTAAGCAGCCCGGTCGGCTTGTTGAAGGCGAACAGGCGGGTCGGCTCTGGCTTCGCGACCGGCTTGCCATCAACCGTGATGCCATCGAGATCCTTCAGGATCGTGGCTGGCGTTTCAATCACCTGCCCGCCAAGCGCGATGCGGCGCTCGGCGATCATTCGTTCGATTTCGCGGCGGCTGGCAACACCCGCGCGGGCGAGAAGCTTGGCAATGCGTTCGCCTTCGGGCCGGGGGGAGGAATCCATAGGCTGCGGAGTAAGCGCTCAATTCACCCCGCGCAACGCTTCTTCGACGATCTGGTGAAAGCGCAGGATGCCGCCTTCAAGCGTGCCCAGCGTCAATTCCGAGATGGCGCCGCTGGCGAGCCCTTGCTGGCCGAGTTCGGCAGCGCGGAAATCCTCGCTCGCAAACACCCCGCCATCGAGCAGCGCCCAGCTGCGTTCCCAGTGATCACGTGCCTTGTCTGTGGCCGGAGCCTCAGGGATCAGCATGAAGTCTTCGACTAGCGTTGTGTCATGGCTTTGCGGCATCAGCACCATGATATTGAGATAATCGGGGCTCGGGATGATCACCGTGGCCGGCAGCAACTGGTAAGCGAAGGTTACCACGCGGCGCAGTGCCGCCATATCGCCCAGATCGACGCCGTCCATTTCCTCAAGCCGCCCCACCGCCGAGCGCTGGTGCGGGCCGATCTGATCGCCGCTGGTCACTCCATCCTTGAAGAAGGGGCCGATCGTCTTCGCGTGCAGCCGCGTGACATGGTAGCTTTCAAGGAAGGCGTCCATGATCAGCTTCCAGTTGCCGCGCACCGTGTGCAGCTTGCGCCGGAACAGGACATGCCTTGCCGTGTCGAAGGCATCGAAATCGCGCCCGAGTTCGCGGGCATGGCTGAAATCAGCGCCTGCTGCCGGAGCGAACCAGATCAGCCCGCCCGCCTCGCAACTGGGCAGTTCGACCAGCCCGAAATCGCTCTTGTCGAGGCCGGGGAATGTCTCGGGGCGGGGCAGGGCGAGCAGCCGACCATCCGTGGAATAGGTCCAGGCGTGATAGGGGCAAACCAGCCGCTTGGTACATTGGACCTCGCTGCCTTCGACGAGGCGCGTCCCGCGATGGCGGCAGACGTTGAGGAAGACATGCGCCGCGCCGCTCGCATCGCGGGTGATCAGCAGCGGCCGGCCGGTGGCATCATGCGGCGCTGCCATACCCGGATCGGGGAGTAGCGCGCTGGGGCACAACACTTGCGGCATCCGGTCGAACAGTGCCGCTTTCTCGCGCTGCCAGTGGGCCGGATCGGTGTAGACGCTCGCCGGAACCCGCGTGATCCCGCCGCCCATCCGCTGCACACCCTGCGCAATCGCCTGCGCCAGTGCCAACTGCCCTTCGGTCGGGCGCAAAGGTGGTGATTTCGTATCGGCCGCGTTCATCGGGGCGTTCCTATCTCCTCAACCGGCGGCTAGTGTCGCACAAGTTGATCGGATCGGGAAGGACGCTAGGGAATGGCCGGAGCAGCCGCGATGACAGCGAAGAGATCGGCCTGGCGCGCGCTCGGTCTGGCGCTGACCAACCGCAAGACCGGTTTCATGCTGATTTTCGGCTTTGCCAGCGGCCTGCCCTTCGCACTGTTCCTTGGCACGCTGTTCGCCTGGTTGACCGAGGCCGAGGTCGATCTTGAGACGATGGGCATATTCTCGCTGATCGGCCTTGCTTATGCCTTCCAGTTCCTGTGGTCGCCACTGATCGACAAGCTCGACCTGCCGCTGCTGCGCAGGCTGGGGAAGCGCAAGCAGTGGATCGTGCCGATGCAGGTGCTACTGGGCACCATTCTGGTGACCATGAGCCTGCTTGATCCCAAATCGCAGCTTGGCATGTTCTCGCTTCTGGCCGGGATTGGAGCCTTTGCCAGCGCGACGCAGGACATCGCGATAAATGCCTGGCGCATTGACGTTGCCGACGAGGTGGCAACGCTCGATATTCTCTCCACCGTTTACCAGATGGGCTACCGCTTTTCCTCGCTGGTCGGCGGGGCTTTGGGTCTGATTATTGCGGCGCGGATCGGCTGGCCTGAAACCTACATGATGATGGGCGCAATCCTGCTGGCGGCTGGCGCCGCTGGGCTGTTTGCCCCCAATGCCGAAGGTGACCGGTTCCTGACCAGCATAGCGAGCGACGAACAGGTCCAGGCCCTGCGCAAGACCGGCGAACTGATGCCGCAAGTGCGCCACCGTGCGCTTGCCCTGGTCGGCCTGCTGTGGGCTGGCGCGATCGGGACAGTGCTGGTGTTCATGATCATGTCGATGACACTGCCGCCCGAGCAGCGCCCCAATCCGACCGATTTCACCCTCAATTTCGGGCCATGGATCATCGTCGCCACGATCATCCTGCCGGCGCTGGTGGCCGGTTGGCTTGCGGCGCAGAAGCGCCAAGGCCTTAACCTACTGTCGGAAGATGCACCGCCCGCCAGCGGCGGCGCCTATGCGCTTGATCACCTCTATCGTGCGCTGGTCCAGCCGCTGGTCGAATTTGTCGGGCGCATGGGCTGGTCGCTGGTGCTGATCCTTGCGGTCGTACTGACCTATCGCATCTGCGATGCGATCTGGGGCACCTTTGCCTATCCCTTCTACCTCGGCGAGCTCAAATACACCAATGACGAGGTGGCCTTCGCTTCCAAGTTCTTCGGGGTAGGCGCAATCATCCTGGGGCTGGCGTTGGGCGGCTGGATGCTCACCGCGCTCGGGCGGATGTTCACGCTTGCGATCGGAGGATTGCTCGCGGCGCTGACCAATCTGCTCTATGCCGATCTTGCGGTTGGTGGCCAGCGCATGGCCGCGCTGAGCGATGCAGTGGGCTTTACCTGGGCGATCGAGCAGATACCGGAAATCGGCAGTGCCAAACTGGCCAAGCTCACGCTGACGATCGGCTTTGAGAATCTTGCCATCGGTATTGCGGGCGCGGCCTATATTGCCTGGCTGTCGTCGATTGTTTCAAAGCAGTTCAGCGCGGTCCAGTACGCGCTGCTATCCTCGCTTACACTGCTGATTGGCACACTGGGTCGCGGGGCATTGGGCGAGATGATCGACCAGCAGGGCTTTTATGCGGTCTTCTTGCTGACAACCTTCATCGGGCTTGGTGCCGTGGTTCTGGTGCTGTGCGAGTGGTGGCGACAGGCGCGCAGTGGCCGCAAATCCGGTGTTGTGACACCCGATCCGGCGATTGCACCGGCCGAATAGCTCAGTCGGGCAGCTCGCCGTTGAGCCTGAGGACGTCACCTGCAAGATAGAGCGAGCCTGCGATCAGCACCGGCAGTCCGTCGCCGGGCAAGGCGGCAAGCGCACTCGCCACATCGGGGAAGCCTCGCGCTGCTGGCCCGAAGGCCTCCGGGCCAAAAAACTCATGCGCCGGCACCGGCACCACCGCGATGGACTGGGCGAGGTTCGCAAGTGGCGCCATGAAGCCGCCCGGATCCTTGCCTGCAATCATGCCCACCACCAGATGCAGCTTCTGCCCGTCGAATTGGCGGGCGATCGCTTCGGCAGCGTTGGGATTGTGCCCGCCATCGAGCCAGACCTGGCGCGTGCCAACCAGCGGCCCATGCGACAGGCGCTGGAGTCGTGCTGGCCAGCGCGCATTCGCTAGCCCCGCGCGGATCGCATCCTCGGTGACCGGCAACACGTTCTGGTGGCGCAGCATCGCGATGGCGAGGCCGGCATTCAGCACCTGATGGCGACCGGGCAGAGGCAGCGGGCTATGGGTAAAAAAGTGACCTTTGCTATCGGCATATGTGAGTCGATCTTCGCCGACGGGCTTAGCCCCCCAAGCGCCATATAGCCCGAACGGCAGCACCGGTGCACCGACCCGCGCTGCAACCTCCGCAATCGCTGCTGTTTCGGGTTCGGGATACTCAAGCGTCACCAGCGGCACGCCCGGCTTGGCAATCCCTGCCTTCTCGAAGGCGATCCGCGCCATCGGCTCGGTCGGCACACCCTGTTCGGGGGCCAGCAGGAAGCGTTCGTGATCGAGGCCCAGCGCGGCGATCCCGCACACCAGCGGCCTGGGGATCACATTGGTTGCATCGAACCGGCCGCCCATGCCCACTTCGACCACGCATGCGTCAGCCGGGGTTCGGCTGAAGCAGAGGAAGGCGGCGGCGATGGTTACTTCGAAGAAGCTCGGGCCAAGGTCTTCTCCCGCATCAAGCACTTCCTTGAGCACCGCTGCCAGCGCTTCGTCCGAAATCAGCTCGCCGGCAATCCTGATCCGTTCGTTATAGCGCACCAGATGCGGGCTGATCGTGGCGTGGACCGTATAGCCCTGCGCCTCCAGCACCGCACGCACGAAAGCGCAGGTCGAACCCTTGCCGTTGGTGCCCGCGACATGGAACACCGGAGGCAGTTGCAGATGCGGATTGCCCAGCCGATCGAGCAGCGCGGTCACGGTTTCCAGCCCCAGCCGGCCCTGAGGCACGCTGAGCATGCCAAGCCGGTCGAGTTGCGCCTGGACGCGCGGGTCGTCCGAGCGCCCGAAGTCGCGCATGGGGGGTGGTCAGGCCGCCTTGCGCGGCTGGAGGTAGCCGAGCAGCGTCGCCAGCGTGGATTTGAGGTCGCGGCGATGCACCACCATGTCGACCATGCCGTGCTCGTGGAGGTATTCCGCCCGCTGGAATCCTTCGGGCAGCTTTTCGCGGATCGTGTCCTGGATCACGCGTTGCCCGGCAAAGCCGATCAGCGCGCCGGGCTCGGCAATATGGACATCGCCCAGCATGGCGTAGCTGGCGGTCACCCCGCCGGTCGTGGGATCGGTCAACACCACGACATAGGGCAGGCCAGCCTCTTTCAGGCGGCGGGTCATGACTGTCGCCTTGGGCATCTGCATCAGGCTGAGAATGCCTTCCTGCATGCGCGCGCCGCCGGCCGCGGTCACCACGATATAGGCGCATTTGCGCTCCAGCGCCTTCTGTGCGCCATCGACGAAAGCGGCGCCGACCGCCATTCCCATCGATCCGCCCATAAAGCCGAAATCCTGCACGCCGACCACGGCGGCACGTCCGTCGATCGCGCCTGCAGCTACGCTGAAGGCATCCTTGTGCGGGCTCTTCGCGCGCGCCAGCTTCAGCCGCTCGGTGTATTTCTTGCTGTCCTTGAAGCCCAGCGGGTCTTCAGCCACCTCGGGCTGTGGCAGCAATTCGAAGCCCGGATCGAGCAATAGCGCCAGCCGCTCGTCGGCACCGATCCTTCCGTGATGTTCGCAGCGCGGGCAGACCGACAGGTTTTCGCTGTATTCCTTCTCGAACAGCATCTCCGAGCAGGCCGGGCATTTGACCCAAAGATCCTTTTCCGTGGTGCGCTTGGGACCACGGCTGAAGGATTTGCGGACGCGGGTGAACCAGTTCATCTGAGCCTTCCTAACGCGCGCTGCGAACCGCCTGGGCCAAAGCCGCAGTCAGTTCCCTTAGCTTTGCCGGCGCCGAATTGCCATATTCGCCGACCAGTTCGACCAGTGCCGAGCCGACCACCACGCCATCCGCCACCTTGGCGATGGCACGCGCCTGATCGGGCGTGCGCACACCGAACCCCACCGCAACCGGCAGGCTGGTCGATTGCTTGATGCGGCTGACATTGGCCTCGATCGATTCGATCGCGGCCTGCTGCTTCCCGGTGATACCGGCCACGGAAACGTAATAGAGAAACCCGCCCGATCCTTCGAGCACCGCAGGCAGCCGCGCGGCATCGGTAGTGGGTGTCGCCAGCCGGATCGGCGCGATCCCGGCGGCGCGCAGGGCGGGGCCAAGCTCGCCATCCTCTTCGGGCGGAATGTCGACGCAGATCACGCCGTCAACACCGCAGCCGCTGGCCTCGGCGGCGAACCATTCGGCGCCGCGCCGCACCATCGGATTGGCGTAGCCCATCAGCACTAGCGGAACATCGGGGTGGCGTTCGCGAAACTCGTTGGCGATCAGCAGCACATCGGCGGTCTTGGTGCCCGCGCCCAGGCTGCGCAGGTTCGCCGCCTGGATGGCGGGGCCGTCAGCCATCGGATCGGTGAAGGGCATGCCCAGCTCGATCACATCCGCGCCGCCTTCGACCAGCGCGTCGAGATTGGCGGCGGTGTCGCCGTCACCGGCGGTGATGAAGCAGACCAGCGCCGGATGCGGCTTGGCAAAGGCTGCGCCGAGCCGTGCGCTCACATCTCCACTCCCAGCTTTTCGGCCACAGTGAAGATGTCCTTGTCGCCGCGCCCGCACAAATTGGCGAGGATCACCCCGTCCTTCGGCATGGTCGGCGCGATCTTCTTGACTGCGGCGATCGCGTGGCTCGGTTCGAGTGCGGGAATGATGCCTTCGGTGCGGCACAGCAGCTGGAAGGCGTCGAGCGCCTCAGCATCGGTGACGGCGGTGTATTCGACCCGCCCGCTCTCTTTCAGCCAGGCGTGTTCGGGCCCGATCCCGGGATAGTCGAGCCCCGCGCTGATGGAATGGCCTTCGGTGATCTGGCCGTCTTCGTCCTGCAACAGGTAGGTCTTGTTGCCATGGAGGATGCCCGGCGTGCCACCGAGCAGGCTGGCGGCGTGCTGGTCGCCATCGAGGCCATAGCCTGCAGCTTCGACCCCCAGCATCTTCACGTCGGGATCGTCAAGAAACGGGTGGAACAGACCCAGAGCGTTCGATCCGCCGCCAATTGCGGCCACCAGCAGGTCGGGCAGGCGGCCGGTGCGGCTGAGCATCTGCGCGCGTGCTTCCTTGCCGATCACGCTCTGGAAATTGCGCACCAGCTCCGGATAGGGATGCGGCCCGGCGGCGGTGCCGATGATGTAGAACGTGTCATGGACATTGGCGACCCAGTCGCGCAGTGCCTCGTTCATCGCATCCTTCAGCGTGGCCGCTCCGGCGGTGACCGGCACCACTTCGGCGCCCAGCAACTTCATCCGGAACACATTCGGCGCCTGCCGCGCAACGTCCGTCGCGCCCATATAGACCACGCAGGGCAGGCCGAAGCGCGCGCAGACGGTAGCGGTCGCAACCCCATGCTGGCCCGCGCCGGTTTCCGCGATGATCCGCGTCTTGCCCATGCGGATCGCCAACAGGATCTGCCCGATGCAGTTGTTGATCTTGTGCGCGCCGGTGTGGTTGAGTTCGTCGCGCTTGAACCACACCTGTGCTCCGCCCAGCTCCTCGGTCAGGCGGGGCGCGAAATAGAGCGGGCTGGGGCGCCCGACATAGTGCTCAAGCAAGTCGTCGAATTCGGCCTGGAATGCGGGATCGGCCTGCGTCTTGCGATACTCGCGCTCGAGATCGAGGATCAGCGGCATCAGCGTTTCGGCGACATAGCGGCCACCGAATTGGCCGAAATGCCCGCGTTCGTCGGGCTGGTTACGATAGGTGTTGGCTTGGATGGTCATAATGCCCTTGGTGCTTCGCGTGCCGCTTCGCAGAAGGCGCGGATCAAGTCTACATTCTTGATGCCGGGCGCGGTTTCGACACCGGAAGAGGTATCGACCAGCGGAGCGCCGGTCCGCGCGATCGCCTCGGCGACATTGGCCGGGGTGAGGCCGCCGGCAAGCCCCCAGGGCACACGGTGGAGATGGCCCTGGAGCAGGTCCCACGAAAAGGTTTCGCCGGTGCCGCCGGGCATGGCCTTTGCCGGTGCATCGAACAGCAGCCGATCGACCTTGCCTGCATAGGCCGCGCTCCGCTCGAGCGAACCGGCATCCTGCACGCCCAGCGCCTTCCACACTTCAATCCCTGCTTGCTCGCGCACCAGCTCGCACCAGTCAGGCGTTTCGCGACCGTGGAACTGAACGATCTCGGGCTGGACCGTGGCGATTGCCCGTGCGGTCGCTTCGGGATTGGCATTGACCAGCAGCAGCACTGTGGCGATGCGCCCGCGCGCCAGTTCGCGCAGATGCGCGGCGCGATGGGGCGGGACATAGCGCGGGCTGGGCTCATACAGATTTAGCCCGATATGCGTCGCCCCCGCCGCAATCGCGGCCTCCACCGTTTCGGGGGTCGAGAGCCCGCAAATCTTGATCTGGGTCTGCACGAGGGTGCCCTTAGTATCAGATCGGGTTCTGCACCAGTCTCAGCAGTGTTCCGTCTGGATCAACCATATAGGCAATGGTCATCCCGCTCGCTTCGCGTTGTGGCGGAGCGATGCGGGGCCAACCGGTTGCGACCTCGGGAATGCCCGCGCCCCTGCAATCGGCATGGAACCGGTCAAGCTCGTCTAGCCGCAGGCAGCATCCGAACGAACTGGTTGCCGGGTCAAGGTCCGGGTAGGGGAAGAACTCGAGCTGGATTGTTCCGCGTCGCATGATCATCCAGCCTGCCGAGCGCCAGCCGGTTTCGAAGCCGACAGAGCGATAGAACGCCTCGGTGGCATCGAAACTTCGCGACGGCAGATTTGGCGTCGCGTGGTCGGCCATGTCAGAGAGTGGCCTCGATCGCCCGTGCGGCGGCCAGCGGATCGTCGGCGCGACTGATCGGTCGGCCGATGACCAGCACGCTGGCGCCATCGTCACGTGCCTGACGCGGGGTCACCACGCGCTTCTGGTCACCTGCAGCCTTGCCTGCGGGGCGCAGGCCCGGCACCACGAAAAAGCCGTCTTTCCATTGCTTGCGCACCGCCTTCACTTCCTGGCCCGAGCACACGATCCCGTCGAGACCTGCGTCATGCGCGAGCTCGGCCAGTCGCATAACCTGATCATGCGCATTGCCGGCGATGCCGGTGCGCTTCATGTCACGCTCGTCGAGGCTGGTAAGCATGGTCACCGCAACAACCTTTGTGCCGTTGGCCGCAGCCGCCTTGGCATCTTCCATCATCGCCCGGCCGCCGCCGGCGTGCACTGTGACAATCGCGGGTTCGAGGACGTGGATTGCCTGCATCGCGCCTGCCACGGTGTTCGGAATGTCATGGAACTTAAGGTCGAGAAAGATCGGAAGGCCCATATGCGCGATCTCATGCACACCGTGGTGGCCGTGCGCGCAGAAGAATTCGAGGCCCAGCTTCACCCCGCCGATATGCGATTTGACCCTGGCAAGAAGCGCCTTGGCCGCGTCGATCTGCGGCACATCCAGCGCAAGGTAGATCGGATTGCTCATAACTGGGAATCGGGTCCTTCGCTGGCGGCGGGAGCGGTTGACGCAGGCGGCTGGTGGCGTGCGCTCAGCGCGTTCGAGCGCACCGCATTCTCAAGCGAGGTGATCCGCCGCATCAGGTTCCACTTCGCGCCACGATGATACAGCCACATCGGCAGAAGGCCGAGCAGGAAAGCCAGGAGCACCAGCACCGGCACCTTCGTCTCCAGCACCAGGCCATCCCACAGGCGCACTTCCACCGGATCCCAGTTGAAGAACGAAAACACCAGCAATCCGAACAGGATCAGAACCCAGATGACCGTGCGCAGGATCTGCATCAATTCTCCCCTCGGTGGTTGGCGACCGGTCTTGGAGACTAAGGCTTTTGTGCCTTAAGTCTAGCGTCCTCACCCTTCGCCAAACACCCGAGCAAAGATCGTGTCGACATGTTTGAAATGGTAACCGAGGTCGAACTTCTCCTCGAGCTCCTGCGCTGAGAGCGCCGCAGCCACTTCCGGATCGGCCTTGAGCAGCTCGAGCAATGACAGCGCACCATCCGATTCCCACACCTTCATCGCGTTGCGCTGGACCAGGCGATAGGCCGCGTCGCGCTCCAGCCCCGCCTGGGTCAGCGCCAGCAGCACCCGCTGCGAATGCACCAGCCCGCCCATCCGGTCGAGGTTCTTTGCCATCCGCTCGGGATAAACCAGCAGTTTGTCGACCACCCCGGTCAGCCGTGACAGCGCGAAATCGAGCGTGATCGTGGCGTCCGGCCCGATAAAGCGCTCGACCGAGGAGTGCGAGATGTCGCGCTCGTGCCACAGTGCGACATTCTCCAGCGCGGGCATGGCATAGGCGCGGATCATGCGCGCCTGCCCGGTGAGGTTCTCGGTCAGGATCGGGTTGCGCTTGTGCGGCATCGCGCTCGAACCCTTCTGGCCGGGGGCGAAATACTCTTCTGCCTCGAGCACTTCGGTGCGCTGCAGATGGCGGATCTCCACCGCCAGTCGCTCGATCGAGCCCGCGACCACCGCCAGCGTGGCGAAGAACATCGCGTGCCGGTCGCGCGGGATCACCTGGGTCGAGACCGGTTCGACCGTGAGGCCCAGCTGCTCTGCGACATAGTCTTCCACCGCCGGATCGATGTTGGCAAAGGTGCCCACCGCGCCGCTGATCGCGCAAGTGGCGATCTCCGCGCGCGCCGCCTTGAGCCGGGTGCGGCAACGGTCGAACTCGGCATAGGCCTGCGCCAGCTTCAGCCCAAAGGTCACCGGTTCGGCGTGGATGCCGTGGCTGCGCCCGATCGTGGGCGTATACTTGTGTTCCATCGCGCGGCGGCGGATCGCTGAAAGAAGCTCGTCGAGATCGGCGAGCAGTATGTCGGATGCACGCGCGAGCTGCACGCTCAGTGTGGTGTCGAGCACGTCGCTCGACGTCATGCCCTGGTGCATGAAGCGCGCTTCTGGCCCGACCTGTTCGGCCACCCAGTCCAGGAAGGCGATCACATCGTGCTTGAGCACCGCTTCCTTGGCGTCGATCGCAGCGACATCGATCGCGGGATTGGTCGCCCACCAGTCCCACAGCGCCTTGGCCGCGCTCATCGGCACCACGCCCAGATCGGCCAGTTTCTGCGTGGCATGGGCCTCAATCTCGAACCAGATGCGATAGCGCGCCTCCGGCTCCCAGATCGCGGTCATGGCGGGGCGGGCGTAACGGGGGACCATCGGATACTCCGGCAGGGGCAGTGCGAAGCGCGGGATTGCGTGCGGGGCGGCTATGCCGAGTGGCGCGAGAATGCAAGCGCGGGTGGGGCAGGTGGAGCTGAAAAGGGCTTAGGCGAAGGCTTCCTGCCGGGGCTACATTTCCCACTCAAATCCCAACACCGTCTCGCCGGTCGCCAGGCCGTCGCGGTCAAAACGTCGTTCTGCAATGGTCCCGCGCCCATCGAGCGTCACCACTATCACGGTAGAGCAGCGCGTGCCGTAGAGCGGGTTGCGGATGAACACCGGGGTTTCCGCCGCTTCGGCCGGAATGTCGGAGGGTGCACGCGGCGAACTGCCCGGCTGCTTCAGGTCTTCGCCCGCCAGTGCATCGAACAGCGCGGCGGTCGACGGGTCGCCCGCTTCCAGCCAGCCGGCCAGCGCCGCCTTGAGCTGCACGGTCTTGGCCCAGGGCTCGTCCAGCGCGCCGTTCGAAAGCCCATAGATGCCATTCGCGAGGGGGGTGCGCCGGTCTTGCGGCCGGTTGGTCAGGAAGCGCGCACCCTTTGCGTTGGCATGGATCAGATTGAAGGGATTGTAGGCCTGCAGATCGCCGGGGTCGGGCTCGCCGCGCAGCAGCCGCGCCACCAGATCGCCGCGCGAGATGCGCACGGGATCGGGCAGTCCGTATCCGCGCAGATTGGTCACCAGCGCCATCTGCCCGAAATTCGAGCTTCCCGGCCTACCAATACCGAGCCAGGTCCCGCCAGACTGGAGGTCGCGCCCGGCCAGGATTCCGCTGCCGTCGCTCCATGCGGCAAGTGGTGCTGCCGGGCGATCATGGAACTCGTCGCGATTGCCGATCACCACCAGCGGCCAGTGCGGATGCGCGTGCCAGGCAAAGGCAGCGACACACATCGCTAGATCAGGCCCTTCGCCCGCAGACTGACATGGCCTTCGCGGCCCACGATCACGTGGTCGTGCACGTTCACGCCCAGCAGCCGACCGGCTTCGGCAATCCGGTTGGTGATCTGGATGTCAGCACGGCTCGGCTCGGGATTTCCGCTCGGGTGGTTGTGGACCAGGATCAGTGCGGTGGAGCCAAGGTCGAGCGCGCGGCGGATCACTTCGCGCGGGTGGATCGAGGCTTCGTCGATTGACCCGTCGCCCACGTGATGGTCGTCGATCAGGCGGTTGCGGGTGTCGAGGTAAAGCACACGGACACGCTCGACCGTGAGATGCGCCATGTCGATCGCGAGATAATCGATCAGCGCCTGCCAGCTGCCCAGCACGGGCCGATCGTTCACTTCGCTGCGCGCCATGCGCCGAGCGGCCACAGCCACGCTCTTGAGCGCGGCGGCGCTGGTGAGGCCCATGCCCTTGACCTGCTGCAAGGCGGCAGGATCAGCGTTAAGCACGCCCGCGAGCGAGCCGAAACGCTTGAGCAGCGCCTTGGCCACCGGCTTGGTGTCGCCCTGGCGGATCGCCGGGAACAGCAGATACTCCAGCACTTCATAGTCAGCCAGTGCCTCGGCGCCGCCTGACAGCAGCCGCTCGCGCAGCCTCGCGCGATGGCCTGCGCCGTCATGGCTAGGCCCGGCTTTGTCCGGATTTTCTTCAGCTTGCGGCAAGGCGACCCCCGCTATGATCCAGGGATGACAGCATTGCCTTCGTGCGGTGAAAGGCGCAAGAGTGCCCGCTGATGGCGCTGGCCGAAGAATCCCCCGCAAACGCCCAGAATTACCGGCGATATTGGCCGCAGCGGCGACGCTGGCAGACGCTGCTGGTGGGGCTTGGCGTGCTATTTGCCGCACTGGCAGTCGCTTGGTTCTCGCGCGAGCGAATCGCTGACAACATCATTGCCTCGCAGCTCGACGGGATGGGGATCGAAGCGAGCTACGAGATCGAGGCGATCGGGCCGCGCCGCCAGGTGCTCCGCAATCTGGTGATCGGCGATCCGGCGCGGCCGGATCTCGTGGTCGAACGGGTGGAAATCGTGCCGGTACTGCGCTGGTGGAGCGCGGGGATTGGCTCGGTCACGCTGGTAAGGCCGCGGCTGCGCGCGAGCTACCTGGATGGCACCCTGAGCCTCGGGGCGCTCGATCCGCTGCTCGAGCAGGATAGCGCAGAACCATTCGAGCTGCCTGACTGGAAGCTGACGCTGGTCGATGCACGGGCACGACTGCTGACCGATTACGGTGTAGCGGGGGCAAGTGCGGACGGCAGCGGGCGGCTCGACAACGGGTTCCGCGGCTGGCTGGCCATTGTCTCGCCGGGGCTCGCGGGCGAAGGTTGCCGGATCGCCAGCGCCCGATTGCGGGGCAGAGTAGCGATCGATGACCGTCAGCCCGAATTCGCCGGGCCGCTGCGGCTCAGCGGAATAGGCTGCGACGATGCAGGGTTCCGGCTCAGTGAAATGAAGATCGACGCCAATCTGCGCGCCGACCGCGACCTGGCAGGCTTCAGCGGGAGCACGAAGATCGCCGGGCGCGGGTTCGAAGCGGGCGAAACGCGGCTGGCGTCGCTGAGCGGCGCGGCCGATCTCGATTGGCGCGAGGGGTTGGCTCTGGCGCGTTACGGGCTGTCTGCGCGCTCGCTGCGGCATCCTGCTGGATCGCTTGCATCGCTTTCCGGTGACGGGGCCGTGCGGCTGCGCCTGTCTGACGGGCGGATTGACCTCGATGCGCAATTGCAGGGCCGCGATCCGAAAATGGGGCAAGGTGCCAGTGCAGCGATTGCGGGCTGGCGCGACGCCGCCTCGGGCACGCTGGTCGAGCCGCTCCTCGCGCGTGCCAACCAGGCCCTAGCCGATGCCTTGCCGGGCAGCCGGATCGAAGCCGAGTTGACCTATCGTCAGACCGGGGCGGAGTATGCGTTGGTCGTGCCCACCGCGCGGCTGCGCAACCGTTCGGGTCAGCCCTTGCTTTCCGTGTCGCAATTCAACCTTGGCCAACGCGGCGAGAACAGCCGGAGCCTTGCGGGCAACTTCTCCAGCAGCGGCGCTGGCCTCCCCGCACTGTCGGGGCGAATGGAGCGCAGCGCGGGCGGCCTGCCGAGGCTGCGGCTGCAGATGGCGCCCTATCGTGCGGGCGGCAGCTCGCTTTCGGTGCCCGGCCTCGTGCTCGCTCAGGCCGCCAATGGCGCCTGGGGCATCGCGGGCGAAGTGCGGGCAAGCGGGGCGCTGCCCGGCGGGCGGATCGACGGCCTCAGCCTGCCCATATCCGGCAACTGGTCTGAAGCAGGCGGGCTGGCGCTTTGGCGCCGCTGCACGAACCTGCGGTTCGATTCGCTCGAACTCGGCGGGCTTGCGCTCGATCGGAACCGGATCGCGCTGTGCCCCGAAGGCCAGCGGGGGATTGTGCGCAGCACGGCCGGCGGCATGGTGCTGGCCGCGCGTAGCGAGGGCTTGGCGCTATCCGGTAGCCTTGGTGAAAGCCCGCTGCGGGCCAGCGCAGCAGCGGTGGTGCTCGATTCGCGCCGGGGGCTCGCCGCGCAGGAGGTTACGCTGCTGCTCGGTTCCGGCGACGAAGTCAGCCGGCTCGCGCTGCGCAATGTTGTGGCGTCATTTGGCGAGACCATCGGCGGTGCAGTGGAAGGGATCGAGGGTGGGCTGGCAGCGGTGCCGCTTGAAATCCTAGATGGCGCGGGAAGCTGGCAGTATGCCGATGGCGCGCTGACGCTGCGAGATGCGAGTTTCGAGCTGCGCGATCGGCCCGCAGCAGGTGCATCGGCGCGATTCTACCCGCTGCGCGCACGCGATGCTTCGTTGCGCCTGTCCGATGGCAATCTCACCGCCAATGCCGCGCTGCGGAACCCCGCCAGTGACCGGGTAGTGACCGAATTTGCGATGCGCCACGATCTCAGCTCCGGGCGGGGCTTTGCAGACCTCGCAGTGCCCGGATTGCGGTTCGACGACGGCTTGCAGCCTGACCAGATCACGATCCTTGCCGACGGCGTGATCGCGCTGGCCGATGGCACCATCACCGGCAACGGGCGGATCGACTGGACACCCGACAGTGTGATCAGCCGCGGCGCCTTCTCCAGCGCCGATTTCGATTTTGCAGCTGCCTTCGGCCCGGTGCAGCGGGTGTCCGGAACCATCGCGTTCAGCGACCTGCTGGGCATGACCACCGATGGCACCCAGCGGCTCAATATCGGTTCGATCAATCCCGGGGTCGAAGTGTTCGACGGCACTTTCGATTTCGCGCTGCGCGATGGCACCAATGTCTCGATCAAGGGCGGGCGCTGGCCGTTCTTTGGCGGCACCATGGAACTGCGCCCTACCGAGCTCAACCTCGCGGTGAGCGAGGTCAGACGCTATGTGATCGAGATCAGCGGTGCGGATGCCGCGCAATTCATTGCGTCGATGGAGCTTGGCAATATCAGCGCCACCGGCCTGTTTGACGGCACCGTGCCGCTGGTGTTCGACGAGATGGGCAATGGCGAGATAAGGAACGGACTGCTGATCTCGCGCCCGCCGGGCGGCAACCTCTCCTATGTTGGAGACCTCACCTACGAGGATATGGGCGCGATCGCCAATTTCGCGTTCCAATCGCTGCGATCGCTCGATTTCAACCAGATGATGGTGGAAATGAACGGGCCGCTGACAGGCGAGATTATCACGCGGCTGCTGTTCGACGGAGTCCGCCAGGGCGAGGGTGCCAGCAGCAATCTGATCACCCGCCAGGTCGCGAAGCTCCCGATCCGCTTCAACGTCAATATCCGCGCGGCGTTCTACGAACTGCTCACCAGCCTGCGCGGCATGTACGATCCGGCGTTCGTGCGCGATCCGCGCGAGCTGGGCCTGTTCACGGTCGAGAATGGCCGTTTCGTGCGCCAGCCGCGGCCGGCGCCACCCGCCATCAAGCCCGAAGATGTCACGCCGGATGAACCGGCCATTCAGCCCCACGAAAGCGAGCCACTGCCATGAGATTGCATGATTTGACCAAGCCTTCCGGCAATGCCAAAGCCAGCGCCATGCAGATGGGGCAGGCAATGCGCAGCAGGAAGTTTGGTGCCGGGATGGCGGGTTTGCTGGCCATCGGCCTGTCGGGCTGCGTGAATGTGAGCGCACCGGACAAGCCGATCGTGATCGAGCTCAACATCAATATCCGGCAGGAAGTGATCTACCGGCTGGCTGAAGATGCGGCCAAGACGATCGAAGAGAATGCGGAAATCTTCTGACAGGAAGGCGTGAACAGGATGAGCAAGATGCACAATATCGCAGTTTCGGGCGCGCTGGCCGCGCTGGCGCTGGGTATGGTTGCTTCGCCTGCGCTGGCGCAGCGCGATCCGGCCTATGCCGCCGCGCGCGCCGCGGGGCAGATCGGCGAGAAGATGGACGGCTACATCGGCATTGTGGGTGCGGAAACGCCCGAACTGCGGCGGCTGGTCAACGACATCAATATCAAGCGTCGCGCGGTCTATGCCGAACAGGCGCAGCAGAACAATGTGACGCTTGAGGAATATGCGCTCACCTCTGGTTGCCAGCTGATCCTCAAGACCATTCCGGGTGAAAAGTACCAGGCGCCCGGCGGCGCGTGGGAAACGCGCGGTGCGGGCGCCCCG
>JBMSNZ010000024.1:0-25513 GCA_049421965.1 Erythrobacter sp.
CGATCTGGATGACCGAGTCGGCCTCCCCGAACATGCGCTCGGCGAGCGTGCGGGTGACTTCGGCGGAAAAGACATCGCGGTCGACCGCCATCGCGCTTCCTGCCGGCACCCGCGCCATTTCGCCCGCGCGCATGACCAGCGAATCGAGCCGCCGCATCTCGTGGTGGAGCAGCCCCACGGCATTGCGTTCGTCATCGTCGGAGCGAAAGCTGTTCGAACACACCAGTTCAGCCAGCCCATCCGTCTGGTGCGCCGGGGTCATCTCTCCGCTGCCGCGCATTTCCGAGAGGCGTACGGAAAAGCCGCGGCGCGCCAGCTGCCAGGCCGCTTCGCTGCCCGCGAGGCCGCCGCCAATTATATGAATGTCGTGAGTGGTGGATTGCATCATCGTGGCAGGCTCCTTGTGCTTGCCTGCCCGAATGTTCAAGTCCAAGAGAAGGCGGGAAGGGGGAACCATGCCCAAGCGCGCGCTGATCGAACACCGGCCCTGGCTCTTTGCCAGCATCGTGGCGGCGATTGCCTTCTATCTGCTCCATGGCGGCCCGCTGGGCGAGATCTGGCTCGTTGCGATCAAGGGGCTCGCGGTCGGTTGCCTGGCTTTCTACGCGATCCATCGCGGCAGCGGCACTGACGCCACACTGATCGGCGCTGTGCTGATGTTCGGCGCTTTGGGCGACATGGCGATCGAATTCGACTTCGGGCTTGGCGGAGGGCTGTTCCTGGTCGGGCATTTGATCGCGATCTGGCTCTACCTGCGCAAACCGCGCGAGCACCATGCCTTAAGCCAGACGATGCTCGCAGCCAGCCTGCTGATCGGCACGCCGCTGATCAGCTGGTTCCTCAGCCACGATCCGCTCGTGGTGCTTTACTCGGCCGCGCTCGGCGGGATGGCTGCAAGCGCGTGGATGAGCCGTTTTCCGCGCTATCGCGTGGGGATCGGCGCAGTCCTGTTCGTCGTATCCGACTGGCTGATTTTCAGCCGCATGGGCACATTCGACCTGGGTGTGCTGCCAGGCTATCTGATATGGCCGCTCTATTACGCCGGGCAATTCCTGATCGCGACCGGCGTGATCCACACCCTGCGGCACGAACTGGCCGAGGAAGATGACGAGGTCGAATAGGCTGGCGCAATGGCCGGTCTAAGCCGGCCCGGGTGCCTCACCAGCTCCAGCCGCATCGCCCGCGCCGATGGCAGCGTCTTCGCCATCGTCATCGCTTTCCTCGATCCGGACCGCGCTCACGATCGTTTCACCGTCGGCCACATTGAACAGCCGCACGCCAGCGGAACTGCGGCCAATGATGCGGAAGGCCTTTTCGGCCGCGTCCTCGTCTTCGGTCAGGTGGCGCAGGTCGAGCGGCAGGCGGATCAGCTTGGCCTGGTCCGTCACCAGCATCAGCTGCTGGCCGTGCCGGACCGGGAAGCTTGCGACCACCGGTCCGTTGCGGGCGATGTTGTCGATATTGGTGATGCCCTGGCCACCGCGGCCGGTGCGGCGATATTCATAGGCCGAGGAGACCTTGCCATAGCCGTTGGCGCAGACGGTGAGGATGAACTGCTCGCGCTCCTGCAATTCGGCAAAGCGGTCTGCGCCGAGTTCAGGCTCGCCGTCCTTCTCGGCCTTCCACGGGGCGAAGCGCAGATACTGCTCGCGCTCTTCCATTCCGGTGCCGACGCGGTGGAGAATGGAGAGCGAGACGACTTCGTCATCGCCCTTCAACGTCATGCCGCGCACCCCGGTGGACGTGCGTGACTGGAATTCGCGGACGTCGTCTCCGGCAAAGCGGATGGCCTTGCCCTGCTTGCTGGCAAGCAGCACATCGTCGCTCGCTTCCAATAGCGCCACGCCGATGAGCCGGTCGTCGCTGCCTTCCTCGAACTTCATGGCGAACTTGCCGTTCGACGGGATGTTGGCGAAGGCGTCCATGCTGTTGCGGCGGACATTGCCCTTGGCGGTAGCAAAGACCACGCTGAGTGCACCCCAGCTGCCTTCGTCCTCGGGCAGCGGCAGGACGGTGCGGATCGTTTCGCCTTCGTCGAGCGCCGGGAGCATGTTCACGATCGGGCGGCCGCGCGTGTTGGGGCCGCCTTCGGGCAGTTTCCAGACCTTGAGGCGATAGACCTTGCCCGCAGTCGAGAAGAACAGCACCGGGTTGTGGGTCGAAGTGACGAACATCTCCGCCACCGCATCCTCGTCCTTGGTCGACATGCCGGCGCGGCCCTTGCCGCCGCGATGCTGCGCGCGGAAGGTCGAAAGCGGGGTGCGCTTGATATAGCCGTCAAGCGTGACGGTCACGACCATATCGTCGCGCTCGATCAGGTCCTCGTCGTCGAGCCCGTCCCAAGCCGGGGCGATCTCGGACTGGCGCGGCGTGGCATAGGTTGCGCGGATCTCTTCCAGCTCGCCGCGCATCACCTGGTACAGCTTCACCCGGTCGGCCAGGATCGAAAGATATTCCTCGATCGCGAGCGAGAGTTCCTTCAGCTCGTCGCCGATCTCGTCTCGGCCCAAGGCCGTCAGGCGATGCAGCCTGAGGTCAAGGATCGCTTTCACCTGTCGCTCGCTCAGCCGGTAGCTTCCGCCTTCCTCGTCGGCCGAGGGATCGATCGCCTCGACGAGGCGGATGTATTGCGCGATCTCGCCGATCGGCCATTCGCGCGCCAGCAGCCGCTCGCGCGCCTGCGCCGGATTGGAAGCGCCGCGGATAATGGCCACCACCTCGTCGAGGTTCGACACCGCGACCACCAGGCCCAGCAAGATATGCGCCCGCTCACGCGCCTTGTTGAGTTCGAACTTGGTGCGGCGGGTGATGACCTGCTCGCGAAACTGGATGAAGGCCTGGATGATGTCGCGCAGCGTCAGCACTTCGGGCCGGCCGCCCCGGATCGCCAGCATATTGGCGGGGAAGCTCGCCTGTGCGGGCGTGTGGCGCCACAGCTGGTTCAGGACAACATCGGGCGTGGCATCGCGCTTCAGATCAATCACCACGCGCACGCCTTCGCGGTTCGATTCGTCGCGAATGTCCGAAATGCCTTCGATCCGCTTGTCCTTGGCGGCCTCGGCGATCTTCTCGACCAGGCCCGATTTACCGACCTGATAGGGGATCGAGGTCAAGACGATCGACTGGCGATCGCCCCGGCCGGTCTCGATCTCGTGCCGGGCCCGCATCAGGATCGAACCGCGCCCGCTGGTATAGGCCGCCCTGCTGCCCGACTGCCCCAGGATCAGCGGCGCGGTGGGAAAATCCGGCCCCGGGATGTGCTCGATCAGCTCTTCGGTGGTGATCGCCGGGTTTTCGATGAAGGCCAGGCACCCCGAGATGACTTCGCCCAGATTGTGCGGCGGGATGTTGGTCGCCATGCCCACCGCGATCCCGCCGGCGCCGTTGACCAGCAAGTTGGGAAAGCGCGCAGGCAGAACGGTCGGCTCTTTTCGTGAGCCGTCGTAATTGTCGATGAAATCGACCGTGTCTTTATCGAGATCGTCGAGCAGCGAATTGGCGACGCGGGCGAGCCGCGCCTCGGTATAGCGCATGCTGGCCGGCGGATCAGGGTCCATGCTGCCGAAGTTGCCCTGGCCGTCGATCAGCGGAACCCGCAGTGACCAGTCCTGCGTCATGCGTGCCAGCGCGTCATAGATCGCGCTGTCGCCGTGCGGGTGGTAATTGCCCATCACGTCGCCGACGATCTTGGCGCTCTTACGATAGGGCCGTCCGGCAACGAATCCGCCTTCCTGGCTGGCAAACAGGATGCGGCGATGAACCGGCTTCAATCCGTCGCGCACGTCAGGCAGCGCGCGGCTGACGATCACGCTCATCGCGTAATCGAGATAGCTCGTCTTCATCTCGTCGACGATGTCGACGCGCTCGAATTCGCCAAGCGGATGGGACGGAGTAAGGGTTTCGGTGTCGTCGCTCAAAACGGGTCCGATCTGGCTATGGTGCAGGCGATTGGGAGTTGCCCTTTATGTAGGGCACAGCGGCGGTTTTCGCCACCACGTGGCCCGCGCAGATGCCGTTCAGCAGGGCTTTTTCCACACAAAGCGGCGCTTGGCCGGAGGTAACGCCAGAAACTCCATTCAAAGCCCGTTCAGCACGCGCTGCATAGGGGGAATTGCAAATTGCGGGGAAGCGCGCCAATGCTTCCGCGCAAAGTGTGAGGGAAGCCTCCGCAGGGGCACCTCGAGTTCGTTTCCAGGAGACTGTTTGATGCGTTTTCCCGTTTCCAGCCCGCGCGCAGGCAAAGGCGTTGTCTCGCAACTGACGCTGGCGTTCGCGCTGGCCTCTGGCGCCGCGCTGGTCAGCGGCGTGGTTGCCGAACCGGCCCATGCGCAGCGTGAAAAGAAGGAAAAGGATAAGAAGAAGGCGGAACCCGCTGCGGTCTATTCGAAGGAATTCGTGGCCGCATTCCAGCCATTGCAGGCAGTGGTGAACGCGCCGACCGGCGATGTTGCATCGATCAAGGGCCAGTTGCCGGCGCTGGCAGCGCTGTCGATCTCCCCCGATGAAAAGTCGGCCGCAGGCGGGCTCATCTACAATTCGGGCGCGAAGCTGGGTGACCAGACACTGCAGCTCCAGGGTGTCAAGCTAATGCTGGAAAGCGGCAAGACCGCTCCTGATCAGATCGGCCGCTTCAACTTCATCGCCTACCAGCTGGCGAATGCGCAGAAGCAGTTTGCCGATGCCCGCAATTTCCTTCAGCAGGCGATCGCCAACAACTTCAGTACCACGGGCGTGACCATGGCGGATATGCAGATCGCCATGGCGGAAAGCTTCATATCGGAGAAGCGCTATGCCGAGGGTGTCGACTATCTCGGCCGCGCGATTACGGAAGCCAAGGCAGCCGGCCGCAAGGTCGACGAGAGCTGGTACCGGCGCGGGCTCAGTGTCAGCTACAACAACAAGATCACCCCGCAGGTATATGATTTCGCGACCAATTGGGTTGCGGATTACCCTAGTGCGACCAATTGGCGCGACGCGATCAATATCGCACGCAACCTGAACGCCTTTGACAGTGCCGAAATGCTCGACCTGCTGCGTCTTTCACTGCGGGTTGATGCACTGAAAGAGAAATACGAATACGCCGATTACGTCGAAGCTGCCGATGCGCGGCGGCTGCCCAAAGAGGTCAAGCAGGTGATCGAGCTGGCCTATAGCAAGAACCATGTCAGCAAGGACGAGATCTATCTCGCCGATTCGCTCAAGACCGCCAACACCCGGCTTGCAGTTGACCAGGCCGAGCTGCCGGCATTTGAGCGTGATGCACGTGCTCCCACTGCCGCACTGCGCACGGTAATGGCCGCTGGCGATACGTTCCTGAGCTATGGCCAGTATGCCAAGGCGGAGGAATTCTACACCAAGGCACTGGGAATGCCTGGCGTAGACTCCGGTGCGGCGCTCACGCGGCTCGGGATCGCGCAGGCCGAACAAGCCAAGTTCGACGCAGCGATCGCCACATTTGCCAAGGTTGGCGGCAAGCGCGCGCCGATCTCGCGGATGTGGACCGGTTATGTGAAGCAGAAGCAGCAGAAGGCGGCGGCACCTGTCGCGGCTCCCGCAGCTCCGGCTCCTACTACCGGCGCCTGACGCGTCAAGCGATTACCTGATGAAACGAGGCGCAGCTCCTTCATTGGGGCTGCGCCTTTTTTTCGGGCCAATGGCGAGCTGCTATTCGACGGCTGCGAACGTGCCGGTCGCTTCGTCGAGGACATAGAGAACGCCCTCGGAAATTGCGAAAAAGGCCCCGCGGAGCTTCAACTCGCCGCTGGCTTCCTTTTCGGCCACCCAGGGGAAAGTGCGCAGATTGGCGAGGCTCAGCTTGACGGCCTCCATCTCCATCGCCCGTTCAGCAGCGCGGCCAATAGTGCCATGCGCCGCAACGACCGGCTCGCGCACATGGTCAAGCAGATGGATCCAGTTCGCGATAAAGCCGCCGTGGCCCGGTTCGGTGCCGTGCAGGTCTTGCGTCAGGGCGGCCTTGCACCCGCCGCACATGCCGTGACCCATCACGACGATCTGCTTCACCTGGAGCATCTGCACCGCGAATTCGACTGCTGCGGAAACGCCATGCAGGCCGGGGGTCTTCTCAAACGGCGGAACGAGCGCCGCGACATTGCGGACCACGAAGATTTCGCCCGGATCGACGTCGAAGATCTGCGCGGGATCAACCCTGCTGTCGCTGCAGCCGATGATCATCAGCTTCGGACTCTGCCCTTCAGACACCAGCCGGTCATAGCGGGCGCGCTGGCGCGGATAGCCATCGGACCGGAACCGGCGATAGCCTCTTAGCAGCTCGGCGAACTCGGGCATGGCAGGCCTCCTTTCGGAAAGTGCCTAGAACCGCTCGCCGCGGATCACCTGTACATCCCACATGCTTAGCAGAAGGCCGTGCGAGGTCAGGATCGGGGCAAGGTCTTCCGCAAGCCGCATCGCCTTGTCTTCGGGCGCAATCGTCAGCACCAGTACCTTGTCCGTTCCCATCACGCGCTCCTCGCGCCAGCGGCCCTCGCGCCCCTTGCCGGAGGTAACCGGGGTGACAGTCCAGCCGGTGATCTCAGCCCGATCGATTGCGTCGGTAATGCGTTTCACCAATGCCCCGTCAGTGAGGATCTCGATGCGCTTGCGGGTGACGGTTTCAATCATGGCGTGGGGGTTCCCATACGCGCCAGCGTGCTTGCCGCGGCGCTGATCAGGCCAATATTGACGAGAATGTTGAACGGGAAAGTGATGCTGAGCGACATGGTCAGATAAATCCCCGGATCAGCCTCGGGCAATGCGAGCCGCAAGGCTGCCGGAACGGCGATATAGCTGGCGCTGGCGCACAACACACCCAGCGCGGCCGCAGAGCCGACGTCGAGGCCGATGGCTGTGCCCAATGCCGTGCCGATCATGCCATTGACCAGCGGCATCGCGATGGCGATCACCACCAGCCGCCATGTCAGCGCGCGTGCATCCATGATCCGGCGCGCAGCAATCAACCCCATGTCCAGCAGGAACAGGCACAGCACGCCTTTGAACCCGGCATCGAAAAACGGCTTTACTTCATCAAACCCGTCAGCACCGGCGACTATCCCGATCGCGAAAGCACCCAGCAGCAAGACCACCGATGCGTTGAAGAACACCTCGTGAAGCAGCTCGCCCTTCGGCTGTTTATTGCCGCTGCCAAGCCCCCTTGCCAGCATCAGGCCAGTGAGGATCGCGGGAGTTTCCATCGCTGCCATCACCGCAACCATATAGCCGCCGGGCGGCTTGCCCTGGGCTTCCAGGATTTCGACCGCGGTTACGAAGGTGACAACACTGACCGAGCCATAATGCGCGGCAACCGCACCGGCATTGATCCGGTCCAGACGGCCGAAGCCCTTGAGCACCGCATAGGCGCCAAACGGGATCAGGAAACTCGCGGCAATACCCGCAGCAAGTGCAGCCAGCACGGTACTATCGATCCCCGATTTGGCCACCGCCACGCCGCCCTTTAGGCCGATTGCCGCCATCAGGTAGAGCGACATGCCCTTGGCGATGGCTTCGGGAATGGCGAGATCAGACCGGGCAAAGGCCGCCGCCATTCCAAGTACGAAGAAGAGAACCACCGGCGAGGTGAAGGTCTGCAGCGTCGTTGCGTCCATATGGGGCGCGTTAACTTAGCCCGCACAATTCGGCAAGCGGGGCCATTGCGCCGTGCACAGGCATTGCCTAGATGGGCCGCATGAACGATTTGTCCTCCGCCCCGGACGCGCGGCCACCGCGCCAGCGCAAGCCTGACTGGATCCGGGTCAAGGCGCCTGTGAGCGAAGGCTATAACGAGACGCGCCGGTTGATGCGCGACCTCAATCTCAACACGGTGTGCGAAGAGGCTGCATGCCCCAACATTGGCGAATGCTGGACCAAGAAGCACGCCACCGTGATGATCCTGGGCGATGTCTGCACCCGGGCTTGCGCCTTCTGCAATGTGAAGACCGGGATGCCGCGCAAGGTCGATCCGATGGAGCCCGAGAATGTCGCCATCGCGGCCGGCAAGATGGGGCTGGAGCATATCGTCATCACCAGCGTCGACCGCGACGATCTGCCTGATGGCGGGGCAGGGCAATTCGTGAAGGTCATCAAGGCGCTGCGCCGCGAGACGCCGGATACCACGATCGAGATCCTGACCCCCGATTTCCGCGGCAAGATGCGCGCCGCGGTAGAGGCGATTTGCGAAGCCGGACCAGACGTTTACAATCACAACCTCGAAACGGTGCCGCGGCTTTATCCGACCATCCGGCCGGGCGCGCGCTATTACGCCTCGTTGCGCCTGCTGGAAGAAGTGAAACGCCATGATCCGCTGATCTTCACCAAGTCGGGGATCATGCTGGGGCTGGGCGAGCAGCGGCTCGAAGTCCACCAGGTGATGGATGACATGCGCAGCGCGGAAGTCGATTTCATCACCATGGGCCAATATCTGCAGCCGACCCCGCGCCATGCAGCGGTGGAAGAGTTCGTTACGCCCGACGCGTTCAAAGCCTATGGCGCAATCGCCCGGGCCAAAGGCTTCCTGCAGGTCGCTGCCAGCCCGCTGACCCGCTCAAGCTACCACGCGGGTGAGGATTTCGCGCAGATGAAGGCCGCGCGCGCCGCGAAGCTCGCCAAGCAAAAGGCCTGATGCCCGGGATTCGCGAGACACGGCGGCTGCCCTATAGCGCGGAGCAGATGTTCGACCTTGTGGCCGATGTCGCGCGCTATGCCGAGTTCCTGCCCTGGGTCGTGGCAACGCGTGTGCGGAGTGACTGCGACACGGAAATGGTGGCGGACATGGTGGTGGGCTTCAAGTCACTGCGCGAGAAGTTCACGTCGCGGGTCGAGAAGGAACGCCCGCACATGATCGATGTGCACTATGTCGACGGCCCATTGCGCGATCTCGACAATACCTGGATCTTCCGTCCGCATCCCGATGGTGGCTGCGAAGTCGACTTTGCGGTCGAATTCGCGTTCAGGAACCGGGTCTTCGAAAAGCTTGCCGGGCAATATTTTGACAAGGCGTT
This sequence comes from Erythrobacter sp., assembly GCA_049421965.1. Classification (GTDB taxonomy): domain Bacteria; phylum Pseudomonadota; class Alphaproteobacteria; order Sphingomonadales; family Sphingomonadaceae; genus Erythrobacter. Next base: position 9,012 of record JBMSNZ010000024.1, read on the forward strand.
TCACAAGATGGTGGCCGCGTTCGAGGCGCGCGCCGCCGAAGTCTACGGCAGCAGCAACTCCAGCGCGCAAAGTGCCGCCTGACGGCGCACTTCGGCGCGGTTCATATCCGCAAAATGGCGCAATTCGCCCTCGGGCTTGCCGTGCTCGCCGCGGGTTGCCCGTGCAAACACCACCGTTCCGACCGGTTTGAGCGGTGTGCCGCCGCCAGGGCCGGCAATCCCGCTGATCGCTACCGCTACATCGGCCTTGCTGTGCTTGAGCGCGCCTTGTGCCATGGCCCAGACGCACGCAATCGAAACCGCGCCGAATGTTTCGATAATGTCGGGTGAAACCCCCAGGCTTTCGATCTTGGCTTCGTTGGAATAGGTCACAAAGCCGCGATCGAGCACCGCCGACGAGCCAGCGATCTCGGTGATCGCGGCGGCCACCAGCCCGCCAGTGCAGCTTTCGGCCAGTGCAACCTTGCGCCCGGCCGCGACATTGGCTTCGACCACCTTGCGCGCGAGCTCTTCGATATCGGCGGGTAGCAGGCTTCCTGGCTCCATCGGCGTTGCTCCCTATGTCAGTTGCGCTGCAAGCTTATCACAGCTTGCGCGGCGATGCCTTCGCCGCGTCCGGTAAAGCCGAGCCGCTCGGTGGTGGTGGCCTTCACGCTGACACGCGCGAGGTCGATCCCGAGCAGTTCGGCCAGCCGCGACCGCATGGCCTCGCGATGCGGGCCGATCTTGGGCGCTTCGCAGATCAGCGTCAGATCAACATTGCCGATGGCGTATCCGGCGCCAGCAACCAGGCCGGCTGCATGTTCAAGGAACAGTGGCGAGGGCGCCCCCTTCCACTGTGGATCGCTCGGTGGGAAATGGGTGCCGATATCACCTTCACCGATTGCGCCCAGCAGCGCATCGACCAAGGCGTGGATCGCCACATCGGCATCGGAATGACCTGCCAGGCCTTTGTCATGCGGGATGCGGATCCCGCACAGCCACAGCTCTTCGCCTTCGGCCAGACGATGCACATCGAAACCCGATCCGACCCGGATTGCCGGTTGTTCGTTCACCAGATCCTCCGCGAAAGTCATTTTCTTCAAGCGCTCGTCACCATCGACCAGCGCTACCTGTCCACCGTAGGCACGGAGGACCTGGGCATCGTCGCCTGCGTCTGCGGCGCCCTGCCATGCCCGGTGCGCGGCGAGGATTTCGCTGAACCGGAATGCTTGCGGGGTTTGCACCCGCCGCAGGCGTTCGCGATTTGCGGTCCCGCTCATGCGGCTACCCTCAGCCACGGCCAGGCTGTCGACTACGGGCAATACGGGAATCGCACCCGGCGCGGCTTCAAGTGCGTGCAGCAGCCGCGCAATCACGGTGCGGTGCAGATCGGGCCGTGCGGCGTCGTGCACCAGCACGCGCGGTGCACCAGAACCGGAGAGGAACTCGAGACCGTTGCGGACGGATTGCTGGCGTGTTTCCCCGCCCGCAACCAGGCTCACCCCAACGATACCGCCGAGAGCCTCTGACGCGGCAGCCTCGGCATCGGCGGGGATCACCACAACCAATGGCGCCGCCCCCGCTGCGGACAGGCATTCGACCGAATGGCGCAGCAGCGGCTTGCCGCGCCAGGGCGCGAACTGCTTGGGAATCCCGCCTCCTGCGCGCAGGCCCTTGCCCGCGGCGACCACCACTGCGGCAAAAGCGGGAAGGGGAGTGGTGTCGCTCACGCAGTTCTTGCTCCAAGGGCGCCGCGCTTAGGGGCTGGACGGGGCAAGTGCAATCCACTATGCGCTGCCCAAATTTTAGGCACGTGCACGCAATCATGTCTTCGCTTCCGCTCCCTCCGGCCTTGCGGCCGATCGAAATCGGTCCGGTCCGGATCGATACGCCGGTAATTCTGGCGCCGATGACGGGCGTTACCGACCTGCCGTTCCGCCGCCTGGTGCGGCGCTATGGCTCGGGCCTCAATGTCACCGAGATGATTGCGAGCGAAGCGGCCATCCGCGAAACGCGAATCAGCATCCAGAAGGCTGAATGGGATCCCGCTGAGGAGCCAGTTTCGATGCAGTTGGTCGGTTGCGATCCACACAGCATGGCCGAGGCAGCGAAACTGCAGGAAGGCAAGGGCGCAGCCATTATCGATATCAATTTCGGCTGTCCGGTGCGCAAGGTGGTAGGGCAGTTTGCCGGCAGCGCTCTGATGCGCGAAGTACCGCTGGCGACGAAGCTGATGGAACAGACGGTCAAGGCGGTCCGGGTGCCGGTGACGGTGAAGATGCGGATGGGCTGGGACCACGCTAGCCTCAACGCGCCTGAGATGGCGCGGATCGCACAGGACCTCGGCGTGAAGATGATTACCGTCCACGGCCGTACCCGCAACCAGATGTACAAGGGCAATGCCGATTGGGCCTTTGTCCGCAAGGTCAAGGATGCGGTGTCGATCCCGGTGATCGTCAACGGCGATATCTGCACGATCGAGGATGCCGCCAAGGCGCTGGAACAATCGGGCGCGGACGGCGTGATGATCGGCCGCGGCGCTTATGGCAAGCCCTGGCTGCTCGGCCAGGTAATGCATTGGTGGCGTACCGGCCAGGCGCTCGATTGCCCCGATTATGACGAACAATATGCGGTGCTGGTGGAACATTACCGCGCCATGCTGGAACATTACGGACGCGAAGCGGGGGTCAAGATCGCCCGCAAGCACCTGGGCTGGTACACCAAGGGGCTACGCGGTTCGGCCGAGTTCCGCAATTTCGTCAACTTCATTGACGATCCGGATCAGGTGCTGGACGAGCTCGAGCGGTTCTACGAGCCCTTCGTGCTGCGGCGCGCGGCGTGATTGCCACGGCTGACACGCGCGACCGGCGGCCCGATGCCGCAGCGCTGATTGGTGGGCTGGTGTTCGCGGTTCTGCTGCTCGACGCGGAAGGCCGTATTGCCGAGACCAATCATGCAGCGGAGATGCTGCTGGGAAAAAGCGAGAAGCGCTTGCTTGGCCAGACGCTGGGCGATGTCGTGGAGCTTATCGACGAGCGCGTGGTCGAACTTACCGGCAGGGCCGATTCCTCGCTGATCGCGCGGGACATCCGCCTGTTCGTCGACGGTCAGGAGCACCGCGTAAACCTGACGATATCGCCTTTGGCGGCCTATCCGGGCTGGCGGGTGGTGACGTTGTCCGACGCCGGCCGTGACGATGCGGCGCGCGAACAGGAAGGCGAGGCGGCAAGCCTGGGGGCACCGGCGATCCTGGCGCATGAGATCCGCAACCCGCTTGCAGCGATCCGCGGCGCGGCCCAGCTTGCGGCGCGCAAGCTTGACCCTGCCGACCGTGGTCTTGCGCGGATGATCACTGACGAGGTTGATCGGATTGCCCGCCTGATCGACCGGATGCAGCAGCTGGGGCGCTCTCGGCCCGAAGTTCTGGGGCCGACCAATCTGCATGAGGCGATCCGTTCAGCGATTGCCACGGTGCGCGCAGCCGGCAATGATGCGATCGAGATCGCCGAAGAGTTCGACCCCTCGCTACCCCCTGTCATGTCGAACCGCGATGCCCTGGAACAGGTGCTGATCAACCTCCTGTCGAATGCCTGCGACGTCTTGCGCGCCGGTGATACGCCGCGGCCTCAGGTGACGGTGCGCACCCGCTTTGTCAGCGGTTTCGCATTCAGCGCGGTGCACTTTGGGCGGACAGTGCGGCTGCCGATCGAGATCACCGTTTCAGACAACGGCCCTGGCATCGACGAGACGCTGCGCGACCATATCTTCGAACCTTTCGTGACCTCGAAGAAATCGGGCCAGGGGCTGGGGCTGGCGCTGGTGCGCAAGCTGGTGCGCGATATGAAAGGCCGGATCGGCCATGAGCGCGATAATCGCGCGGGCCTCACTCACTTCCGCGTCCACCTGGCGATTGCCGACAATGAGGATCCGGCATGAGCGGCTCCATCCTGCTGGTCGAAGACGATCGCGCCATCGCCACTGTGATCACCGCGGCGCTGGAGGACGAGGGCTTTGCGCTGCATCATTGCGAAAGTATCGAAGCACGCGACCGGGCGCTGGCCGAGCGGCGGTTCGACGCCATGCTGACCGATGTGATCCTGGGCGATGGCGATGGGATCGCCACGCTCGATGCGGTGCGCGCGGTCGATCGCGATATGCCGGTGATTGTCCTTTCAGCGCAGAACACGCTCGACACGGCTGTGCGCGCCAGCGAGACGCAGGCCTTCGAATACTTCCCCAAGCCATTCGATCTCGACGAACTTGTGCGGGCGGTGAAGCAGGCCGCCAGCCAGCGCCCCGGCGCCGAAGTCGCCCCTGCTACGGAAGGCGATGGCATGCCCATGGTCGGTCGCAGCCAGGCGATGCAGGGTGTCTATCGGATGATCACCCGCGTGCTGCGCAATGATCTGACGGTGCTGGTCACCGGCGAATCGGGCACCGGCAAGGAATTGGTGGCAGAGGCCATCCACCAGCTTGGCGCGCGCAAGTCCGGCCCGTTCGTGGCGGTCAATGCTGCCGCGATCCCTTCCGACCTTATCGAAAGCGAGTTGTTCGGGCACGAGAAGGGCGCATTCACCGGCGCGGTCAACCAGGCGATCGGCAAATTCGAGCAGGCCAATGGCGGGACACTGTTCCTCGACGAGATCGGCGACATGCCGCCCGAAGCGCAGACCCGCTTGTTGCGTGCCTTGCAGTCCGGCCGGATCCGGCGGGTCGGCGGGCGGCAGGAGATTGCGGTCGACGTACGCATCATTGCCGCCACCAACCGCGACCTGGCACCGATGATTGCTGAGGGCCGGTTCCGCGAGGATCTGTTCTACCGGCTCAATGTCGTGCCGATCGAATTGCCGCCACTGCGCGAGCGGCGCGAGGATATCGAGGTGCTGACGCTGCATTTCCTCAACCTTGCCGCCGAGGATGGCTTGCCGCGTCGGCAAATCTCGCGCGAGGCGATCGCGCGGCTTGAGCAGCGGCGCTGGCGTGGCAACGTGCGCGAGCTGCGCAATGTCATTTACCGGCTTGCACTGCTGGCGCGCGAAGACGTGATCGATATCGACGCGCTTGATGACATCATCGGCCCTGAGCGTGAAAGCAGCCCGGCAGCGCAGGCGCTCGATTTCGCCGGTGCACTGCAGTTATGGCTGGCCGCCAATCATCCGCAACCCGGCGTGCTGTATGATGCCGCGCTGGCAGCGTTCGAGAAGCCACTGATGGAATATGCACTCGCGCAGACTGCAGGGAACCAGCTGCGTGCCGCGAAGCTGCTGGGCATCAACCGCAATACCCTGCGCAAACGGCTTGGGGAACTCGGCGTGAATGCTGACCGGTTTGTCCGTCCGCTCTGAAACGCCCGTGGAAAATCCGCTTGCATAATTGCAACAATACCGTTGTATATCTGCAACTATGCTGAAAACCCCCGTTTCGTCCGCAGCACGGTCGCCCCGTTGGTGGCGACGGTTTGCGCTGGCGGCGAAGCGGGCCAATATCTTCGTCTGGCTTGAGGTGGCAGCCGCACTTGCGCTTGCCATAGCGGTGTGGAGCACCTGGTTCGCTTTCACCAGCGCTCCGCCAGACGGAACCTTGCTACCTTCCACACAGGTCTCGTTCCTGCTGGTGGGGACACTGATCCCGGCAATGGGTCTGCTCGTTCTGATCGGGCGCCGGCTCGCCTTGCGCCGGGCAGCGGGTAGCACGGCACGCTTGCATGTCCGCCTGGTGTTCTTCTTCTCGATGATCGCTGCAGTGCCAACCCTGCTCGTCGCCGGGTTCGCTGCTTTCCTGTTCCAGTCAGGGGTCGACTTCTGGTTTTCGGACGATTCGCGTGGGCTGATGCGCAACGCCAACGAACTGGCGCAAGGGTATTATGACCAGAACCAGCGCGATGTGGCGCAGGAAACCGTCACCATGGCGGGCGACATGCGCTTTTACCTCGAGCGCGGCTCGGTGACCGACGCCGGCTTTGCCGAATACTACGCACTGCAGGCGCAGGGGCGCGAAATTTCCGAAAGTGCGATCGTGCAGCAGCTGGCGGATGGCTCGCTGCGCACCGCTGCGATCCTTAACCCGATCGAGGGGAACCAGCCCAACGAGTTCATCGCAGCAGGGCTGCCAAAGCTGAACTCGGGTGAATTGGTGTGGGTGCAGGGCAGCCGCGAGAGGATTGCGGCGCTGGCCCCGATCGATCGCAACGCCGGCATCTATCTCTACAACGCGCGCAGCCCGGAAGAAGCCTCGTTCAACTATTGGGAGAAGGCGCAAACCGTCTCTGCGACCTATGAGGTGCTGACCAGTCGCGCCCGCGCGCTGCAATTGCGCTTCAACCTTGCGTTGTTCGTCGTCAGCCTGGCACTGGTCGGTCTGGCCGTTTGGTTTGCGCTGCGCTTTGCCGATCGCCAGGTCCAGCCGTTGACCGATCTGGTGGCGGCGGCGCGCAAGGTGGGCGCGGGCAATTTTGCGCTCAGGGTCGAAGGGCGTACTGGTGCCGACGAGATTGGCCTTTTGAACCGCGCGTTCAACCGCATGACCGCGCAGCTCGAGAAGCAGACACAGGCGCTGGTGCGGGCCAATCGCCAGATCGACGATCGCCGGGCCTTCATGGAGGCTGTCCTTGATTCGGTGACGGCCGGGATCATTTCGACGGGTGCCGATGGCAAGGTGCTGCTGATGAACGGTTCGGCCCAGACCTTGCTGCTGGAACCCGAACGGCAAGGCGAGGCGGTAGGGATGGCGCTGTCGGATCTCTCGCCGCAAATCGCCGCGATTATCGAGGCCGGATTGCACAGCGGCATCGTGACCCATTCGAAGGGCCGCGAACTGCTGACGCTTGCGGTCCGGATAGCGCCCGAGCGCGACGGCCAGGTGATCACTTTCGAGGACATCACGCGCCAGCTTCTCGACCAGCGGCAGGCGGCATGGTCCGATGTCGCGCGGCGTATCGCGCATGAGATCAAGAACCCGCTGACTCCGATCCAGCTGGCGACCGAGCGGCTCAAACGGCGCTATCGCCGGCAGATTGAAAGCGACGGCGAACTGTTTGACGAGCTGACCAGCACGATCGTGCGGCAGGTTGGTGACCTCAGGAAGATGGTCGATGAGTTCAGCTCCTTCGCGCGGCTGCCGAAGCCGACCTTCCGCCAGGAAGACGCGCTGGATCTTTTGCGCCAGTCACTGTTCCTTCAGGAAGTGGCGCATCCCGAGATCGACTTCGCGCTCTCGACCGATCTGCTGCAGGCCCGGATGCTCAACTGCGACCGGCACCAGTTCGGCCAGGCCATGACCAATGTGATCAAGAACGCCGTCGAAGCGGTCGAAGCGCGTGCGCGCAACGCCGAACCCGATTTCCGCGGCCGGATTTCCGTGACGATCGCGAGCGACGTGACTCACGTGATCGTCGAGGTCGAGGACAACGGGGTCGGGTTGCCGCAAGAACGCGACCGCATCACCGAACCCTATATGACCACGCGCGAGAAGGGCACCGGCCTTGGCCTCGCGATCGTGAACAAGATCATCGACGAGCATGGCGGTGACATGCGGTTCGCCAACGGCAAGGAAGGCGGAACCAGAGTGGTTCTGCGGTTCGCGCGCGATCCGCTCGGCAATGGCGCATCACATCCAACAGATACGGTTATGAAGGAGGAGATGCCGTAATGGCACTCGAGATACTCATCGTTGACGACGAACGCGATATCCGCGAGCTCGTATCGGGCGTGCTGAGCGATGAGGGCTATGCCTGCCGGACTGCGGGCGACAGTGCCAGCGCTTTGGCGGCAATCGATGAACGCCGGCCCAGCCTGGTTCTGCTCGATGTCTGGCTGCACGGCAGCGACATGGACGGTCTTGAGGTACTGGATGCGATCAAGGCGCGCGAGCCGCAGTTGCCGGTGATCATCTTCTCCGGTCACGGCAATATCGACACCGCTGTTTCCGCCATCGGGCGCGGAGCAATGGACTTTATCGAAAAACCGTTCGAAGCCGAGCGGCTCCTTCTGCTAGTCGAACGTGCAACCGAAACCGAGCGCTTGCGCCGCGAAAACATCCAGCTGCGCGAAGGCTTCTCGCGAGGCGAGGAGTTCACCGGCAATTCCTCGGCGATCAATAATGTGCGTGCCACGCTGAAGCGGGTCGCGAACACGGGAAGCCGGGTCCTCATTTCCGGCCCCGGAGGCGCGGGCAAGGAGGTGGCGGCGCGCCTGCTGCATAGCTGGAGCCCGCGTGCCGAGCATGCCTTCGTGATCGTCAACTCGGCGCGGATCACCCCCGAACGTTTCGAACAGGAACTGTTCGGCGAGGAAGTGGATGGCAAGCTGCTGCGGCCCGGCCTGCTGGAACTCGCCGATGGCGGTACGCTGTATCTCGATGAAGTGGCCGATATGCCGCTGTCGACACAGGCGCGGATCTTGCGCGTGCTCACCGAACAGAGCTTCGTGCGGGTCGGGGGCAGCCGTCAGGTAGGGGTGGATGTACGGGTGGTCTCATCCACCTCGCGCGACCTGGCGATCGAAATGGAACAGCGGCGCTTCCGGGAAGATCTGTTCTACCGGCTCAATGTTGTGCCGGTGGCAATCCCTTCGCTGGCTGAACGGCGCGACGATATTCCCGCTCTGGCCGAACATTTCTTCACGCGCTACGCCGCTGAGCAGGGGCTTCCTCCACCCGATATCTCGGAACAGGCGATGGCGGCGCTGCAGGCCTATGACTGGCCGGGCAATGTGCGTGAATTGCGCAATCTGGTGGAGCGCACGATCATCATGTCTCCGCGTGACGAACTGAGCACGGTCGAGCCGCATATGCTGCCGAGCGAGATCAACGGTTCGGGCGGCGAAACCGCCGTGTCGTCGTTTGCGGGCGTAATGGGCGTGCCGCTGCGCGAAGCGCGGGAAAGCTTCGAGCGTGAGTATCTGTCGGTCCAGATCCGCCGCTTCTCTGGCAATATCTCGAAGACAGCCTCGTTTATCGGAATGGAGCGATCGGCATTGCACCGCAAGCTCAAGCTTCTGGGAATGACCGACCGCGAGGAGTAAATGGCGGCGAGTGTGCGGCAGAATCGGGATTGCCCGCCCCATGCAAAACCGTCATGATACGGGAATAACACGGTAAGTCGCCTGCGGGCGTGTCAGCCAGATTGCGGACTGCAAAGGCGGCCGCCAAGAAAAGGAGACTGAACCATGGCAAACGGGCGAACCCTCTCTGCGCGCCCCCGGCCGGAAAAGCCGACGAAGACCGAAGGCTCGGCCACGCAACAAGCCAAGCTGCAAGACGCCTTCCTTAACCTGCTGCGCAAGAACAAGACGCCGGTCACGGTGTTCCTGGTCAAGGGCGTGAAGCTGCAGGGCATCGTCACCTGGTTCGACAATTTCTCGCTACTGCTGCGGCGGGACGGGCAGTCTCAGCTGGTTTATAAGCATGCAATCTCGACGATCATGCCTGGCCAGCCGATCGATGCGGGGCAATTCTCCAGCCAGCACGGCAGCGGCAAGCAGCGGTTGTTGCAGGATGTGTTCCTCTCGCGCGTGAGCGATGTCGAGGTGCAGGTCACCATGTTCCTGGTGAACGGCGTGATGCTGCAAGGGCGCATCGCCGCCTATGACCTGTTCTGCGTGCTGCTCGAGCGCGATGGTTTCGTCCAGCTCGCTTACAAGCATGCCGTATCGACCATCCAGCCTGCATCGCCGGTCGACCTCAGCGATGGCGACTGGGAAGGCGAGGAAGACTGAGCTTCGACGACAACCTGCTGGGTGAAGTGACGCGCGGTGCGCGCGCGCTGGTGCTGTGCCCGGACATTCGTGGCCAGGCCTATGCCACCGACGCGGCTGAACGGCTCGAGGAAGCCTGCGGGCTGGCGCTGGCGATTGGCGTGGTCATCGCAGATGCCCGGGTGGTGCCGGTTCGCAACATGCGGCCGGGCACGCTGTTCGGCTCGGGCCAGGTCGAGCAGATCGGCAGCGACTGCGAACTGCACGAAGCCGAACTGGTGATCGTGGATGGCGCGCTGAGCCCGATCCAGCAGCGCAATCTCGAGGAAAAGCTCAAACGCAAGGTGATCGACCGGACCGGGCTGATCCTCGAGATCTTCGGCGAGCGGGCGGCTACCGCCGAGGGGCGGCTGCAGGTCGAGCTCGCGCATCTCGATTACCAGCAAAGCCGCCTGGTGCGCAGCTGGACCCACCTTGAGCGGCAGCGCGGCGGCTTCGGCTTCCTCGGTGGCCCCGGCGAAACCCAGATCGAAGCCGACCGGCGCATGATCCGCCAGCGCATGGCGCGGCTGCGCAAGGAGCTCGACCAGGTGCGCCAGACCCGCGGTCTGCACCGCGAACGACGCGGACGCGCGCCCTGGCCGGTCATCGCCCTGGTCGGCTACACCAATGCCGGCAAGTCGACGCTGTTCAACCGCCTCACCGGCGCGCAGGTGATGGCCGAGGACCTGCTGTTTGCGACACTAGATCCCACCATGCGTGCGATCATGCTGCCAGGCGTCGAGAAGGCAATCCTGTCGGACACAGTGGGTTTCATTTCCGATCTGCCTACTCAATTGGTTGCCGCATTTCGGGCGACTCTGGAGGAAGTTACCGGGGCTGACGTGATCCTGCATGTGCGCGACATGGCCAATCCCGCGCACGAGGCGCAGAAGAAGCAGGTGCTTGCGGTGCTGGCGGACCTCGGCGTGATCGATGGGGAAGGGCAAAGCAGCCGGATTCCGATCATCGAAGCGTGGAACAAGGCTGACCTGGTTTCCCCCGAACGTGCGGAAGAGTTGCGCGCAATGGCGTCGCAACAGGGCGATGCGGTGGTGATCTCGGCCCAGACCGGCACCGGCGTTGGCGATCTGCTCGATCGCGTGGCGCAATTGCTGACGCGCGAGGCACAGTCGTTCGAATTCGAAATCCCGGCAACGGACGGCAAACGCCGCGCCTGGCTCCATGCCCATGGTGAAGTGCTCGATGACGTCGAAGCGGGCGAGGAAGGGCAGGGGTTGCTGCGGCGCATAACCGTGCGGCTCACCCCGAAACAGGCGGGACAATTCGCCCGGCTATAGCCCCTTTTCCATGCGCTTTACGGCTTGCCACAGCGCTTCCTGTGCTTCGAGGTCAAGCTTTGCGAACTTGTCGCCGGCAAGGTGCTCCATTGCCCTGAAGCGCCGTTCGAACTTGCGATTGGCTGCGCGCAAGGCTTCTTCGGCATCGACGCCATAGGCCCGGACCAGGTTAACTGCAGCAAACAGGAAATCGCCCGCTTCCTCGAAACGTTCGGTTTCGGATCCTGCTGCGGCGAGTTCGTCGATTTCCTCCGCGATCTTCGCCGCAGGGCCAATCGTATCAGGCCAGTCGAACCCTGTTCGCGCCGCCCGCTTCTGGAGTTTCTGCGCGCGCATCAGTGCGGGCAATGCACCCGCTACTCCGTCAAGCGCGCTGGTGGCCCCGTTTTGTTCCCGTTCGGCGGCCTTGAGTGCTTCCCAGCGTGCCTCAACCATCGTGCCGGTTTCATCGCCGAATATATGCGGGTGGCGCGCCTCCATCTTGTCGGAAATGGCGGCAGCGACATCGGTAAAGCCGAATGCGCCGGCTTCCTCGGCCATGCGTGCATGAAAAACTACCTGGAGCAGGAGATCGCCGAGTTCGCCTTTGAGATCCGCCAGGTCGTGGCGTTCGATCGCGTCGGCCACTTCATAGGCTTCCTCGATCGTGTAAGGCGCGATGGTCGAGAAGTCCTGCGCCAGGTCCCATTCGCAGCCGCGCTCGGGATCACGCAGACGCGCCATGATCGCAAGCAGGCGGGCCATCGGATCAATAGGGGAGTTCATGGCCGCTGGTCTCGACACGCAGATATGCAAGGATGATAATATATATTATGTTAAATCCAAATGGGGTTGCCGGTGGGGTCGGGCTCACACCTGTGGCCCTACAATGCTGAACAAGAGCGCGACCCCAAGGAAGATCGCAGCCCACATCAGCCCCATTCTCAACGCCTTTGCCGAATCGAGTTTGTGCGAAGCCAACGCGCTGATCGCGAGGATCAGAAATCCAACCAGTGAAACAATCTGGACCACGGACACTTCGTTCACGCGACAATCTCCAGTCCATCATAGCCGACCACGACGTGATCGGGCGTCTCAGCTTCCAGTGATGCGTAATCCATGCTCTTGTCGAGGTGGCTCAGCACCAACTTCCTGGCGCCGCAACGTTCAGCCAACTCGATCGCCATGGCCAAATGCGCATGCGTGGGATGCGGTTCGCGGCGCAAACAATCGCTCACCAGAATATCGACATCGGAATAAAGGTCGATCATCTCGTCAGTAATTGCACTATAATCTGTAGCATAGGCAATACTCTTGCCATCTGCTTCGAAGCGGTACCCCGTGGTTTCTCCTGGGCCATGCGGCATCTGGCACCAGTCCACGGCAAAACCGGCATGGAGCCGCATCCGGCCAAGTGCCTCAAGCGTCACGATGGTTGGATAACCGTGCTGGCCTGCGAAAACATAGCCAAATCGCTGGCGCAGGCGGAACACGGTGTCTTCCGAGGCAAAACCGGGAATCGGGCCGCCGCGCCCATAGCGCAGGACCCGCAAGTCATCGATCCCGTGACAATGATCGGCATGATCATGCGTCCAGAACACTCCATCGATCCGGTCGATAGCGTTACCGAGCAGCTGCTGGCGAAGGTCGGTCGAAGTGTCGACCAACAACCGGCTGCCTTCGTTGCTTTCAACAAGGATCGACACGCGGCTGCGCCGATTGCGCGGTTCGCCGGGATCGCAGTCGCCCCAATCGTTGCCTACCCGCGGCACACCGGTCGAGGTGCCGGAACCGAGAACAACCAGCTTCAAAACACTGCCTTGCTGAACAGCCGGCGAAAATTCGCGGTGGTGTAATCGGCGAGGTCTGCAACCGGCTCATCGCGCAGTCCGGCGAGGAATTGAGCGGTATTGGCGACAAAGGCCGGCTCGCACGGTTTGCCGCGGTGCGGAACCGGTGCCAGGAATGGGCTATCGGTTTCCACCAGCAGGCGGTCACGCGGAATTTTCTTCGCGATTTCCTGCAGTTCAGTGGCATTCTTGAAAGTCACTATGCCTGACAGCGAAATGCTGAGGCCCAAGTCTATGACCCGCTTGCCGAAATCCGCAGATGCCGTGAAGCAATGGATCAGCGCAGGGAAGGAGCCCTTCCCCGTCTCGTCCTCGAGAATTTCGAGTGTGTCCTCGTCGGCATCGCGGGTGTGAATGATCAACGGCAGCCCGGTTTCGCGCGCGACGCCAATATGCATCCTGAAGAGATCGCGCTGCGTCGCCCGGTCGGAACGGTCGTAATAGTAGTCAAGGCCGGTCTCGCCGATCCCGATCACACGCGAGTGCGCCGCCGCGCCGAGCAAGGCTTCGCGCCCAAGGTCAGCATGCTGGTCCGCCTCATGCGGATGGATGCCGACGCTGGCCCAGACATCTGGCTCACGCTCGGCGGTGGCGACGACTTGCGCCCATTCGCGCTGGCGCGTCGAGATATTGAGGAATTGCCCGACGCCGGCGGCTCGAGCCCGGCCGAGCACTGCCGCCTGGTCCTCCACCAGCCCCTTGTACTCAAGGTGGCAGTGGCTATCGACCAACATCACGCTGCCTCGTCTTCAGGCAACGCCAGGCGCGGGAACACACCCTGCGGTTGTTCCAGTGTGTAACCGGCCTCAACCAGGCGTGCAAACCAATCGCTATCCTCAAGCGCGGCATAATCGCGTTCGCCATGCGGGATACCGAGCTGGTCAAGCAGCCGGTCAGCCGATCCGGGCACGACCGGGCGCACTGCAATCGCAAGTGATCGGACTTGCCTGAATAGCGTCATCAGCACCGCCACCATGCGTTCGGGATCGCTCTTGCGCAGCGCCCATGGCGCCTGCTCGTCAACATACTGGTTGCAGGCGAACACGGCACGCATCCAGGCTTCGAGCCCGGCACTGAAATTGAGCACCTCGAACTCGCGCGGCAGCTCATTACGGCAAGCGTCGTTGACGGTGTGCTCAAGCGCGATGTCCGCAGGCTCCGGGCTGTAATCGCCGTTCAAAACGCCATCACAGTTCTTGAAGATCATAGACAGCGTACGCTGCGCCAGATTGCCGAAGCTGTTGGCGAGTTCGGCATTGGCGCGCGTCACGATCGCTTCGGCCGAATAGCTGCCATCCTGTCCGAAGGCGATCTCGCGCATGAAGAAATAGCGAAGCGGATCCACACCAAACTGCGCGGCAAGATCCATCGGATCGACCACATTGCCCGCGCTCTTGCTCATCTTTTCACCGCCCCGTGCAAGCAGGAAGCCATGCGCGAAAACCTGCTTCGGCAAAGGCAGCCCGGCGCTCATCAGGAAAGCGGGCCAGTAGACCGTGTGGAAGCGGACAATGTCCTTGCCGATCATATGGATGCTGGCCGGCCAATAGCGCTGGAACATGTCGCCATCGGTCTCTGGAAAGCCCACTCCGGTCATGTAGGTAGTGAGCGCATCGACCCAAACATACATCACATGGCCTGGACTGCCAGGCACCGGCACCCCCCAGTCAAAGCTGGTGCGGCTTACCGAGAGATCCTTAAGCCCACCTTCGACGAAGCGCAGAACCTCGTTGCGGCGGCTATCCGGCCGGATGAAATCCGGATTGTCGCGATAATGCGCGAGCAGAGGCCCTTGATACTTCGAGAGCCGGAAGAACCACGTTTCCTCGACAGTCCACTCTACCGGCGTGCCTTGGGGCGAAAGGCGTGCCCCCCCTTCCCCCTCGAACAGCTCGGCCTCGTCATAAAATGCCTCGTCGCGCACCGAATACCAGCCTTCGTAGCGGTCAAGGTAAAGGTCGCCATTGGCTTCCATGCGGCGCCACAATTCGGTGCTGGCGGCATAATGACGGGGCTCGGTAGTTCGCACGAAGTCATCGTAAGCAATGTCAAGTTTCGCACACATCTCACGAAAATACCCTGACATTTCGGTTGCCAGATCGATTGTGTCGCGCCCCGCCTTGCGGGCGGTCTGATCCATCTTGAGCCCGTGCTCGTCTGTGCCGGTGATCAGCCGCACATCGCGCCCGCGCATGCGCTGGAACCGCGCGATGACATCGGTCGCAATGCCTTCATAGGCATGGCCGATATGCGGGCGTCCGTTGGGGTAATTGATCGCAGTGGTGATGTAGAAGGGTTCAGCCATGGGCCGGTTCGCTAGCGCCAGCGGCGCGGGCAAGCAAGCTGGCGATTTCTCCGACAAGGAGGGCGGGATCGAAATTGTAGGTCGGTGCCTGCGCGGTGAGCTCAACCAGCGCCCGGTGAGCTTCGATCAATCCCGGAAGTTCGCCACTTTTCGCCTCCGGAAGGGCTTGGGCCAGCGTGGTCCGAGCAAGGTCCAGCACGGCGCGCATCCGCTCACGGTCCGGCCGCTGCCCCACCGCATCCACCAGTGCGGTCTGCAAAGTGGCGGCTGCGGAGGCATCGTGCACGAGGCGCTGCATCAACCGTGCGACACCGCCCAATTCGAGTTCGAGCAAGGTTCGTGCTGCGCCGAGTGAACCCCCGGCGAGCGCCACGGCGGCCTCGCGTTCGGCGCTTGGCACCTCTGGCATTTCCTCCCCAAGCCGGCCGAGCATGTCGGCAGGAGAAAGCTCGGGAAAGCGCAACATCCGGCATCGCGATCGGATTGTCGGCAGAAGGCCGGATGGGCGATGCGCCACCAGCAGGAAGAATGTGCCGACAGGCGGCTCCTCGAGGCTCTTGAGCAGCGCGTTGGATGCGTTCCGCTCCATGTCATCGGACGGATCGATGATGACGGCGCGGCGTTGCCCCAAGGTCGGCCTTGTGGTGAGACGCTGCTGCATGCTGCGGATCTGCGCGACAGCGATGTTGCGCTTGACCTCATAGGGCTTGCCTTCCTCGCGCTTCTTCTCTTCCTTCTCGTCCTTGGGCAGGTGAGTCAGGACGATTATGTCCGGATGATCGCCCTTAGGCTGCGGGACCCCGTCTTCCGCAACCAGTTCGCGCGCTGCTGCCAGTGCGAAATCGTGCTTTCCCAGGCCCGCCTTCCCGGCCAGGATCCAGCCGTGATGCATCCGGCCACCCCGCATCGCCTCGCGCCATTCGCGCCAGGCGGTTTCATGATTGGGCCAATTGCTCATGCTAGCAATGGCGCCATTGCCGCCATCACACGGCCATGCACTTCGTCGGCGGCGCCCGTTGCGTCGATCACGGCAAAGCCCTGCGGATCGCTTTCCGCCAAGCGGCGGAAGGCAGCAGCCACACCGCGGTGATAGGAGGTATCGCGACCGCCGATCGCATCGGAATTGCCCCCATCGCGCGCGCGCAGCCTTGCAGCTACGGCCTCTTCGGCAGCTTCGAGCAGAATTACGAGGTCGGGCCGTAAGCCGCCGCTGCCAATTTCGTGCAGCGCAGTTATCGCCTCATCGCCCAATCCGCCTGCTCCGCCCTGGTATGCGCGGCTCGAATCAACGAAGCGATCCGAGATCACCCATTCGCCTCGATCGAGCGCAGGGCGGATACGGCGCGCGACATGA
>JBMSNZ010000025.1:0-25412 GCA_049421965.1 Erythrobacter sp.
CGCGAAAAAGAAGTCCACCACGCCAACCAGCGCCAAAATCCACCCGACCTGGGCGGGCAGATCGATCACCCCCTGCGAGATCGCGATACCGGCGCACACCAGCGCCAGACCCACGATCCGCACCAGGTTCAACACCATGAAACGCTGGCGCGCCATGCGCCCTTCCTGTTCATCGATCACAGCAGCTGCTCCAGCTCGGCCGGGTGCTGCGCCACCGCCTCCGCGCCGGCCCGCCGCAGCTCGTGTGGGGAATGATAGCCCCAGGCGACACCCAGCGCCCGCACCCCGGCATCGCAGGCCATCATGATGTCGAATGTGGTGTCTCCGATCATCACTGCCTGCTGCGGACCGACCCCCGCTTCGAACAGCGCCGCTTCGAGCATCGCGGTATGCGGCTTCGACGGATGCCGGTCCGACGTCTGGAGCGAAGTGAACAGGTCGCTGAGGCCATGCCGTTCGAGGCACGCGTTGAGCCCGCGGTCGCTCTTGCCGGTCGCCACCGCCAGCATCCAGCCCGCATCGGTAAGGCCGGTCAGCACTTCCCGGATCCCGTCATAGAGCGGCTCGTCGATCAGCCCTTCCTGCCGCCTTGCCGAAAAACCCTGCTTGTAGGCCGTCACAAGCTGCTCGCTAAGCTCTGGATCGAGATCTGGCGCAAGGTGGCGGATCGCAACCGGCAGGCTGAGCCCGACCGAGCGGCGCACCTCGTTGCGATCGGGCGGCGGCAGGCCAGCTTCACGGAATATCTGCTCCATCGTGTCGCAGACATGCGCCTGCCCGTCGACCAGGGTGCCGTCGCAATCGAACACGGCCAGCCGCAGGCTCACTTTGCCAGCCCCCGCATCATCTGTGCCATCGCGCGCGAGCCTTGCCGCTCCAGCCCCTCGATCACCCGATCGCGTTCGTCAGGCTTCTTGTTCTGCGACAGTTTCATGGTGTCGCGCCAGGCCAGCACTTCCATCTCGAACCCGATGATCGCGCCCAGCAGCCGGTCGCGCGCGAGCGGGGTCATCTTGTCCATCGTCCAGGGCTGGCCCTCGGCGATCCGCGCTTCGTTACGGGTACTGAGCGCGTCGAGCATGGCCAAGAGGCCTTCGGGCTCCATACGGCGTACGGGCCCTTCGAGTTCGAGCGCCACATAGTTCCAGGTCGGCACCTGGTCAGGATCGGCATACCAGCGCGGCGAAACATAGGCTTCCGGGCCATTGATCACGATCAGCGCGCGATTGCCAGGCAGGTGGCGTGAAAGCGCATTGCCGCGCGCCAAGTGGAACTGCACAGCCCCGTCGCCGGTCGAGAGCAGCGGCGTATGCGCCACCCGCGGGCCATCGGGAGTCTCGGCGAAAACCATCGCGAAGCCGATCTGGTCGATCAGTGCTTCGTGCAATGCGCGTTCGCCATGGCGGAAGGACGGATTGGGATGCATCAGCGGCTACGCCCCTTGCCCGGCGTCCTTGGCTTGCCCTTGGCAGGCGCTGCGGCTCCGCCACGTGCGCGGCGCTCGCCGCGACGTCCCTTGCGGTATTGCTTGGCATGCGCGCGGGCGGCCTGCTTCTTGTCTGCGCGAGTCTTCTCGGTCACATCCTCGCGCAGCGGTGAAGCATCGCTCAGCGACGGGTCGAAACCGAGTTGCTCCATGCTCGCGGCGAAATGCTCGGGCAATTCGGCCGTGACATCCAGTGTCCCGCCGCCGGGCTCGCCGATGATCAGCCGCCGCGCGTGCAAGTGCATCTTGCGGCTGATGCTGCCGGTCAGGAAAGCTTCCTGGCTGCCATATTTCCCGTCACCCACGATCGGATGGCCGATCGCCGCCAGATGCACGCGCAGCTGGTGCGTGCGGCCAGTCAGTGGCTCAAGCTCGACCCAGGCGGCGCGCTTGCCGGCGCTGTCGACCACGCGATAGCGCGTCTTTGCAGGCTGGCCGTTCTCCTCGTCGATATGGATCTTCTCGCCGCCGGTACCCGGCTGCTTGGCCAGCGGGGCATCGATCATGCCTTCGCGCACATCCGGCACGCCGGCCACCAGCGCCCAGTAGATCTTGCGCGCGCTGCGGCCGGCAAAGCGCTTGGAAAAGCTCGCCGCGCTGCCCGGAGTGCGCGCAATCAGCAGCACGCCCGAAGTATCCTTGTCGAGCCGGTGCACCAGGCGCGGGCGCGGCGCCTCGCCTTCGACAAAGGCATCGAGCAGCCCGTCGACATGCGAAAAGGTCTTGCTGCCGCCCTGGGTGGCGAGACCCGGTGGCTTGTTGAGGACGATTGCCGCCTTGGTTTCGCGGATCACCATCGCGCGCGCTTCGGCCACTTGTTCGGGCGAGAGTTCGCGCCGCTTTGCGGGCTTGCGGGCCGCTTCCTCGCCGCCCGGAGGCACGCGCAGCACCTGCCCGGCGCAGAGGCGGTCTTCGGGCTTTACCCGCTTGCCATCAACCCTGAGCTGGCCGGTTCGGGCCCATTTCGAGACCGTGCCGAAGCCGACCTGCGGCAGGTTGCGCTTGAACCAGCGGTCCAGCCGCACGCCGTCATCATCGTCGGCGACAGTGAATTGTCTGACTTCGCTGCTCATGCCGCCACCCGCATGGCGATCAGGCCGAGATAAAGCGCGGCCAGCCCCGCGAGCACCGAAACCGCGGCATAGGTGAACGCGGTGGTTGCCTGCCCGCGCTCGATCAGCAGCATAAGCTCGAGGCTGAAGGCGCTGAAGGTGGTGAACCCGCCCAGCAGGCCCACACCCAGCAGCAGGCGCCATTGTTCGGTATAGGCGGTGCCATGGCGGGCCAGCCAGCCCGCCAGCAGGCCCATCGCCAGGCTGCCCAGCACATTGACCGCCAGGGTGGCCCAGGGGAAGGCACTCACCGCTTGCGGCCCCAGCCAATGCGTCATGCCCCGGCCCAGTTGATAGCGCGCCAGTGCGCCCACCCCGCCGCCAATGGCGACGTTGAGGCTGGCGGCAAGGGGGGAGAGGGTGGCAGACATTGCGGCTCTCCTTAACGATGCATGGCAGCGCTGCCTAGCGGCGCTTTTGCTCAGACAGACTTGCCAATTGGCGACGATTTGGCTAGGGCGCACCGCGATGAGGCCGACCGCCTGCGGATTCGGCACGGTTTTCTTTTGTTTTTGATGGGGCGACCCGCGCATCCGGCGGGCTCTGTTCCATGCAGTGAGGTGTAGGAAATTTATGCAAATCATCGTTCGCGATAACAATGTCGACCAAGCCCTGCGCGCGCTCAAGAAGAAGCTGCAGCGCGAGGGCGTCTATCGCGAAATGAAGCTGCGCCGCCACTTCGAGAAGCCGAGCGAGAAGCGCGCCCGCGAAAAGGCCGCTGCGGTGCGCCGGGCGCGCAAGCTTGAGCGCAAGCGGATGGAGCGCGACGGCGCCAAGTAACTGTTATCGAGCGCGGTCGCCCCTAAAGCAAAAGTGGGCGCCGGTTTTCCGCCCGGATGGGGCGTAAAGGCCAGAAACGCGCTTGAATGCACCTCTGCGATAAGCCATCAGGGCGCGGATCACTCCGCGCCCTTTTGCTTTGGCAGGACGGTGCGAATCTCATTGCAGCAGGATTGCACCATCATGGCAGAAATAACCCGCGTCCCGATCCAGCCGATCGAGAAAGGCTCGCTCACCAAATTGTGGCTGGGCGTGGCTGTAGCCGTGTTGATGGGCGCCGGGATCGCCTGGTCGGCGCTGCCCGATTCGATCGACATTGACGAAATCCAGGCCGGCACCGGCGGCAGCCCGGCAGACGGTGATGTGGCCTTCATCAAGTACAAGGGCACACTGGAGGACGGGACCGTGTTTGACGAGGCGAGTTCCTCGCCGTTCCCGCCCGGCCTGCTGCCCGATGGCGTGCCGATGCTGATCCAGCCGGGCCAGGTGATCGATGGTTTCTACCAGGGCCTCAAGCAGATGGAGAAGGGCGGGAAGTACGCGCTGCGGATACCGGCCGAGCTGGCTTATGGCGATGCGCCGCCACCGCAGTCGCAGATCCCGCCTGGCGCGGACCTGATCTTCGAGATCGAGCTGGTCGACTTCATGAGCCAGCAGGATGCCGAACGGCGCGTCATGATGATGCAGCAGATGATGCAGGGCCAGCAGGGGGGGCCGGCTGGCCGGGGCCCGCACGGGGGGCGGGGGGCGCCACCTGCACCGGACGCGGCGGCGCCGCCGCAGCCCTGATCCGGCCGGCAGGTCATCGGGGAGAGGACGCATGACCGGACATCAGGCAGCAGACAGCGAAGCCGGGCTGCAGGACTGGCCACTGCGGCCATGGCTGTGCGCTGGCCTTCTGGGGATCGCCGGTCTGCTGCTCCATTTCACGGGCGATGGGTGGGCAGAAGTGCCGTGGCGCATGGCGCTCAGTGCCGCGCTGGTGTTCGGCCCGCTTGCAGCCTGCTTCACGCTCGATCAGCAGCGGTTAGGCGCGCCTCTGGCCTTTTCTGGTGCGGTTGCGCTGGTCATGGCGGGGATCGCCTGGCGCGCGACCAGCGCCGGCGACCGCTATGCCGACGAGGAATTCTGGGTTGCCGCCGGTATCCTTGCCGTGACCCTTTCGGTTCCGCTGTTCCAAGCGGGATTCCACCGTTTGCGCTGGCTAACACCCTATAAGACCACGCATTTCCATGTGTGGACCGATGCGATCAGCGGCGCGGGTGCGCTGGCTTTTACCGGCATCGCCTGGGCGCTCCTGGCGCTGCTTTCCGAACTGTTCGCGGTCATCAAGATCGACCTGCTGAAGGACCTGATCGACGAGGAATGGTTTGCCTTGACCTTCTCCGGCGCGGCCTGTGGCGCGGCGCTGGGCGTGCTACGCAACCAATTGAAAATCATCGGGACCTTGCAGAATGTCGTGCTGCTGGTGCTGTCGATCCTGGCGGTGCCGCTGGCGCTCGCGCTGCTGGTGTTCCTGGCCGCAGTCGCCACTTCGGGCATCGACGTATTGTGGGAAGCGACGCGCAGCGCCACGCCGCTGCTGCTGGCGATTGCAGTCGGTTGCTTCGTCCTCACCAACGCCGTGGTCCGCGACGAGGACGAGCAGGCCAGCCAGTCGCGCGTGTTGCGATTGGCCGGTTTCGTGCTCGCGCTGGGCATCCTGCCGCTCGCGATTATGGCAGCGATTTCAATGGGTACGCGGATCGACCAGCACGGCCTGAGCCCCGAACGGCTGTGGGCGCTGATCGCGATTGCGGTGGCGGTGGCTTATGGCGTCGGCTATTTCGCGGCAGCCTTGCGCGGGCGACGCGAGGGCTGGCGCGGCTTCGTGCGGCAGGCCAATCTCCACCTGGCCGTGCTCACCTGCGGCATTGCCTTCATCCTGGCGCTGCCAGTGTTCAATTTCGGTGCGATCTCGGCCAGCAACCAGCTCGCGCGGCTCGAATCCGGTGCGGTGAGCGCGCAGGATTTCGATTACGCTGCGCTGCGGTGGGATTTCGGCGACGCCGGGCGCAAGGCGCTGGCCAAGCTGGCGAAGGATGAAAATCCCGAGGTTGCGAAGCTGGCGGCAGAGGCGCAAGCGCAGGAACAGCCATCCTATCGCGGTTTCGGCCCCTCAACGCCGTCGCAGCGCTTGGCCAATCTTCGGTTGCAGATCGCCGATCAAGCCTTGCGCGAGCAGGTGACCGAGCGGGTGCGCATCGAAACCTGGCGCTGCGAGCTCCCCTGTGTCGCGATCGAGCTGGGTCGCAATGCGGCAGGCCAGCAGCGCGTTGCCATGGTTCAGGGGGAGATGGTCGAAGAGCTCGTCTTCGACCCCGAAGGGGCGCCGCCGGCACCCTCCATCCCCCCCGCATCGCCGCCCGCCGTGACGCGCGAATCCAAGGTCGAATTGCGCAGCTGGACTGGCCGCCGGATCTATGTGGACGGAGAGCCGGTTGGCCAGCCGTTCGAATAGGCGCCAAATCCCAGCAACTCGCGCTTGAAGGGTGCCGCCCGCGCGGCTAACGCGCTTCCCCATGTCGGTAGATAAAGCAACCGTGGCCAAGATCGCATCTCTGGCCCGCATCAAGATGGACGATGCCGAGCTCGAGCGCATGGTGCCCGAACTCAACGGCATCCTCAAATGGGTCGACCAGCTGGGCGAGGTCGATACGTCAGGCGTCGAACCGATGACCGCGGTGATCCCCAATCACCTGCGCCTGCGCGACGATGTGGTCGATGCCGATCCGCTGACCGGCGGTGGCAAGCGTAGCGATGTGCTGGCCAACGCGCCGGCTGCCGAACACGGCTTCTTCGGCGTGCCCAAGGTGATCGAATAATGGGCGCGCTGACCGATCTTGGCGTAAAGGCCATCCGTGACGGCGTTGCCGGTGGTGAATTCACCGCGCGCGAAGTGGCCGAGGCGTTCAACGCCGCCGTGGCCGACGCGGCGCAGCTCAATGCCTTCATCGTGACCACGCCCGATCACGCGCTGGCTGCCGCGGGGCAGGTCGATGCGGACCGGGCGGCGGGCAAGCCGCTGGGCAAGATGGCGGGCGTTCCGATCGGCATGAAGGATCTGTTCGCCACGCGCGGCGTCCAGACCACTGCCGCCAGCCATATCCTCGAAGGCTTCCGGCCGGAATACGAAAGCACGGTCAGCCAGAACCTGTGGAACGCGGGCGCGGGCATGCTGGGCAAGCTCAATCTTGACCAGTTCGCGATGGGTTCCTCGAACGAGACCAGCTATTTCGGCAATGTCTCCTCGCCCTGGCGCAAGGCCGGCAGCAATGCAGCAATGAGCCCAGGCGGTTCGTCGGGGGGATCGTCGGCTGCGGTTTCGGCACGGATCGCACCGGCTGCCACAGGCACCGATACCGGTGGTTCGATCCGCCAGCCCGCTGCCTTCACCGGCATATGCGGGATCAAGCCCACCTATGGCCGCTGCAGCCGCTGGGGCGTGGTGGCTTTCGCGAGCAGCCTCGACCAGGCCGGGCCGATGGCACGCGATGTCACCGATTGCGCGATCATGCTTGAAGCGATGGCCGGGTTCGATCCGAAGGACGCGACCAGCCTCGACCTGCCGGTTCCGGCCTGGGAAGCGGGCCTCAATGCCGATTTGCGTGGCAAGAAAGTCGGCATCCCGCGCGAATACCGCATGGACGGGACCGACGCCGAAATTCTCGAGAGCTGGGAACGGGGCAAAGAATGGCTCCGCGACGCCGGGGCGGAAGTGGTCGATGTCAGCCTGCCGCATACCAAATATGCGCTGCCGGCCTATTACATCGTCGCGCCTGCGGAAGCCTCTTCCAACCTCGCGCGCTATGATGGCGTGCGCTACGGCCTGCGCGAGCTGCCTGATGGGGCTGGCCTGCAGGACATGTACGCCGCGACCCGCGCCGCCGGCTTCGGTGATGAGGTAAAGCGCCGGATCCTGATCGGCACCTATGTGCTCTCGGCCGGGTTCTACGATGCCTATTACAACCAGGCGCAGAAGGTGCGTGCAATGGTCTCGCGCGATTTCAGCGAAGCCTTCGCGCAGTGCGATGTGATCCTGGCGCCGACCACGCCCACCGCCAGCTTCCCGCTGGGCGAAATTAGCGACGACCCGCTGGCGATGTACCTCAACGATGTATTCGCCGTGCCGGCCTCGCTGGCGGGGCTTCCGGCGATGAGCGTGCCGGCGATGATCAACAAAGTTGGCCTTCCGCTGGGCCTGCAGCTCGTGGGCAAGCCGTTCGACGAGCAGGGCGTGCTCAATGCCGGCCTCGCGATCGAACAGCGCGCCGCCTTCAGCGCCCGTCCGGAGAAGTGGTGGTAAGTTGCTAGTCAGCCGCGCTGAACCAGCACCCGCCAGCCATGCGCGTCTGAACCTTCGAGCGTTGGGCGCTCGGTGAGAATTCTCGACAGCCACCCTGCGGCGAGCGCCAGCGGTGCCAGCAATGGTGCGCGCGCGCTAAATGGCTCTTTTCAGGCGCGGGAACTGCCACTATCGCCGCCGCATGCTCTTTGCCGTGATCTTCCTTGTCGCGATGGCACTGGTGGGTGGATTTGCCCTGTATCTGTCGCGCACGATCGAACATGGCGAAGCGCGTTTCGATACGACCAGCAAACGGCAGGGTGATGATGAGTAGCTACCGCATCCAGGGTGCAACCGGCGAATGGGAGGTCGTGATCGGCCTCGAAGTCCATGCCCAGGTCGTGTCACAGTCGAAGCTGTTTTCCGGCGCCGCCACCGCATTCGGCGCTGAACCCAATGCGCAGGTCAGCCTGGTCGATGCGGCCATGCCCGGCATGTTGCCCGTTCCTAACCGCGAATGCATCCGCCAGGCGGTGCGCACTGGCATGGCGATCGAGGCGCAGATCAACAAATGGAGCCGGTTCGACCGCAAGAACTACTTCTATGCCGACCTGCCGCAGGGCTACCAGATCAGCCAGCTCTACCACCCACTGGTGGGCGAAGGTACGCTGACGATCGAGGCCGACGAGAAGGCCGGCATTGCCGAAGACAAGGTGATCGGAATCGAGCGCATCCATGTCGAGCAGGATGCCGGCAAGCTGATGCATGACCAGCATCCTACCATGTCCTATGTCGATCTCAACCGCTGCGGCGTGGCGCTCATGGAAATCGTCAGCCGGCCAGATATGCGCAGCCCGGCCGAGGCCGGTGCCTATCTGCGCAAGCTGCGCACCATCCTGCGCTATGTCGGTTCGTGCGACGGCAATATGGAGGAAGGCTCGATGCGTGCGGACGTGAACGTCAGCGTCCGCCGTCCGGGCCAGCCCTTCGGCACCCGCACCGAAACCAAGAACGTTAATTCGGTGCGCTTTGTCATGCAGGCGATCGAGCACGAAGCGAACCGCCAGGTCGACCTGATCGAAAGCGGCGGCGCGGTGGTCCAGGAAACCCGCCTGTTCGATCCCGGCACCGGCACTACCCGCAGCATGCGCAGCAAGGAAGACGCGCATGACTATCGCTATTTCCCCGATCCGGACCTGCTACCGCTCGAGTTGGACGATGCCTTCCTGGCGGAATGCCGCGCCTCGTTGCCCGAACTGCCCGATGCTAAACGCCGCCGCTATGTCGAAGTGCTGGGCCTCACCGAATACAATGCCCACGAACTGACCGCCGAAGTCGAAACCTTCGCGCGCTTCGAAACGCTGCTGGCGGCGACCGCTCAGGCAACCGGAAAGGACGAGAAGGCGATGGCCACTCAGGTGGCCAACTGGTCGCTTTCGGTCGCGCCGGGCGTGATCAAGGCTCTGGGGGATGGAGGCAATGCCGCCCATGCTACTGCAGAGGCGCAGGCTGCGATCCTGAAGATGCAGGATGCTGGCGAGATTTCCGGTGGCCAGGCAAAGGAGATCTTCGAGATCGTGCTCAAGACCGGCCGTGCGCCTGGCGAGATCGCGGACACCGAAGGCCTGAAGCAGCTCAGCGATACCGGCGCGATCGAAGCGGTGATCGACGAGGTGCTGGCCGCCAACGCCGACAAGGTCGCCGAATATCGCAGCGGCAAGGACAAGCTGTTCGGCTTCTTCGTGGGCCAGACGATGAAGGCGTTGCAGGGCAAGGGCAATCCGGCAGTGGTCAACCAGATCCTGAAGGACAAGCTGGCCTGACCTCGATCGTTCTCGTCCAGCCGGAAATCCCGGGCAATACCGGTGCAGTGGGGCGCACCTGCGTGGCGCTCGACATGGAACTGGTGCTGATCCACCCGCTCGGCTTCGACATCTCTGACAAACGGGTCAAGCGCTCGGGGCTCGACTACTGGCCGCATATCAGGCTGGTCCAGTTCGCCAGCTGGGCGGCATTCCTCGAAACCCGCCAGCCGCGCGCGGACCAGCTGTTCCTGTTCGAGGAATATGCCCCGCGCAGCTTCTACGAACCCGACTATCCAGCAGATGCCTACCTTGTGTTCGGGCGCGAGACCAAGGGTATCCCGCCGGAGATCGTCGAGGCGCACCGCGACTGCATGGTCAGCCTGCCGATGCGCTCGGACAGGGTGCGTTCGCTCAACCTGGCAAACACTGTCGCGGCGGCAGCCTATCAGGCCTTGAAAGGACAAGTGGCGCGATAATGAGCTGGAGGATCATCCGTGCCCGCGCTAACCTCATCGTGATGTGAGGGAGGGAACCGAACGATGAAATGGGTCTTTTTCGTGTTTCTTGGGCTGTATGCGCTGGCGCTGTTCCTGCTTGCGGTGGGCACTTTTGGCTGGTTCGGCCAGGCGAAAGACCCGCTGGCTGGTGTCTTCTTGATGCCCCTGGGCATGCCATGGAATATCCTGGGGGACCGGATCGGGCTTGCCGGGCCGCTGTTGGGAGTTGCCTCCCCGGCAATCAATACTGCCATCCTTTACTGGCTGTGGAAGCGCTGAAAAGCTACTCGCCCGCCGCCGGGCTCTCGATCCGCGCGACCGGGGCAACTTTTCCGATTGATTGTATATGCTGATCGGCCTGGCGCAGCACTGCCATGAAGGCCTGGTAGGAATCGTCTAGGCACCCGTCGTTCCAGGCTATTTCGATGGTTGTTGCGCCCTTTGTAAGCCGTATCGTGCCATAGGGCGCATCGGTCATGAAGTTTTCGCAGGCCTGTGCGTCGGGGGCCGGCTGCGGCAATTGCCGCAGGATTGATTCCAGCACGGTATAATTCGCCGCTGTCGGATCGATCTCGTGCCAGGCCAGCTTGTAATCCGCGAAGGCCGTGCCCTTTTCGCGCACGGTTTCCGTCCAGCTGCCGCCGCCGTTCGAAAGTATTCGCCAGGAAGTGATTGGCGCACCCCAGCTTTTGACATCGAATGCCACCATGTCCCAATCCGCAGCCAAAGCCTCGCCCGATGAGCCCTCCGCAGACACAGCGACAGGCGCGATCAGCCCGCTCGCGCCGATGAGCAGGGAAGCGATGCCTAATGCGATCTTGTTCACCAAGGCTTACCTCGTTCCTATCCGCCTGTGATCAACGCATCGAAGATGACATAGGTTTCCGGGCCATAGGTGATCGTGACTGCGTCGCCTTTGCGGGTGAACTTGAAATCCCATCCGGCCGAGCCATCGGCCTGTGCGCTGTCCGCGCCATAGGGATCGGTCCCCTTGAAAAAGATGGCACGCTTGCGGCCATCGGGCTTGGTCACTTCCAACAGCGCCTCGTCACCATTGTCGCCCCAGTTGCGCTTCACTCCGGCCTCGCATTGCTGGTCGGGGGCTGCAGCCCCAAAGCCGCAGGGCAGGATCGTGGTGGCATGGTAGTCGGTGCCGGGAACCAGCGCATCCTCGGTTTCGGATGGTGGCGGGGGGGCGCCGCCCACTGTTTCGGCGGAAGAGGTCGTTTCGGTGTCAGTGGACCCGGCCGAACCATGGTCGGTTTCAGTTACGTTGCCACTGCATGCCGCCATCGCCAAACACCCAGCAATCAGCAAGGTTCGTTCAATCATGGTGTGTTCCCCCCCCGATAATCTGGCGTTACGAAGAATTGTGCTGAAAAGAGCCGCCGGATCGCTCCGACGGCTCTTGCTTGAACGAATTCAGATTTGTCTCAGGCGCGCGTGCCGCTGAGCGGCATGGCCCCGAACGCACCGGCGTTGACGCTACCGGTGAGCGTGTCACCGTCGATCGTGGCGCTGCAATCCAGCGTCATTGGCATCGGTACCACCATCTGCATCTTCCAGCTGATCGAATTGCCGTCGATCTTGCCGTCCTGCACGTCCATGCTGCCCATGGCCCCAGCCATCGAGCCACTGAAGGTGCCATCGCCATTGTCATTCACGGTAAGGGTACCGCTCTGGTCGCCCATGGGGCTCTTCACGGTCGTCGAATAGGTGCCGGCAACAGACATTTGGTTCTCCTCGGAGGTATACTTGCCTGGCTTCGCCGCCAGGCGGGCATGGGAGGTTGTTTACACGCGTGTCAGTGGGACTCAACTACATATCGGCGGGTGGAATTGACCAGCACATCCTTGCGCCAAAAATGGACCGGCTTGAGCCTGCGCTGAACGAATAGCTCCATCTGGTCCGTATGATGCGGGCTGCCCGGCCGGGTGATCGCGGCGCCAAAGGGCTGGATCGATTGCGACCGGACCGGCACGCCCGGCCGCCATTCGACCCACTGGATGAAGCTGTCGCCATGGACCAGGCTGAGCCGCCCGTCGTCATCCACTTTCCAGGTGGTCGAGGCCCTGAGTGTATCCGATCCGCCGTCTAGCGGCAGGTCGACCTCGCCTTGGCGCAGCCGGAGCAGTTCGCCCATCGGCGGGTCGAGCCGGCCGAAATAGGCCATCAGGTGATCGACCTGCTTGCGCAATTGATCCTTCACATTGGGCAGCGGCTTGTTCTGGTATTCGGCCGACATGAAGCCCTTGATCAGCAGCAGCGCTAGGCTGTCAGCACGGCCCTTACCATCGGATCGGAAATCCCAGCCCATTAGCAGGTCACGAGCCTCTGCCAACTGCGGCTCGCGCGAAAGGTCGAGCCGTGCGATCGCGGCCCACAGATCGCCGACATAGCCGGTGCGTTCATAGGCAGTGTCATATTTGATGCGGCGCAGCGCTCCGCGATCGAGCAGGCCCGCCTCGCTCATCAGTTTCCACGCTCGGCGCGAGCGGTTGGTCTGCTTGTCCTCCACCCCCAGGACGGGGGAGAAATCGGCCGGTTGCAGGTCGTCCGCAATGCCTGCGGCGGTATAGGGCTCGTTGTTTGCATTGTAGAGCCAGCCCGAGGTGGGATTGATCAGCTTGGGGAGGGCGGAATAATCGACCGCCCCGCGCCAGATCAGATCGGATCGGTTCCCCGGCAGCACGCCGCGCCAGTTGGCCTTGATCTTGTCCAGCCCCGGCCGGTTCGGGATCGCGGCGTTATAGACATAGGCGATGTTTCCGGCCTCGTCGGCATAGATGAAGTTGGTGCTGGGCACCGCCATGCGCGCCAGCTGCGCTTGCCACTCGCTCAGGTTCTTCGCCTTGTTGAGCCGGTAATAGGCGTCGAGCTGGTCAATCCGGTCGATCCCGCCGTAACGGATCGCATAGACGCCGGTGTGGTTGAAGATAACCGGCCCATGTACGCTGCGATGCACCGTTTGGCGGATCGGCAGCACGATGGGGCCGAACTTGACCGGCAGGGTCACGGTCTTGCTTTCAAGTTCGCGCCATTTCCCGTCGAGCTTGTAGCGTGTGCCGCTGGCGTCCATTTCCAGCCGGTAGATATCGACCATGTCGGGCCGGTTAACGGTGTTGGTCCAGCCAAGGTGCCGGTTATGACCAAGAAAGGGGTAGGGGGAGCCAGGGAAATTGGCCCCGGCAAAGTGCCAGCCCTCCTGGCTCTCGACCACCAGTTCGTACCACGCCACGCCCCCCCGCAGCGGTTGGTGGCTGTTGGAGATCAGCGTGGTCACCCCGCCCGATTTCTCGGGAGCGACAGCGAAGGCATTGGAGCCCGACAGCGCGCCCATTTCGCCCCAGGGCAGCGGATGGGAGCGGGCGTTGGCCTGCTTGGCCCCTTCTGCGGCCGGAGTGTCGTCAGCGCGCGGAAACCCGGGAATGTCGGGCCCGTATTCGCGCGGCAGCGGCTCGCCCGATACCAGCGGGCCGATGACATTGTTGAGCCCGAAGAAGAACGGCTGGCGCAGCGCGAAGCCGGCGGCCACGTCCACCCCGCTGACCGGGAAGAGATTGGCCAGTTTCAATTGCTGCGGATGCGCGCGGGCATAGTGGTTTAGACCGGCCGCATAGGCTTCAAACAGGGCGCGTGTATCGGCAGGCAGGGCAGGATAATGGCGTTCGGCAGTGCCGCGCGCATCAAGCAGGTGATAGGCATAGTCGATCTGCGCGCCTTCCTCTCCCGCGATCGCGCCATAGCGGCCGCGCGCCATTGCGATCACATCCTGCAGTGTGAAGAAGTCATCCTCGGCCTGCGCAATGGCGACCCCGAAAGCCACATCGGCGTCAGTCTTGCCATAGATATGCGGAACGCCGAACTCGCTGCGGATGATTTCCGCACTGTATTGGCGTTCGACGGGCGGAGTGCCGCGTTCGGCGAAAAACGGTTCCCAGGTGGCGAGTCCGACGAAAAGCGCCACGATCAACACCAGCAGCGCCGCCGCGCCGCGCAAAAGCCATTTTCGGATCACGGGATACCCCAACTGAAATAAGCGTTCAGACTGCGCCGCTCCGTTGCCGGGGTCAACTCAACAGCTTTGTCAGGGAACAGAAAATTGCCTCGCCACCATCGTGCCAAGCTCGCCACCTTGTTGATTGCCGCACCGCTAGTCATGGCCGCGCCAGCGCTTTCCGCGCAGGAACTTGCAGGCTCGGGGATCGAGCCCGGAACCGCCGCGAATACCGCTCTGCGGCCGATCGCCTTCGCCACTGCCTATGCCCCTGGCGATGCGCTCGCCATTGTCACGAGCAGCGCGGATGTGCCGGCCAGCGCTCCGCTGTCAGACGCCGAACGTGCTGCCACATTGCGCTTGATCGCCGCGCGCGAATTCACCGGCAAGGCGGGCGAGGTGCTCGAGCTGGCCATTGGTGACGGCACGCCACGCGCCATGCTGGTGGGCGTCGGGGCTGAGCCGGGTGCCGCAACTGACTGGCGCGCGGCAGGCGGACGCATCGCGCAGGCCTTGGCGCAGGTGAAGCACCCGGTCGCGATCGTCGGCGCCGAAGATCCCGCTGCCCTGGCCGAAATGGCGTTTGGAGCGACGCTCGGGCAATACCGCTTCGATCGCTACAAGAGCAGTCGAACCGCGCTGCAGGCGCAAAGGATCACGCTCGTCAGTCCGCAGGCCGCGGTGGCCCAGGCGATGTGGCAGGGGCGGCAGGCCCCGCTTGCCGAAGCGGTGATGTTCGCGCGCGACCTGGTGAACGAGCCGGCGAATGTAATCTATCCCGAAAGCTTCGTTGCCCGCACCCGCGCCGCATTCCAGGGCGTGCCCAATGTCACCATCGAAGTGCTTGACGAAGCTGCCATGCGGCGCCTTGGGATGGGTGCCATTGCCGGGGTAGGGCAGGGCTCGCCGCGCGGCAGCCGGCTGATGATGATCAGCTACAAGGGGGCGGCCGGTGCTCCGATTGCGCTGGCCGGCAAGGGCATCACCTTCGACAGCGGCGGCCTGTCGCTGAAGCCGAATGACGGCATGTGGGAAATGAAGGGCGACATGGCCGGTGCTGCCGCTGTAACCGGCGCTCTTCTCAGTCTCGCCAAATCGCGTGCGCCGGTGCATGCGGTGGCGGCTGTCGCGCTGGCGGAGAACATGCCCGACGGCAATGCGCAGCGTCCCGGCGATGTCGTGCGGACGATGTCGGGCAAGACGATCGAGATCCGCAGCACCGATGCCGAGGGGCGCCTCGTGCTGGCCGATGCGATCGAATACACCGTGCGCCAGCATGCACCCTATGCGCTGGCCGATATCGCCACGCTCACCGGGGCCGCGGTTCGTGCGTTAGGCGCGGAATATGCGGCGCTGTTCGCCCGCAAGGATGCGCATGCTGAAGCCGCCATCGCCGCTGGCGCAGCAACCGGCGAGCCGCTCTGGCGGCTGCCGCTGCACCCGGCCTACGCCAAGGCGATCAAGTCCGACATCGCAGACATCAAGAATTCCGATGCCGACCCGGCCCCCGGTGCGAGCGCAGGGGCGCATTTCATCGAATACTTCGTGCCTGCCGACTTGCCGTGGGTCCATGTCGATATGGCTGCAGTCGATCGCTGCACCAGTACCGCACCGATCTGCCCGGTGGGCGCGCGCGGCTTTGGCGTGATGCTGCTCGACGAACTGGCGCGCAACTGGCGCCCGCAATAGGCCGGTTGGGCTTCCACGCGCAATTCATCTGCAATCATTGCTGCCCCGGGTCTTGCGGAACGCGCCGCAAGACCCACCTACTCAGGTAACACACCGCTTGATGTGTTGACCAAGGGTCTTGTGTTGCAATAATACAACACCATATCCACTGGGTAGTCGAAAGAGGGATCGTAGATGAACCTGGAAAAATTCACCGACCGCGCCAAGGGGTTTCTGCAGAGCGCGCAGACCGTGGCGATCCGCATGAACCACCAGCGGATCACGCCCAGCCATCTGCTGAAGGCCTTGCTGGAAGACAGCGAAGGCATGGCCGCCGGCCTGATCGAGCGGGCGGGCGGCAATCCGCGCCTCGCGGTGGCTGAAGTCGATGCCGACCTTGCGAGGATCGCGGCGGTGTCAGGTTCCGGGGCCCAGCAGACCCCTGGGCTCGACAATGACGCCGTGCGCGTGCTCGACCAGGCTGAACAGATCGCCGACAAATCGGGTGACAGCTATGTCACGGTCGAACGGCTGCTGGTTGCGCTGGCGCTGGCCAGCACCACCAAGGCCGGCCAGGCGCTCAAGCAGGCCGGTGTGGAACCGCGCGCACTCGAAGCGGTGATCGCCGAGCTGCGCAAGGGCAAGACGGCCGACAGCGCGAACGCCGAAAGCGCCTATGATGCGATGAAGAAGTTCGCGCGCGATCTCACCCAGGCGGCGCGCGACGGCAAGCTCGACCCGGTGATCGGCCGCGACGAGGAAATTCGCCGCACCATCCAGATCCTTGCCCGGCGCACCAAGAACAATCCCGCGCTGATCGGCGAGCCCGGTACCGGCAAGACCGCGATCGCTGAGGGGTTGGCGTTGCGCATCGCCAATGGCGATGTGCCTGATAGCCTCAAGGGCCGGACACTGATGAGCCTCGACATGGGGGCCCTTATCGCCGGGGCGAAGTATCGCGGCGAGTTCGAGGAACGGCTCAAGACCGTGCTCGACGAGGTCAAAGGCTCGGACGGGCAGATCATCCTGTTCATCGACGAGATGCACACGCTGATCGGGGCAGGCGCCAGCGAAGGCAGCATGGACGCATCGAACCTGCTCAAGCCCGCGCTGAGCCGGGGCGAACTGCATTGTATCGGCGCGACCACGCTCGACGAGTACCAGAAGTATGTCGAGAAGGACCCGGCGCTGCAGCGGCGTTTCCAGCCGGTCTATATCGAAGAGCCCACGGTCGAGGATACGATCAGCATCCTGCGCGGGCTCAAGGAGAAGTACGAGCTGCACCATGGGGTGAACATCACCGACGCGGCGCTGGTCGCAGCGGCGCAGCTCAGCAACCGCTACATCCAGAACCGTTTCCTGCCCGACAAGGCGATCGACCTGATGGACGAGGCGGCGAGCCGCATCCGCATGGAAGTGGAATCTAAGCCCGAGGAAATCGAGAAGCTCGCCCGGCGCATCATCCAGCTCAAGATCGAGGAAACCGCGCTCGCGAAGGAAAGCGATGCCGCCTCGAAGGATCGCCTGAAGGCGCTGCGCGAGGAACTGGCCGGGCTGGAGGAGCAATCGGCCGCGCTTACCGCGCGCTGGCAGAACGAGCGCGACAAGATCCATGCGGAAAGCCGGATCAAGGAGCAGCTCGATGCGGCGCGGCTGGAGCTCGAGCAGGCGCAGCGCGAAGGCGATCTCGCCCGGGCTGGCGAGCTCTCCTATGGCCGCATCCCGGAGCTGGAAAAGTCGCTCGCCGAAGCGCGCGGCGCATCAGAGCACGCGTTGCTGCGCGAAGAAGTGACCGAAGAGGACATCGCTGCCGTCGTGAGCCGCTGGACCGGCATTCCGGTCGACAAGATGATGGAAGGCGAGCGCGACAAGCTGCTGCAGATGGAAAGCCTGCTGGGCAAGCGCGTGATCGGCCAGAGCCAGGCGATCGAAGCGGTGTCGAAGGCGGTACGCCGCGCGCGGGCAGGTCTGCAGGATCCGAACCGCCCGCTCGGCAGCTTCCTGTTCCTCGGCCCCACCGGTGTGGGCAAGACCGAGCTTACCAAGGCGCTGGCCGAATTCCTGTTCGACGACGACACCGCGATGGTGCGGATCGACATGAGCGAATTCATGGAAAAGCACGCGGTTGCGCGGCTGATCGGCGCGCCGCCGGGCTATGTCGGCTATGAAGAAGGCGGCGTGCTGACCGAAGCGGTGCGGCGGCGCCCCTATCAGGTGGTGCTGTTCGACGAGGTCGAGAAAGCGCACAATGATGTGTTCAACGTGCTGCTGCAGGTGCTCGACGACGGCCGGCTGACCGACGGCCAGGGCCGCGTGGTCGATTTCTCGAACACGCTCATCATCCTGACTTCCAACCTCGGCAGCCAGTATCTTGCCAATCTGTGCGACGACCAGAAGGTCGAGGATGTCGAACCGCAGGTGATGGACGTGGTGCGCGGCCATTTCCGGCCCGAGTTCCTCAACCGGCTGGACGAGATCATCCTGTTCCACCGCCTCGGCCAGGAGCACATGGCGCCGATCGTCGAGATCCAGGTCGGCCGGGTGCAGAAACTGCTCAAGGATCGCAAGATCGTGCTTGATCTGTCCGAGGCTGCAAAGAAGTGGCTCGGGCGCGTCGGCTACGATCCCGTCTATGGCGCGCGGCCGCTCAAACGGGCGGTGCAGCGCTATCTGCAGGACCCACTGGCAGAATTGCTACTGCAGGGGGAAATTCCCGATGGCAGCATGGTTAACATCGACGAGGGTGATGGCGCACTGAAAATATCCGTCGCGTGAGATATCGGGAAAGTTTGTTGCTGGGAATCGGTTGATATCCGCCAATAGTTGCGTGCCTCCACTGCCTGTGGGATTCGCGCAACAGCGACCGAAAATCCTTTACGGCACTTTGACATTGTATCTGCGCTATTGCACAAAATCGTCATCCTTGGGGGCCGTGCCTTCGGGATGACAGGGGCTGGATTCGCGAGGGCCGGGTGGTACACCGGCTCTCCCGGCTGTTGTTGTTTCCAAAGCCGGTTCCAGTTGTCGCGACTGGAGAAATCATGAAGAAGTTTCAGAAGAATTCGGTGAAGGCGCTGGCCTTCTCTGCCTCGGCTATTGCCTTTGCCATTGCTGGCCCTGCGTTTGCGCAAGACGCGCAGGAAGAAGAGCAGCAGGCGGAAACGGAAGAAACCGTCGATGTTTCGCAAGATGGCCAGGAAGCCGAGCAGCCTGCCACTCCCGGCGGCATCACCGTCACCGGCTCGCGTATCGTCCGCGACACTTACAGCAGCATTTCTCCGATCCAGGTACTGACCCGCCAGGAATCGAACGAAGTCGGCCTGTTCGATCCTTCGCAGATCCTGCAGCGCTCGGAAGCCGCCGCCGGCACTCAGATCGACGCGACCTTCCAGGGCTTCGTGCTCGACAACGGCCCGGGCTCGCAAACGCTGAACCTGCGCGGCCTTGGTGCCGATCGCACGCTTCTCATGATCAATGGCCGCCGCATGGCTCCGGCAGGGGTGGAGGGCGCCCCGACCGCTCCCTCGATCAACCTGCTGCCTGGCTCGCTGATCGACCGCTATGACCTGCTGCTCGACGGTGCTTCGTCGGTTTATGGTTCGGACGCCGTGGCCGGTGTGGGTAACGTTATCCTGCGCAAGGACTTTGACGGCCTCGAACTTTCGGCACGCGGTGAAATCAACCCGCAGGGCTCGGGCGAAGACTTCACCGTCAGCGCGGCCTGGGGTTTCAACACTGACCGCGCCTTCTTTGGTATCGGCGCCGAATACGACTATCGTGACGCGATCCGGTTCAGCGACCGCGATTTCTTCCGTGGCTGTGCGACGCAACTTGAGGTCACCGAGGACGGCGAACTCCGCCGCCTTGGGATCGATGACAATGCCGCCGTTCGCAATGCCAGTGGCGGTTTGGTCTCAACCGCGGAAAGCGAATGCCGGCAGACCGATTTTTCGGGCCGTATCTTCATTCCTGTAAACCGGCTCGGCTCTGTCTATTACAAGCAGGGTGTGTCGAACAGCGGTATCCCGAATTTCAACGAAACTGCATTCGGCGGTTCGCCTGCTCGGCCGATCGATAGCAATGGTGACGGCATCCGTGACGTCGACCTCGTGAATGACTTCAACACCAACGCGACCAACCCCGAGCAGATCTTCCTGTCGGAACAGAAGCTCTTCAACGTAATGGCCTATGGCGAATACACCTTTGACGGTGACGCCAACATCACACCTTACTTCGAAGCCAATTACTCGCGGGCAGAGATCTTTGCCGACAATACCTTCGTTGCGCAGGTTTTCCCGAATGTGCCGGACAACAATGCGTTCAACCCTTGCAACCCGCTGGCCGTGGGCGGGGTTGACTGTCGTTCGGCACTAACGATTCCTGGTTCGGCCCAGGGCGGCATTGGTGCACAGCCGGTTGCTCCGATCTTCGCAATCCGGGGTGACCGCAACAACACCGACGTTGTGCAGGAGCAGTACCGCGGCGTGATCGGCGTGAAGGGCGATCTGCCCTTCGTGGGCTCGAGCTGGAAGTTCGATACCTCGCTGGTCTATTCGCGTGCAGAGGGCACCTCGAAGGTTCGCGGCATCCGCGAAGACAAGCTGGCGCTTGCTCTGGGTCTCGATCCGACCCGCGATTACGATGGCGACGGTGTATTCGATAACAATGGCGACGGCATCGCTGACGATTACAATCAGAACATCTATTTCGCTGCCAACCCGATCCTTCGTGGCGCCTTCGGTTGGGCC
The DNA here is from genome assembly GCA_049421965.1 of Erythrobacter sp. Lineage (GTDB taxonomy): Bacteria > Pseudomonadota > Alphaproteobacteria > Sphingomonadales > Sphingomonadaceae > Erythrobacter. The sequence goes on from JBMSNZ010000025.1 coordinate 20,418, forward strand.
GCGCCGATCACTCCTTGTAACACGTCTGCCCTTGCAAACCCGGATGCGGCAATGCCTGACCTGGCCGACGGCTGCGTTCCCGTAAAGCTGTTCAACCAGAGCGTGCTGGGGTCGGCAATCGGTGACTTCGCAACTCAAGCAGAGCGTGATTACCTGTTTGGTATCCGCAGCTTCGACACGACCTATGAGCAGATCACCTGGAACGCCTTTGTTACAGGTGACCTGTTCACGCTTCCGGCTGGCCCCGTGGGCGTGGTGCTGGGCGCCGAATACCGCCGTGACGAGATCAACTCGATCCCGAACGAGATCGCCTCGAACGGCCTGTTCTTCGGATTCTTCGCTGACAGCGGCGCCGTTGGCAGCAAGGAAATCAAGGAACTCTTCGGCGAACTCGACATCCCGCTGATGGCTGACAAGCCTTGGGTGCGCGAACTCAATATCAACGTCTCGGGCCGTGTCACGGATGAAGAGTTTTACGGCACCAACTACACCTATGCGATCAAGGGCGGCTGGCGCCCGATCGACGCGCTACTCCTGAAGTTCAGCTATGGTACTTCGTTCCGCGCGCCCAACCTGCGCGAGAACTTCCTTGCAGGGCAGACCGGGTTCAATACCGTGTTCGATCCCTGTGCGGTGCCGACCGCCGCATTTAACGTTGCAACCGGAACGTATGATCCCACTCAGGATAATCGCGATCCGAACGTCTTGGCTAACTGCATCCGTGAAGGCCGCGACCCGACGACTGTTGGCTTGAGAATTGACCCCACCACAGGCCAGTCACTTGCGCCGATCCAGAATGCTAGTGCGGAAATCATTTCCGGCGGCAGCCTCGACATCGATCCGGAAACCTCGCGTTCCATCACCGCTGGCTTCGCCTTCGAAGAGACCTTCGGTGACGGATTCGATTTCAGCCTTGGTGCGACCTATTTCGACATCAAGCTGAAGGATTCGATCGTCGAGCCGTCGGCGCAGTTCATCGTCAATGACTGCTACACTCGCGATGATGGCCAGCGCAGCAACTTCTGCGATCGCATCTCGGTCGAAACCTCGGCCCCGAACCTCGTTTCCGATGTTCTTGCGGGATTCATCAACCTGAACCAGGAGAGCGTGCGCGGCATCGACATTAACGCCAACTTCTCGAAGGAAGTGATGATGTTCGGCAAGAACGTCGATCTCAGCATCGACGTGCGCGCCAACCACCTGATCGAGCGCAGTTCGCTGTTTATCGGTGACACTGGCGAGGCGACCTATGACGACGACGCGGGCGAGTTTAGTCTGCCCAAGTGGACTGGCCGCACCACCTTCCGGGCGGATGTGGACGATTTCCGTTTCACCTGGCAGATCAACTACACTGGCCCCGTGGCGCAGGATCCAGCTGGCGTTGACCCGTTCTCGGATGCTTTCGGTCGTGGACCCAATGGCGCACCGACCGGCGTGATTTCGAATACCTGTCTGGGTAACGGCTCGGGCTCGTTCAACGCCGCCACTGGTGTATTCACGCCGAACAACTTTGTGCCTGGCGATGGCGTGTTCTGTCGTGACGTTGGCTTTGCGAAGGAGCAGTTCCTGCACTCGGCCTCGATCCGTTATCGCACGGATCGGTTCACGTTCCTGGTGGGTGTGGACAACATCTTCAACACGGCCCCGCCGCAGGTTGATCCGAGCGAAGTGCTCGCTATCGCCAACACCGCGATCGGCGCCGGCTACGATTACGATGGTCGCGAATTCTTCGCTTCGGTGAACATTGAATTCTGATCGGACAAATCGGCTTCTGGGCTGAATGAATCCGGCCTCGTCACTCTTGTGGCGGGGCCGTTTTCATTTTATCCTGTGTTTGGTCTAATTCCCTGATTGAGCGAGTGAAAATGCCACGTTTCAAATCCCCCCTGCTGGCCTGCGCGGTCAGCGCGCTTATGCTTTTCTCATTCCCTGTTTCGGTTTCGGCTCAGGATCAGGCCGCGGCCGCCTCGCAACCGGTCCCAGTCGAGGTATGGTCGCTGCGCGATGTCGTCAATGCAGTTCAGATGGCGCCCGACGGCAAGCATATCCTCGTGCACAAGGTTGAAAGCCGTGAAGGCGACTATGTGCTCGAGATCTACAAGACCGAGGATCTGATCGCTGGAAAGGCCGCGCCCTTTCGCCGGTTGGCGGCCGATCCGATGGAGATCATCAACGCCCGCTGGGTTTCCAACAATCACATCTTCGGCACGGCGTGGCAGGTCGTCCGCAACTCGGTGAAGGGTCCCGAGCAGGACATCCGCGAGTACAAGTCTTTCTCCTACAACCTGGAAGGGAACAAGTTTTCGGCGCTGGCGGACAATTTCGACCTCGTGAATGTCCTTCCCAAGGAGCCTGACACGATTCTTGTTGCCACCGGCCGCACGGTTGCCGACGCGACGGGTGTCGATCCCTTCGAGGCCTTCCGTCCCAATGCCTATTATCGCCTGAACCTCAGCACCGGGGCGCGCTCGCTTGTGCTCAAGGGCAGCGAAAAGTTTCCGACAGCGGTGTTTGACAACGATGGCAACCCCCGTTTCACCCAGTCGGTCGATCCGAACACCAATGAGCTGATCAGCTACTACCGGCTTCCGGGTGACGGTTCCTGGAAGGAAATGGCTAATCGGTACGACTATGACGAGCACAAGAACCTGTATCGCGTGCTCGGCGGTTTCATGGGCGTTGCCGGATTCAGCCCCACCGATCCCACGATCGGCTATGTGATCGACAATCGCGGCGAAGACAAGGCCGCGCTTTGGGAGTTCGACTTCAAGACGCAGCAGTTTGGCAAGAAGCTGTTCCAGTCGGAAACCGCCGATGTGATGGGCATCCAGCTCCACACCATTCCGGGCAAGGATACGCTGGCTGCGGCGATCTATCCCGATTGGCGAATGGAACGTCACTGGTTCGACAAGGATGAGGAAGCGCTCTACAAGGCGCTTGAGCAGCAGATCCCCCATGCGCACCAGCTGTCGGTTAGCAGCCGCTCGATGGATGGCAAGCGGATGATCGTGAGCAACCGCGGTCCGCGCGATCCGGGATCATTCTGGCTGATAACGGAAGCCGGAATGGCCAAGCTTGGCAGCCGCAATCCGCTGGTGAAGCCTGAACAGCTCTCGGACGTTGAGTTCATCTGGTACACTGCGCGCGATGGCAAGCGAATCCCGGCCTATGTGACCAAGCCCAAGGGCAAGGGGCCGTTCCCGCTGATCGTGCTTCCGCACGGGGGGCCGCACGTCAACGAAGTCATCAGTTATGACGAGTGGGGGCAGCTGCTCGCCAACAATGGCTACATGGTGCTTCAGCCGCAGTACCGCATGTCGGTGGGCTGGGGCCAGGACATGTTCGATTCCGCCTATGGCCAGCATGGCCTTGCGATGCAGGACGACAAGGACGATGGGGCGAAGGCGCTTGTCCAGGCTGGCTGGGCCGATCCCGATCGGATCGCCATGTTCGGCTGGTCTTACGGCGGCTATGCTGCGCTGGTGGCGCTGAGCCGCGAGAACAACATCTACCAGTGCGCGATCGCCGGCGCCGCCGTGGCGGACCCCGAGAAGGTCTATTTCATGCGTCGTCCGGCCAACACGCCCAAGGCGTTGGATGACTGGGCCCAGCGACGCGGGATGATCGGCATCAATCCGATCAAGGAAGTGTCCAAGGTCAACATTCCGCTGCTGATGGTGCACCCGGATGATGACCGCCGCGTGCTTTACTTCAACTTCACCGACTACAAGAAGGAGATCGAGAAGTACGGCAAGCCCGCACAGTTCCTGACGCTGGAAGGGGCGGACCACTTCTACACCACCCTGATGTACAAGCATCAGGAGCAGTTCTACACCAAGATGCTGGACTTCCTGCGCAATGATTGCGGGCCCGGCGGGCTGTAAGCGCCGCCACTCCGGCTGTTCAGATAAAGGGCTCGCCACCACGGCGGGCCCTTTTCGCATGGGAATTCGCATCATGTGAAATCCCATCTTCTGCAGAAGCTGACCCGGCGGCGATCTGGCTGCGACGAATTGTGCTTGCGGGCAATCACAGCTTGAAACAGCGGAATCGGTGCCAGATCTGCGGCTTGCTGCCGGACCAGTTCGGCCTTACGGCGAGCATCAACGAAACCATCTGCAGGGTGCAATCGATCTATGAGCGAACAGTGGCAATCGCTCGGGCAAGCGGCATCCCGGGCCCTTTCCGAGGGCAGGTTCAAGGAAGCTTCCTTGCTATTCCGCAGAGTGGTCGAGCTTGCGCCGACGCATGCCGACAGTTGGTTCAATCTCGCCTATTCCTTGCGTAACGAACGCCGCTACGAGGAAGCAGTCGATGCCTATGGGCGATCTCTGGAACTGGGCGTCGCGGGACCTGAAGAAGCGCTCGTAAATCGTGCGCTGATATACAGCGACCATCTTTACCGCACTGATCTGGCACAGGCGGACTTGCAAGCGGCGCTTGCGGCTTCACCGGGCTTCATCCCAGCGCAGATCAACCTGGGGATGCTGCAAGAGGATTTGGGGAACCGGGAGGCGGCGATGGCCGCCTACTCCGGTCTCCTCAAGACGGCGCCGAAAAGCGGTCGCGCCCGCGCAAGGCTGGCGACTTTGTCATCTGATCCAGAAACAGCGATCCAAGACCTCACAGTTGCGCTGGAAACCATTCAAATGCTTCCGGAAGACATCGCCGAAGTCGAGTTTGCCCTGGGCAATCTCCTGGACCAGACCGGGCGGCATGATGATGCCTTCATGATCATCGATCGGGCCAACCAGCGAATGGCGCGGCTGCGCCCTAGCCATCTTCGATATGATGCTGCGGCACACGAACGGTTGATCGCGGAACTGATCGACACATTTTGCGCGCCTTTTCGTGGCCAGCCTGCAAATGAAGGGCGCCGGCAGATCTTCATATGCGGGATGTTCCGTTCGGGTTCGACGGTTGCTGAGCAGTATCTTGGGCGCCATCCATCGATCAGTGCAGCTGGCGAGCTCGAGTATATTCCGGCTTTCGTGG
>JBMSNZ010000026.1:0-23765 GCA_049421965.1 Erythrobacter sp.
GCGCAGGGGGCGATCTGCGCAAGCTTGGCGAACGCCAGATCACGCTCGATTGCGACGTGCTGCAGGCCGATGGCGGCACGCGCACCGCTGCCATCTCGGGCGCGTGGATTGCCCTGCGCCTGGCAGTCAACGGGCTGATCGCGGCGGGCGATATCAAGGAAGATCCCATCACCGGCCAGGTCGCGGCGATCAGTTGCGGCATCTTCAAGGGCACGCCGGTGCTCGATCTCGATTATGACGAGGATTCGAGCGCGGATGCCGATGCCAATTTCGTGCTGATCAGCGGCGGAAAGATCGCCGAAGTGCAAGCTACCGCTGAAGGCGCGACCTATGACGAGGAAGGGCTGCTGCGGTTGCTGCGCCTAGCGCGGATCGGCTGCGACCGGATCTTTACCGCACAGATGGACACGGTGAAGTGACCCGCAGGCTGGGCGGCGGATCGCTGGTGATTGCCACGCATAACGCGGGCAAGCTGAAGGAGATTTCCGCCCTGCTCGAGCCCTATGGCGTGAAATGTATCTCGGCGGGCTCGCTGGGCCTGCCCGAACCGGCCGAAACCGGCACGACCTTTGTGCAGAATTCCTTGCTCAAGGCGCGGGCCGCCGCTGAAGCCTCCGGTCTTGCCGCGCTGGCAGACGACAGCGGGCTTGCCGTCGATGCGCTGGGCGGCAGGCCGGGGGTCTATACCGCCGACTGGGCGGAACGGCAGTGGTTCGAGGGCGACCCGGGCCGCGACTGGTACATGGCGATGGGCAAGGTCGAAGGCATGCTGCAGGAATTGGGCGCGGCGGTTGATCGCAGCGCCGCCTTCCATTGCGTGCTGGCGATCGCATGGCCCGACGGCGAGCAGGCGGTGTACGAAGGCTCTTGCGCCGGCACACTCACTTGGCCGCCGCGCGGCACGCTGGGCTTCGGCTATGATCCGGTGTTCGTTCCGTCAGGAAGCGAACAGACCTTTGCCGAGATCGATCCGGCCAGGAAGCATAGCATCAGCCACCGCGCGGATGCCTTTGCCAAGCTGGTCGCCGACCAGTTCGGCAATTAGCGCAGCTGGCGGATCTCGACACCGTAGGTGTTTCCTGCCGGCCAGTAGCGGCAGACAAGAAAGTCATCGCTGCGGTTTCGGGCGATCGCACAGCCCAGTTCGCGCGTTCCCGGCCACACCACCTGGGTGTAATGGCCCACGTCGCGCCATTTGCCGGTGGCCGAGATGTGCGGGAAGGTGCCTGCGCGGAAATGCTGCCGTTCCTCCACGAACGCGCCTACCATGAAGCGCGCGGGATAGGCGCCCGCGCTGCCCATCCAGAGGTTCTCACCCGCGCCGCCGCGCTCGTCATTCGAGGCATGGCGCATGCGCCCTTCGGCCGCGAGCGTTTCGGCCCAGCCCTGCGCCGCGCGTGCCAGCTTCGGGCTCCAGCGCAGCGGCGGAGCGCCGAACTCCTCGCGCTCGGCATTATGCGCGTCGAGCAGCTCGGCGGCAAAGCGGTTGGCGGGCCGTTCGGTTGCGCCGTCGCCATAGGCTGCGGCGGCCCCGGCCAGCATCATCGCGGCGATTGCGAAGGGAATCGTCATTCTGCGCATCGGCACAGCTTGACTTGCGGCACTTAACAGAGCGTGAAATAGCCGCATCGTGGCACGCGCGCTCTACATCCACTGGCCCTTTTGCCTGAAGAAGTGCCCTTATTGCGACTTCAACAGCCATGTCCGCGACGGGGTGGATATCGATCTGTGGCGCGCAGCACTGCTGGCCGATATGCGCCACGAAGCAGGTGTTGCAGGGGGCGAAGCCCTGGAATCGATCTTCTTCGGCGGCGGCACGCCCTCGCTGATGCCGCCGGCATTGGTTGCGACCCTGCTTGAGGAGGCCGAGCGACTGTGGGGCTTCGATCCCGCCGTCGAGATCACGCTGGAAGCTAACCCGTCTTCTGTCGAAGCGGGCAATTTCGCCGCGCTCGCTGCAGCCGGCGTCAACCGCGTGTCGTTGGGCATCCAATCGCTTGCAGAGGATGCGCTGCAATTCCTCGGTCGGCTGCACGGTGTGGATGAGGCGTTGAGCGCCATCGGCACGGCCCAGCGGCACTTTGGCCGGGTCAGCATCGACCTCATCTATGCCCGACCGGGCCAGACGCCCGAGGCGTGGCAACGCGAACTGACGCGCGCGATTGCGCTGGGAACCGACCACCTGTCGCTCTACCAGCTGACGATCGAACCCAATACGCGCTTCGCCACAGATGTCCGGCGCGGACAGTTCACCCCGCTTGATGACGACCCGGCGGCTGACCTGTTCGCGCTCACGCAGGAAATCACCGAGGCCGCCGGATTGCCTGCCTACGAGATCAGCAATCACGCGCGGCCCGGCCAGCAAAGCCGCCACAACCTTACCTACTGGCGCTATCAGGACTATTGCGGCATCGGACCCGGTGCGCATGGCAGGCGCCGCAACACCGCGACGGAACGCCACAAGAAGCCCGAAAACTACCTCGCCGCTTGCGAAGCCGATGGGCATGGGAACAAGGCGCAAAGGGTGCTGGGCGCAGCCGAGCAGGCATCCGAGGCGCTGCTGGTCGGCCTGCGCCTTGCGGAAGGGGTCGATCTGGCGGCGCTGTCGGCGCGGTTCGGGATCGCCCAGTCTGAGCTGGTCGATGAAAGCCGCCTTGCCACTCATGTGAGCCTCGGCCTTGTGCGGCGCAGCGGCAGCTGGCTAGCGCTGACGAAACCTGGCATGCCACTGCTCGATGCCCTGCTGGGCGAAATCGTGGCCGACGGATTGGTCAGCGCGTGAGCGAGGCAGCCGATCTGCTCGAGGCATGGCGTGCCGAGCTCACCGACAGTCGCCGCCGCAGCCCGCACACGGTGCGCGCCTATATTGCCTGTGCTGCGCGGCTGCTGAATACACGAGGGATCAGCGACTGGGCCGGAGCAGCGGAGCTTGAGGCGCCTGATCTGCGCCGCCATTTGGCCGAACGCCGCGCCGAAGGGCTCGTGAATACCAGCGCGGCGCGCGAGCTTTCCGCGCTCAAGGCGTTCATCGCCTTCGCACGGGCGCAGGCAGGCGATCCTGAACCGGCGGCCCCGCGGCTGCGCGGTCCACGGGTCAAAAAGGGCCTCCCCCGCCCGATCACGCCCGATGAAGCGAGCAATCTTGCCGACCTGGTGGGCGACAACGGGGCTGCCGACTGGATTGGCGCGCGCGACCGCGCGGTGCTGCTGCTGCTCTATGGGTCCGGGTTGCGGATCGCTGAGGCGCTTTCGCTCAAAGGCCGCGACGCACCGCTTGGCGACGTGCTCCAGGTCACCGGCAAGGGAGGCAAGCAGCGCATGGTGCCGATCCTGCCGGTCACACGCGAAGCAGTGGCGCACTATTGCGCCCGGTGCCCCTGGCCGCTCGATGCCGCCGCACCGCTGTTCCGCGGTGCCAAGGGCGGGCCGCTCAGTCAGGGCATGGTGCAGAAGGCGACGGCGCTGGCTCGCCGTGCACTGGGCTTGCCTGAAACCGCGACCCCCCACGCGCTACGGCACAGTTTTGCCACCCATCTGCTGGGCGCCGGTGCCGATCTGCGCAGCCTGCAGGAGCTACTGGGCCATGCCTCGCTTGGCTCGACCCAGATTTACACCCGGGTTGATGCCGCCGCGCTGCTGGAAAATTATCGCGTGGCGCACCCGAGGGCGCGCAAGGCCTGATGCGCTAGTTCTCTTCGCCCGTCTTGCTGCCTCGGGCACCATTGTCGCGCCAGGTGACGACCCGATAGACATACCAGATCACCCCGCCGCCCACGAAGGCGAGGATCGCAAGTTCCGCCAGGTCCTCATACCGGGCGATCATGTCGGCCAGCGCCGCGCCGCCCCCGATCAGCATCCCGTTCCAGATCAGCGAGCCCAGGAAGGTGAACAGCAGGAAGCGGCCATGCGGCATCCGCGCAAGGCCGGCGGGCAGCGAGACGATCGTACGCAGGAAGGGCGAAAACCGCAGCAGGAACACGATCCAGTCACCGTAGCGCCGGAACTTTTCCCGCGCGCTTTCGAACTCGCTCCATTCGAAGGTGAGCCAGCGGCCATAGCGGCTGATGAAGCCGTGCAGTTGGGCCTCGGTCCAGCGGTAGCCGAGCCAGTACCACAGGTAATTACCGGCCAGAGTGCCCAGCGTGCCGATGATCCAGGCGGGCCAGAACGACATCTCGCCCCGTGCCACCAGCACCCCGGCATAGCCCATGATCACTTCGGACGGGATCGGGGGAAAGATGTTCTCGAGCGCCATCAGCACAAACAGCCCGAGATATCCGCCCTCGGCGATGGCATCGAGAATGAACTGGTTCATGTGAGGTTGACTGCTTTCTGTGCCTAGCGCTGTGCGAGCCGCGCTTCGATCGCGCCCCAGATCATCCCCGGCGTATCAGTGCCGTTGAAGCGGTCGATCGCCATGATCCCGGTGGGAGAAGTGACGTTGATCTCGGTGAGATACTTGCCGCCGATCACATCGATGCCGACGAAAATCAAGCCGCGTTCCTTGAGCACGGGCCCAAGTGCTCCACAGATTTCGAGCTCGCGTTCGGTCAGTTCGGTCGCCTGTGCACTGCCGCCCACTGCCATGTTCGAACGGAACTCGCCTGCTCCGGGAATACGGTTGATTGCGCCTGCCACCACCCCGTCGATCAGCACAATGCGCTTGTCGCCTTCGGCCACTTCGGGAAGGAAAGGCTGAACCATATGCGCTTCGGGCCACATCTGGTTGAACACCTCGAACAGGGCCGAGAGGTTCTCGCCGCTTTCGGGCACGCGGAAGATCGCCTTCCCGCCATTGCCATGGATCGGCTTCACCACCACCGCACCGTGCTGTTCCATGAACCGGCGGACTTCATCGACCGACCGGGTGATCAGCGTAGGCGGCATGAACTCGCGGAAATCGAGCACCATCACTTTTTCGGGCGCGTTGCGCACGCTGACCGGATCGTTCACCACCAGCGTCTCGTGGCGGATCCGTTCGAGCAGGTGGGTGCCGGTGATGTATCCCATATGGAAGGGCGGGTCCTGGCGCATCAGCACCACATCGACATCGCGCCCCAGATCGAGCCGCACCTGATCGCCCGTGCTGACATGCGCACCGGCAACGCGCTGCACGGTCACAGGCCGGGCGAGCGCATGGAGCCGGTCGGCAGCGTCCAGCGTCAGGCTTTCGACGTGGTACTCGAAAACCGCATGGCCGCGCTTTTGCGCGGCCTCGATCAGCGCAAAGGACGAATCGGTCGCAATGTTTATGTTTTCGATCGGGTCCATTTGGACGGCGACACGTAGAGCCAACATTCTTCTCCGTTCGCCCTGAGCTTGTCGAAGGGCCGTTCTTCAGTTCGATCCCGACGCACTATGAGAAAGTGCGGTGCTTCGACAAGCTAAGCACGAACGGTTTATTTGGGGCGTCTGTACCTCAAGGTTGCCAGGCGTTGACGATGTGGCGCGGGAACGCGCCCGGCGCAAGCAGGATGACGTCGATCCGGATGTCTTCGCCAGCCTGCGCGTATTGATGCGCCACGCATTCGGCCGCATCGGCCACGCGCCGCAGCCGCCACGCGTCGATCGCATGGTCGAGATCGGCTGCGCGCTGGCGCCACTTAACTTCGACAAAAGCAATCGTGCCGCCGCGCCGCGCGATCAGGTCAATTTCTCCGCGCGGGGTCTTGATGCGCTCGCCCAGCACCTGCCAGCCCTTGAGCCGCAGCCAGGCGGCCGCACGCCATTCGCCCCGGCGCCCCTCGCGCTCAGCCTGCTGGCGCCTCATTCGCCTTTAAGTTCCAGCGCCCGCGCATAGAGCGCCTTGCGATCGAGCCCCGTAGCACGGGCCACCTGCGCAGCGGCCTGAGACGCTTTGAGCGTGCCCAGCGCCTCCCGCAGCAGGCCGTCGACGTCGGGCGCAGGCTGCTCCTCTGCCGGCGGCCCCACCAGCAGCACGATTTCGCCGCGCGGCGGATTCTCGGCGTAGTGCCGTACCAGATCTGCAGCGGTGCCGGTGCGGCATTCCTCGTAGAGCTTGGTCAGTTCGCGCGCGACCGCCACGTCGCGGTTGGGCCACAGGGCGCCGATTGATTCGAGCGTCTTCGTCAGGCGCGGGCCGCTTTCATAGAACACCAGTGTGGCAGCGACGCTCGCCAGCGCTTCCAGCGCAGCAGTACGCGCCTTGTCCTTTGCCGGCAGGAAGCCTGCGAACAGGAACCGGTCGGTCGGCAGGCCGGCCAGGGTAAGGCCAGCAATCGCTGCGCAGGGGCCAGGGATAGTGGTCACCGCCACATTTGCGGCACCCGCGGCGCGCACCAGGCGGTAGCCCGGATCGGAGATCAACGGCGTACCGGCATCGCTGACCAGGGCTACAGACTCGCCACGCATTCTTTCGACCAGTGCGGCGCAGGCCGCATCGCTGGCATGATCGTCATGGCGAAGCAGCGGTCGCGAGATACCCAGATGCTTCAACAGCTTGCCCGCCACCCGCGTGTCTTCACAAGCCACCGCGTCACACCGCCGCAGCACGTCGATTGCACGCAACGTTATGTCGCCCAAATTGCCAATCGGCGTGGCAACGATATAGAGACCTGCAGGAAGAGGTTCGGAAAGGCTTGATTCAGGCGGGTTGCTGCTCACGCAACGCTCTTTGGAACAGCCGGGATGGGGTCGGCAAGTATGCAGCGTAATTTGTTCAATCGGCGCAACCTTGTGATCGGAGGTACGGCACTGCTGCTGGCAGGGTGTCAGATCGTGCCGAAAACCGGGCCAGCCACCCCTGCCCCGACGCCGACACCCACGCCCGAGCCGAGCGCCACCACCCTGCCCACCGACCAGACCCGCCACCGGATTGCGATCCTGGTGCCGATGTCAGGCCGCAATGGCGCGGTGGGCCAGTCGATCGCCAATGCCGCCAATATGGCGATTCTCGACACCAGCGCCGAGAATCTGCGGATCACCACCTATGACACGTCCACCGGTCCGCGCGCGGCGGCAGCCAAAGCGGTTGCAGACGGCAACAAGCTGATCCTCGGCCCGATGCTGGCTGAAGATGTGCCCGAAGTACTGGGCGAAGCGCGCCGTGCCGGCGTGCCACTGGTCACTTTCTCGAACAGCACCACCGTTGCCCAGCGCGATGTTTTCGTGATGGGCCATGTCCCCGAACAGTCGATCGAACGCTCGGTCGCCTATGCCCGCTCCAAGGGCGCGCGCAATTTCGCGGCGCTCCTGCCCACCGGCGATTACGGCGACCGCTCCGCCAGCGCGCTGCAGAATGCCTTGCGCAGTTTCGGTGGCTCGCTGGTCCGGACCGAGCGTTACGAGCGCGGCAGCGCTGTCATCGGCGCAGCCAATCGCTTGCGCTCGGCCGGCGGGTACGACACCGTACTGGTCGCAGACGGCGTGCAACTGGCAAGCCAGGGTGCTGGCGCCCTCAAGGAAGGCGGCGCCAATCCGCGCATCCTCGGCACCGAACTGTGGAGCGGCGAAACCGCGCTCACACGCAGCACCGCCTTGCGCGGCGCGCTGTTCTCGGCGGTCTCCAACCAGCGCTACCAGCGCTTCCGCGACAGTTACCAGCAACGGTTCGGCACCGCACCCTATCGCATTTCCACCCTGGGGTATGACGCGGTGTTGCTGACGCTGCGGGTGGCGCGCGAGTGGCGCTTCGGACGCCCCTTCCCCACCAGCCAGCTGATCGCGCGGGACGGTTTCCTGGGCCTCGACGGAGCTTTCCGCTTCAACGCCAACGGCATGATCGAACGCGCGATGGAAGTGCGCGAAGTGCGTGCAGGCGATGTCACTGTGGTCGATCCGGCGCCTGCGCGCTTCGCGGACTGAGCAAAACCGCGCTGCGCTGCTTGTGCGGGCAAGGAGCCGCAGCATATAGCCCTGGCCATGTCCCAAAGCGCACCTGACGATCTGTTTGCCAATACGCCTGCCTCGAGCGGCGACTATAACGCTTCTGCAATCGAAGTGCTCGAGGGGCTGGAGCCGGTGCGCCGCCGCCCGGGCATGTACATCGGCGGCACTGACGACCGCGCGTTGCATCACCTTGCCGCCGAAGTGCTCGACAATTCGATGGACGAAGCGGTGGCCGGCCATGCAAGCCGGATCGAGGTGCGGCTTGACGAGGGCAACCGCCTGTCGATCAGCGACAACGGCCGCGGCATCCCGGTCGACGAGCATCCCAAGTTTCCGGGCAAATCGACACTGGAGGTGATCCTCTCCACGCTGCATTCGGGCGGCAAGTTCTCCGGCAAGGCCTATGCCACCAGCGGCGGCCTGCACGGGGTGGGGGTGAGCGTGGTCAATGCGCTTTCCAGCCACACGCGGGTGGAGGTAGCGCGCGACCGGCAGCTCTATGCGCAGGAATTCGCCAAGGGCCAGACGCTGGGCCCGCTGGAACAGCTGGGGGCAACACCCAACCGGCGCGGCACAACCGTGAGTTTCACGCCCGACGCCGAGATCTTCGGCGATCGTCAGTTCAAACCGGCTCGCCTGTTCAAGCTGGCCCGCTCCAAGGCCTATCTCTTCGCCGGGGTCGAGATTCGCTGGAGATGTGCCCCTTCGCTGGCCAGCGAGGATGTGCCTGAGGAAGCGATCTTCAGATTTCCGGGTGGCCTCGCCGATCATCTCGCCGAGCAGGTCGGTGCGCGCGAATGCGTGACCGCCCAGCCCTTTACCGGCAGCCAGGATTTTCCGGAGGACAAGGGCCGGGTCGAGTGGGCGATCGCCTGGCCGCTATGGTCCGATGGCTCGACCAGCTGGTACTGCAACACGGTGCCTACGCCCGATGGCGGCACCCACGAGCAAGGCCTGCGCACCGCGCTGACGCGGGCCCTGCGCGCGTTTGGCGAACTGACTGGCCAGAAGAAGGCAAAGGATATCACCGCCGATGACGTGATGACCGGCTGCGAGGTAATGCTCTCGGTTTTCATTCGCGATCCGCAGTTCCAGAGCCAGACCAAGGACCGCCTGACCTCGCCCGAAGCGGCGCGCCTGGTCGAAAATGCCGTGCGCGACCATTTCGACCACTTCCTCACGGCCAATATGGAACGCGGGCGCGCGTTGCTCGGCAGCGTGATGGAGCGGATGGACGAGCGCCTCAAACGCAAGGCCGAACGCGAGATCAAGCGCAAGACCGCGACCAATGCCAAGAAGCTGCGGCTGCCTGGCAAGCTGACCGATTGCAGTGGTGAAGGCGAGCGCGAGACCGAGCTCTTCATCGTCGAAGGCGATTCCGCGGGCGGCAGCGCCAAGCAGGCGCGCGACCGCAAGACGCAGGCCATTCTGCCGATCCGCGGCAAGATCCTCAACGTAGCAAGTGCGACCGCCGACAAGATCCGTGCGAACCAAGAGATCGCCGATCTCGCTCTGGCGCTGGGCTGCGGCACGCGCAAGGACTGCGATCCGCAGAACCTGCGTTATGACCGGATCATCATCATGACCGATGCCGATGTTGACGGTGCACACATCGCCACCTTGCTGATGACCTTCTTCTTCCAGGAGATGACAGAGGTTGTGCGCGGAGGTTACCTCTATCTGGCGCAGCCGCCGCTCTACAAGCTGTCGAGCGGGAAAGAGACGCATTACGCCCGCGACGATGCGCACCGCGCGGAGCTGGAAGCGAGCGTATTCAAGGGCAAGAAGGTCGAGGTCAGCCGGTTCAAGGGCCTGGGCGAAATGAACCCGCAGCAACTGCGCGAGACAACCATGAACCCGGAAACCCGCTCGCTGATCCGGATCACCCTGCCCGAACATCACGAAGGGCGCTATGCGGTGAAAGAACTGGTCGACCGGCTGATGGGCCGCAACCCGGAGCACCGCTTCAACTTCATCCAGAACCACGCCAGCGATGTCGATCGCGAACTGATCGACGCCTGAACGATCACGCGCCCAGGCCATTGGCACAGAAAAAGGGCGGACCGCAGCGATGCGATCCGCCCTTTCCTTTGTTGGTGACGAACTGGCCTAGTGCTTGTTGTCCGCCAGTTCGTCGAGATGCGCCTGGACCTGTGCCGGCGATTCTTCCTTCGGCCAGTTGGGCTCGGGCTGGCCGCGGGTCTTCCACAGGGAGTAGAAGATGCCCGCAGCAATCAGCACGGCCGTAACGCCAAGGCTGAGCACCGGCGGGAACTTCTCGCCGCCCATCAGGAAGTCTGCCACGAAGATCTTCGAGCCGATGAACACCAGCACGGCAGCCAGTGCGTACTTCAGGTAGTGGAAGCGGTGCACCATCGCCGCCAGCGCGAAGTAAAGCGCCCGCAGGCCCAGGATCGCCATGATGTTCGAGGTGTAGACGATGAAGGTGTCGGTGGTGATCGCGAAGATCGCCGGCACGCTGTCCACCGCGAACACAAGGTCGGCCAGATTGATCACGACCAGCGCCAGGAACAGCGGGGTGGCCGCAGTTACCAGCTTGCCGGTCTTCTCGTCGGGCACCTTCACGAAGAAGTGCTGGGCGTGCAGTTCGCGGGTCACCCGCATGTGCGTGGAGATCCAGCGCACCACCGGATTCTTCGCGACATCCATCGGCTCGTCACCGGCGAAGAACATCTTGATCCCGGTGAAGATCAGGAAGGCAGCGAAGAGGTAGAGCACCCAGTAGGCCTGGCTGACCAACGCGGCACCGCCGGCGATCATCAGGCCACGCAGCACGATCACCGCCATGATGCCCCACAGCAGCGCTCGGTACTGGTATTTCGGCGGGATCGCGAAATAGGTGAAGATCAGGCTGATGACGAAGACATTGTCGATCGACAGCGCCTTCTCGATGAAGAAGCCCGTGTAGTACTTCATGCCCAGATCGGCGCCCCGCTCGATCCAGATCCACACCCCGAACAGCAAGGCTATCCCGATGTAGAAGGCGCTGAGCTTGAGCGATTCAGCGATGCCCATCTCGCGGTCTTCCTTGTGCAGGATGCCAAGGTCGAACGCGGTGAGCGCGGCCACGAGGCCGAGAAAGACGAGCCAGAACCAGGCAGGTGTGCCCAGCCAGTCGGCAAAGAGGAATTCCATAGTGCTTGTCCCTGAACGGTGAGTGCTGGCAACGGGCCGGACCCGCTAACGGTTCCGCCCCCCAGCGTTCTAGTTGGTCCCTGCTGTGGCTACGCTGCGCTTGCGCAACAGCCGCGCGAGCCGGTCCTTGACCGCCAGCTTGAGCCTCTTCAACCGCATGACCTCGAACGGATCGGGGATGCGGCGCGCCTGAGCCAGGCGCAAAAGATCATCAAGACGCCGGTGGCGCTCCATCAGGCGGAAGACTCGGTCAGACATGGCAATGCTCCCTATCGAAACGGGTTGACGTTCGATCGGATGACCGATGCACCGGCCTGGACAAAGGGAAAGGGGGAGAAGCCCGGACCCATGCATCGGTATCATCCGATGCGGTCCGACATCACGAGGTATCTTCAGGATTGCGCCTGCCGATACCGCGCCAGAGGGGCCCGGTCCGCGAGGGCGATATGGCAAGCTTCGCGGCAAATTTCAAGAGTGCATACTTTACTCGCCAATTCGATAGCCTGGCCCCCCTTGCACTCGGCGGGCCTGCCGCCTAACGCAAACGTAAAGTTGCAAGGGAAAACCGATGACCGAGACGAACCGCTTTGAAGGTACCAGTTCCTACATCGCGACCGCCGACCTGAAGGTCGCGGTGAACGCTGCGGTCACACTGCGCCGCCCGCTGCTGGTGAAGGGCGAGCCTGGCACCGGCAAGACAGTGCTGGCGCACGAAATCTCCAAGGCGCTGGGTGCCCCGTTGATCGAGTGGAACGTCAAATCCACCACCAAGGCCCAGCAGGGCCTCTACGAATATGACGCGGTGGCGCGGTTGCGCGATGGCCAGCTGGGCGAAGAGCGCGTCCACGACATCCGCAACTACATCAAGAAGGGCAAGCTGTGGGAGGCCTTCACCTCGCCCGAACTGCCCGTGCTGCTGATCGACGAGATCGACAAGGCGGACATCGAGTTTCCCAACGACCTGCTGCAGGAACTCGATCGCATGAGCTTCGACGTTTACGAGACGCAGGAGCGGATCGAGGCGAAGGAACGCCCGATTGTCGTCATCACCTCGAACAACGAGAAGGAATTGCCTGACGCGTTCCTGCGCCGCTGCTTCTTCCACTACATCAAGTTCCCCGACCGCGAGACCATGCGCGAGATCATCGAGGTGCATTACCCCGGCATCCAGAAGGCGCTGGTTAGCAAGGCGATGGACATCTTCTACGAACTGCGCGAAGTGCCGGGCCTCAAGAAGAAGCCCTCGACCAGCGAGTTGCTCGACTGGCTGAAACTGCTGTTGAACGAGGACATGCCGCTCGACGTGCTGCAGGATTCCAACCCGAACAGCGCCATCCCACCGCTGCATGGTGCGCTGCTCAAGAACGAGCAGGACGTGATGATGTTCGAACGGCTCGCCTTCATGGCCCGGCGCAATCCGGGCTGATATCAGGCGCATGAAGATCGGCGATCATCGGCTGACGCTGCTGTTCTTCGGCCTCACGCTCACACTGCTGCTGGTGATGCGGGGGTACTTTCCGGCAGAACTCGCCCGCCCGATCGAAGGCAGCGATATCCGCCCGGTGCTCCTGCTGGAATTCGCTTCGACGCATGCCCACCTCGCCCATAGCTTCGGCGAAACGGGCGATCCCATGCGTGCGTCCAGGATCGCCGGCATGACGACCGGCAACACGCTCGATTATCTGCTTATGCCTGCCTACGGGCTGCTGACGTTCAGTTTCTTTGCCGGGATTGCCCGCGAGACGGGCCGGCAATCCTGGCGGATATGGGGCTGGATCGGGATAGTCGCCGCAATTGCCGATGCGGCCGAGAATGCCATCATGTTCCGGATGGTCGATCGTTTCGTGGCAGGGGCCGATCCGCTATTTGAAATGGCCATTCTGCCCTATCCGGTGTGGCTCAAATTCGGGCTGCTTGCTGCGAGCTGCGGCGGAGCAGCTTTCGCCTTTTATGGCCTGCGGCGTCCGCTGCTGGCGGTGCTGTGCCTGCCGGCGCCGGTGCTGATTGTGCCCGGCATGCTCGATCAATTGGGCATCGGGCCACTGGCGACCGCGATGATCGGGCTTGGCTGGCTGGCTATGGCGATCCACGCCGCGTCGCGCTGGCACCGCCCAGCGCCCGAGCCTGCTTAGCCGAAGCTGTAGGCCAGCTCGAAATCGCCCCAGCGACGTTCGTTGATTACCACCGGAATATAGACGTTGCGGACCACGATGTAATTCTTGCCGTCACCCTCCTGGCGATAGACCGCCATGGTGTAAGGGTCCTTGGTCGATTTCGCGACTAGGTCCACCCCCTCGAGGATAATGCGTCCGTTGCGGCAGTACTTGGTGTCATGCGCCAGTTCGCCGATCGGTTGCCGCGAATGCTGGCTGGCGTGCGTGGGCAGGAAACCGTTCATGTCGGCCTGCGAACACATGATGATCGCCCCGCCCTCGGCCACCACGGCATCGTTGATCGGGCGCCAGTTGCGCTCGGCCCAGTCGCTGAACGTGGTGCGATAGAGCTGCGGGTTGGTGCCCGGCACCGGACGGTAGTTCTGGTCGAACAGCTGCTCCATGGTGAGCGTGCCCTGCTCGATCGCCTGTTCGGCGCTTTCGACTAGGCGGCGGGCGAATTCGCGCG
The DNA here is from genome assembly GCA_049421965.1 of Erythrobacter sp. Taxonomy (GTDB): domain Bacteria; phylum Pseudomonadota; class Alphaproteobacteria; order Sphingomonadales; family Sphingomonadaceae; genus Erythrobacter. The sequence goes on from JBMSNZ010000026.1 coordinate 13,627, forward strand.
CCTTGTCGACCATCAGGCTGTCCTGCGGCGCGAGCCCGGCCTTGACCAGCTTGTCGAACATGTCGCTGGCAGTGAGTTCAAGCTCTTCCATCCGTTTGTGGGCGATCTCGAGCTTGCCTTCGTTGTCGCGCGCGGCGATGTCGAAACTGTCGAGCACGTCCTGCACCCGCACCACATGATCGCTGATGGTGGTGGTTGAGCGCGCGATCTGGTCGTTCTGCTTGTCGACCTCTTCCACCAGCTGCCCGACATTGACGATGGTGCGTTCGATCTGAGCCACCGAAGCCTTGGCATCGCTGCTGGCCTTGCTGCCCGCCTCGATCCGCTCGATCACGATCGCCGCTTCGCCGCCCAGCGCATCGATCGTGGCAGTGATTTCCTCGGTCGCCTTGCGGGTGTCGTTCGCCAGGCTCTTAACCTCGCCGGCCACGACAGCGAAAGTGCGACCGGCATCGCCGGCACGCATCGCTTCGATCGTGGCGTTCAGCGCCAGGATATTGGTCGTTTCGGCAATCTGCTCGATATCCTTCGAGCTGCGCCGCACCTGTTCCATCGCCGCGGCGAAACCGGTGACATGCTGTGACAGCGCGGCCACCAGTTCCAGCAGTTCGTTGATTTGCAGCAGCGAACCATGGATCAGCGCGGTGCCTTCGCCCAGGCGCTCGATCGCGCGTTCGGACAGGAGGCGCGCCTCGTCGCTCGCTTCGGCTACCTTGGCCTGATCGGCTTCGAGCGCGGTCACCGTCTCGCGCAGCGCCTCGTGTTCGGCCCGGAGCGCGGCAGAGGATTTGATCACCGCTTCGACAATTCCTGCCACATCGGTGCAACCCACCGTCACATCGCCGCAGCTTTCCGGGATGCGTTCAAGGGCCATGGCCCCGGCAGTGTCGATCGCGAGTTCGTTCATCTCTCTTGGCGTCCCCGGATAATGCTTAGGGGCTCAGTAACCGCCCATGGTTAGCGTCCCGTTAATTTCGATAGCCCGGCGCGAGAGACTGGCGCGGCCCCCTCGCCGCCGCTATGGCTGGAGCCATGTTTTTCAACTTCGTCGACGAATTGCGCGCTGCCGGCATTCCCGCCAGCTTCAAGGAGCACCTCACCTTGCTCGAGGCGCTGGACAAGGACGTGATCGAACAGACGCCCGAGGCGTTCTATTACCTCTCGCGAGCCACTTTCGTGAAGGACGAAGGCTTGCTCGATCGCTTCGATCAGGTCTTCAACAAGGTCTTCAAGGGCATTCTTTCGGATTACGGGCAGAACCCCGTCAATATCCCGGAGGACTGGCTGAAAGCCGTGGCCGAGAAGTTCCTCAGCGAAGAGGAAATGGAAAAGATCAAGTCGCTGGGCAGCTGGGACGAGATCATGGAAACGCTGAAGAAGCGGCTCGAGGAACAGGAAAAGCGCCACCAGGGTGGCAACAAATGGATCGGCACGGGCGGGACCAGCCCGTTCGGCAATTCGGGCTACAATCCCGAAGGCGTGCGGATCGGCGGGGAATCGAAGCACAAGCGCGCGCTCAAGGTGTGGGAACAGCGCGACTTCAAGAACCTCGACAACACCAAGGAACTGGGCACCCGCAACATCAAGATGGCGCTGCGGCGCCTGCGCAAGTTCGCGCGTGAAGGCGCGGCGGACGAACTGGACATTCCTGGCACGATTGATGGCACCGCCCGGCAGGGCTGGCTCGATATCCGCATGCGGCCGGAACGGCGCAACACGGTCAAGCTGCTGCTGTTCCTCGACGTCGGCGGTTCGATGGATCCGTTCATCAAGCTGTGCGAGGAACTGTTCAGCGCCGCGACCAGCGAATTCAAGAACATGGAGTTCTTCTACTTCCACAATTGCCTCTACGAAGGCGTGTGGAAGGACAACCGGCGCCGCTGGCAGGAACGCACCAAGACCTGGGACGTGCTCCACAAATACGGCCATGACTACAAGGTTGTGTTCGTGGGCGATGCCGCGATGAGCCCCTACGAGATCACCCATCCGGGCGGCAGCGTCGAGCATATGAACGAGGAAGCCGGCGCGGTGTGGATGCAGCGCGTGGCCAATACCTATCCGGCCAGCGTGTGGCTCAATCCGGTTCCGGAGAAGCAGTGGGGCTACTCACAGTCCACCAAGATCATCAAGCAGCTGATGGGTGACCGGATGTATCCGCTCACGCTCGACGGGCTGGATGATGCCATGCGCGAACTGAGCCGGAAACAGGGGCATTGATCGAGGCCGCCTGGCCGCTCTGTCAGTAGAGCAGCACTTCCCTGGCCTGGGCGATCCATGCCGCCTCGTCATGCGCCGCAAGCGTATCAAGCTGGTCCGGCCAGGCAGTGGGATCGTCAACCCATTCGCGCAAGCCGGGGCCGCCGTTGATCACGTCGATCGCGAGCCGAGAGAACTCGTACTCATAGGGAAAATCGCGCCAAATCGGGTATTCGGGCGATAGCCGCCGGATCGCCTTGAAAGCCAGCGCCTGCAACCGCCAGGGGCGGAATGCGTCATGCCCGTAGAACGGCCCTTCTGCATGGATCATCAGGGCGTTGCAGAGCTCTCCTGCGTGCTTGTGGAAGGTCGGCGTGAACCAGCATTCGCGCACGGCGCATCCCTGAAGCCACTCGGGCGCAAGGCGGTGCATCTCGGCCAGCACAGCCTTGGCGTCGACATCGGGCGCACCGAACAGCACTTCGAGCGGGCGCGTGGTACCCCGTCCCTCGCTGAGCGTGGTTCCTTCCAGCATGACGGTGCCGGCATAGGCGCGGGCCATGTTGACATTGGCGGCATTGGGCGAAGGGTTGATCCAGATCCGGCCTTCCGGCCAGCCATGCCCGGTTCCATCGGGCGCCCAGCCCTCCATCGCCACGACGCGGTAATCCACGTCGAGCCCGAAATGGCCGATGAACCAGTGGCCCATCTCGCCCATGGTCAGGCCATGGCGCATGGGCATGGGTGCCGCGCCGACGAAGCTTTCCTGTCCGGGGATCAGCAATGTTCCCTCTACCGGGCGGCCGGCGGGATTGGGCCGATCCAGCACCCACACGCTCTTGCCCGCCTTCGCCGCTTCTTCGAGTAGGTACAGCAGCGTGGTGACAAAGGTGTAGATCCGGCAGCCAAGATCCTGCAGGTCGAACAGAAAGACATCGGCACTCGACATCATCTGGCCGGTCGGCCGGCGCACCTCGCCATAGAGACTGAACACCGGGATGCCGTATTGCGGGTCGAGTTCATCCTCCGTCTCGACCATATTGTCCTGCTTGTCGCCTTTGAGGCCATGTTGCGGGCCGAACGCGCTGGTCACATTGACCCCTGCGACAATCAGCGCATCAAGGCTGTGCACGAGCTCGGTCGTGACCGAGGCGGGATGCGCGACCACTGCCACGCGCCGCCCCTTGAGCTCGCTCAGCAGGCGCGGATCGGCCAGCAGCCGGTCAATCCCGAAACCAACGCTCATGGCTGGCGCTCCACCGACAGTTTGCGGCAGACTTCGCTATGGAACTCGGGCTTGCCTTCGGGGAAGGCGAGCGCCCAGAACTGGATATTGCCCGAGCTATCCTCGACAATAGCATTCAGCGCCACCTGCGCGGGGTCGCGCAGCTCGGCGGCGATATCGGCGCGCAGCACCAGTTCGCTCTGCGTATAGCTGCAGGCGACCGCGATCGCTTCGACCGGCGCGTCGCGCGAATTGAGCCGGAAATCGTCAAAATCATAGGCCGCCCAGCACGATGAGGGCGAAAGGTTGAATTCGCGGTACCATGCGCCGTCTTCGGGCCGCCAGAAGATTTCGAAACAGGTGGTCTGCCACAGGAAATCGCGCCGTTCCGGCATCGCGGCATCGGGCACGAAGATCGCCGAGACATCACCCTTCAGGCGAAACTCGGCCTGGCAGCCGCGCGGTGTGGGGAGAATATTGGCGGTGACCGAATTGATCGGGCCGGGCTGACATTCCGGATGGAGCACAAGCGTATACATCGCTGCCGCCCTATGGCTGTGCGCTGCCTCCTGCAAGAGGCTTACGCTCCGGCAAAAGCGCTGCTAGGGGCCTGCGCGCAATGAGCAAATACGAATCCGAACTGCTGCGCCTCCTTGAAGAGCGCGGGTATATCCACCAGGTGACCGATGCGGCGGGGCTGGACCAGCTCGCCCAGCGCCAGGTTGTGCCAGGCTATATCGGTTTCGATGCGACGGCCCCTTCGCTCCATGTCGGCTCGCTCGTGCAGATTATGATGCTCCGCCGCCTGCAGCAGGCCGGGCACAAGCCGGTGGTGCTGATGGGTGGTGCCACCACCCGCATTGGCGATCCGTCGGGCCGCGATGAAAGCCGCAAGATGCTGTCGGAAGACACGATCGCGGCCAACATCGCCTCGATCCGCAAGGTGTTCGAGCGGTTCCTGACCTTCGGCAATGGCCCGACCGATGCGGTTATGGTCGACAATTACGACTGGCTCGGCGGGATCGGCTATATCGAGATGCTGCGAAAGGTCGGCACCCATTTCACCATCAACCGCATGCTGGCGTTCGATTCGGTGAAGCTTCGGCTCGAGCGCGAGCAGCCGATGACCTTCCTCGAATTCAATTACATGATCCTGCAAGGCTATGACTTCCGCCACCTGGCGCAGGACATGGGCGTGCGCCTGCAAATGGGCGGCAGCGACCAGTGGGGTAACATCGTCAACGGGATCGAACTGGCCCGCCGGATGGACGGCACCGAAGTGTTCGGGCTCACCACTCCGCTGCTGACCACGGCTGACGGGGCCAAGATGGGCAAGACCGCGGCTGGCGCGGTGTGGCTCAACGAAGACCAGCTGCCGAGCTACGATTTCTGGCAATACTGGCGCAACACCGATGATCGCGATGTCGGCAAGTTCCTGCGCCTCTTTACCGATCTGCCATTGGACGAAATCGTGCGGCTCGAAGCACTTGAGGGTGCAGAGATCAACGCTGCCATGGTAGTGCTCGCCAACGAGGTGACACGACTGGTACGTGGCGAGGAAGCGGCGCGCGCTGCCGAGGCCACCGCGGACGCGACATTTGCCGGTGGCGGAGCCGGCGAAGATCTGCCCTCGGTCGCGGTGGGACCAGAAGGCATGCGGATCGGCGTAGTGCTGACCGAACTTGGCTTCACCGCCTCGAACGGCGAAGCCAAACGCAAGATTGCCGAAGGCGCGGTGAAACTTGGCGATCAGATCGTCAATGACCCTGCCCTGCTGGTCGAAGTCGCAAACGGCGAGCAGGTCAAGCTGAGCCTGGGCAAGAAGAAGCACGCCATCGTAACGCGTTAACCGACGAGACTCCCGCAAATCCGCAAGGTTGCCCCGGCCTGGGCGGCCTAGAACCCGCATCTTCTGCGGTTTGGGGCGCGTTGGCCTTAACCAAATATCAGCCTTTGTCCGGCATTCCTCCTCTCAAGAACACTTTGGAGGGTTGTACCGTGAGTGCCGGAGCCAATCTCAGCGTGACCGATCTGCGCCGTGCCGCGCGCCACCCGGTCGATTTCCCTGTGATCGCCGAGCACCGGCGGCTGGGCGATCTCAAGCTGCATGTCGCCAATATCTCGGCGCACGGCTTCATGGTGGACAATGCCGCCAACCTCCAGCGCGGTGACCGCGTGATCATCCGCCTGCCTGTGGTCGGCCGGCTCGAAGCCTATGTCATCTGGGCCCGCGACGAGCGCGCCGGCTTCCAGTTCGAGCGGATCATCCGGCTTGACGATTTCCTCGCGATTATCGACGAGTTGCAGCCCAATCCGCGCCTGCGCCGGCTGCGCTGAACAACCGCAACTACAAACAGCTTAAGTTTTTGACGCCTTGGCAGCGGCTCGTGCCGCTGCCATTGCGCATGTGTGAGCACCGCAGCCAGCCCCCTGCCGGACGAACCGCGCACCCCGCTCGCGATCCCCGATTTCCGCCGCTACTGGGCCGCGCGCTTCATGGCGGTGTTTGCCACCATGTCGATGGTGGTCCTGATCGGCTACCAGGCGTATGATATTGCCCGCAGCGATTATGGCTACTCGACCGCCGAGGGCGCGTTCCTGCTGGGTCTCCTGGGGCTCGCCCAGTTCATCCCGCTGCTGCTCCTGACGCCGGTTGCCGGTTGGACTGCCGACCGGTTTGACCGCCGCACCGTTGCGGCCATCGCCAATCTGATCGATTGCACCGTGGCCGCGGTCCTGGCGCTGCTGACCTGGAATGACGGACTGACCCTGCCCGTGCTGTTTGTGCTCGCCGCGCTGCACGGTGCGGCGCGTGTGTTCGTGGGCCCGGCCATGAGCGCGATTGCGCCCAACATCGTTCCGCAAGCCTTGCTGCCGCGCGCGATCGCGCTGTCGAGCATCGCCTGGCAAGTGGCCAGCGTGATCGGGCCAGCTGCCGGCGGGCTGATGTTCGCAGAAGCGGGCTGGCTGCCGCATGCGCTGTCGGCTGTTCTGCTGGTCTGCTCCGCTCTGTTGATCCGCTCGGTCCGCCCGGTGCGCGCTGTGCAGGACGCAGCGCCCGCCCACCCGATCCGCCAGATGATCGAGGGCGCGCAGTTCACCTGGCGGCAGAAGTTCCTGCTGGGCTGCATCACGCTCGATCTTTTCGCAGTGCTGCTGGGCGGCGCGACGGCGATGCTGCCCGTCTTCGCCCGCGACATACTGATGGTGGGGCCGGAAGGGCTCGGCATCATGCGCGGTGCGCCGGCTGCAGGCGCCTCGGCGGTGGCGTTGTGGATGGCGTGGCGCCCGCTGGCAAACAATGTCGGGCCCAAGATGCTCTGGGCCGTGGTGGTGTTTGGTGCGGCGACGATTGTCTTCGGGCTCAGCCGCGATTTTGCCCTGTCGCTGGCGATGCTGGTGCTGCTGGGCGCAGCCGACATGGTATCGGTGTTTATCCGCTCCAGCCTGGTCCAGCTCAACACGCCTGACCGCATGCGCGGGCGGGTCTCGTCGATCTCGGGCCTCGCCATCTCGGCCTCGAACGAACTCGGCGAGATGCAATCCGGCCTGGCCGCAGCCCTGCTCGGCGCCACGGGAGCGGTTGTGTTCGGTGGGGCGGGTGCGATAGTGGTAACGCTGATCTGGGCGTGGCTCTTTCCGCAGCTGCGCCAGGCCAAGACATTCGCCCCGGAATTCCTGCCCGAAGGCAGTGACCTGCAATCCGCCAAGAAGGAGGCCCTGACATGAAAGCCGCAAACATCCTCGAGACGATTGGCCACACGCCGCACATCCGCCTCGCGCGCCTGTTTCCGGATCACGAGGTGTGGGTAAAGAGCGAACGGGCCAACCCCGGCGGTTCGATCAAGGACCGGATCGCGCTGGCGATGGTGGAGGATGCCGAGGCGTCAGGCGCGCTCAAGCCGGGTGGCACCATCATCGAGCCGACCAGTGGCAACACCGGCATCGGCCTGGCGATGGTTGCGGCGGTGAAAGGTTACCGCCTGGTGCTGGTCATGCCCGAATCGATGTCGCTCGAACGGCGCCGGCTGATGTTGGCCTATGGCGCCAGTTTCGACCTGACGCCGAAGGAAAAGGGCATGAAGGGCGCGATCGAGCGCGCGCATGAACTGCTCGAATCGACTCCCAATTCCTGGATGCCGAGCCAGTTCGACAATCCGGCCAATGTCGCGGTACATGTGCGCACCACCGCGAAGGAGATTCTGGCCGATTTCGCCGATAGCCCGATCGATGTGATGATCACCGGAGTTGGCACGGGCGGCCACCTCACCGGTTGTGCCGAAGAGCTGAAGCGCCACTGGACCGGCATGAAGGCCTATGCGGTCGAACCCACGCTCAGCCCGGTGATCAGCGGCGGGCAGCCCGGTCCCCATCCGATCCAGGGCATTGGCGCGGGTTTCATTCCCGGTAACCTGCACACGCAGTCGATCGACGGGGCGATCCAGGTCGATCCCGAGCATGCCAAGGCCATGGCCCGGCGCGCTGCGACCGAGGAAGGCATGCTGGTGGGCATTTCGTCCGGGGCCACGCTGGCGGCGATTGCGCAAAAGCTTCCCGAATTGGCACCCGGCAGCCGCGTGCTTGGCTTCAACTACGACACCGGCGAGCGCTACCTTTCGGTCCCCGAATTCCTGCCGGTCGAATGAGCTTCGAACGCGTCGCCTATTGCGACGGGGAGCTGGCGCTCACCGGCCTGCTGGTGCGGCCGGAGGGCAAGCCACGCGCTGCGGTGGCGGTGTTTCCGACGATCATGAACCCGACCCCGGCGGTCGAAGCCAAGGCCCGCGCGCTTGCAGCCGCGGGATACATCGCGATGATCGCTGACTTTTACGGTGCCCGCCCGGATGGCATGGCACAAGCAATGCAATGGGCCGATGATCTGCGCCAGGACCCTTCGCTTCATCGTGCGCGCCTGTATGCGGCCACGGAAACCCTGAGCGGGATCGCCGGCGATTTGCCGATGGGCGCAATCGGCTTTTGCATGGGCGGACGAGCAGTCCTGGAACTGGCGCGCGACGGAGCCGAACTGTTCGCGGTTGCCAGCTTCCACGGGCTGCTTGACACCGCCCGACCGGCAGAACCTGGCGCAGTCAAGGCGCGGATCCTAGTGTGCCATGGCGATGCCGATCCGCTTGTCCCGCGAGAACAGGTCCTCGCTTTCTGGGAGGAAATGGACCGCGCCGGGGCAAACTGGCATTTTCATGCCTATAGCGGCGTCAAACACGGCTTCACCAACCCCAATCCGCCAACCGGCAATGCTGCGGTCGATTACGATCCGAGTGCTGACCGGCAAAGCTGGGCCGCCATGCTCGGGCTCTTCGACGAAGTGCTGGGTGACTAGTCACTCCTGCGGGGCAGGACGCCACCATCCGTGCTCACCCTGGTATTCGCCCACCGTGGCAATCCTGCGATCCCTGAGGGTAATGGCAAGCCCACCCGACCGTTCAAGGTAGCCGCGATCGGCCTTGAGCCAGCGCGGGCGGCATCAGGCGCGCGCGCAGGCGCACCACCGCGCCTTCGTCCATCCGCGCGGTTGCATTCTCCAGCGGCACATTGACCCGCACCTTGCGCGCCGCGCCTGCTTCGGCATCGCGCGTTGCCAGCGTCAGCCGCACGCGGCCTTCAGCCGGCTGCTCCTCGCGTTCGAGCACATAGCCTTGCAGGATCTCGGCGCGGGGATATGCGATCGGCTCGGCCCCCACCACAGCGGAACGCAGCCAGACCGTTGCGACCCCGGCGGCAAACATCAGACCGAGCGCGACACACGCCTGGCGCACAAGCGCTCTGGCCGCCCCGCCACCATCGCGCGCCTGCGGCCACGCCGCCATGGCTGCCACCGCCAGGAGCAGCGCAAGCCCGATTGCCGCGCTCCATTGCCACGGTGTGCCGAGCACAAACCACGCGGCTATCCCGCCGGCGAAGGCCACGACCAGCCATGGCCCGCGATCGAAGCCTGCTGTTGCGAGAAAACTTTCGGCAGCCTCGGCGAGACTGGACATGCGCCGTGCCATGCGCCAAGGGCGCTGCACTGCAGCATCGTCGGCGTCGGCGCCGTCCCCCAGGGGCACCAATGGCGTTTGCGGCGTCGCCATGAGGGCATTGGAAAGGAATCAGAGGCTTATGGCAAGCGAAAGCGGCGCGCGGACCGGTGCGATGGTCACCCGCTTTGCCCCTTCCCCCACGGGCTTCCTGCACATCGGTGGTGCGCGCACGGCGCTGTTCAATTGGCTCTATGCGCGCCACCATGGCGGGCGCGTGTTGCTCCGCATCGAGGATACCGACCAGAAGCGCTCGACCCAGGCCGCGATTGACGCCATCCTTGACGGGCTAGACTGGCTTGGGCTCGATTTCGACGATGCGCCCGTGTTCCAGACCGAACGTGGCTCGCGCCATGTCGAAGTGGCCGAGACGCTGCTGGCGCATGGCTTCGCCTACAAATGCTATGCGACACAAGAAGAGCTCGAGGAAATGCGCGCGGCCCAGCGCGCGGCCAAGCAGCCGATCCGCTATGACGGCCGCTGGCGCCACCGCGACCCGTCCGAAGCGCCGCTTGGCGCACCCTTCGTGGTGCGTCTGAAAACGCCCGAGGAAGGCGAAACCACCATTGTTGACCGTGTTCAGGGCCCGGTGACGGTGCGCAACGAGGAACTGGACGATTACATCCTGTTGCGCGCTGACGGCACGCCCACCTACATGCTGGCGGTGGTGGTGGACGACC
>JBMSNZ010000027.1:0-21154 GCA_049421965.1 Erythrobacter sp.
GTGGCTGGGACAACGTCATGGTCGCCTCGGTGCGCGAGGCCGCGGATCGCGCCGGTCTCGGCATTCTCCAGTACCAGCACGAACAGCTCGTCGCCGAGCGCTTCACTGTCGCTGGCAAAGGCGGTGCTGGCGCGCTCGAGCTTGGCGGCCAGCGCCTTGCGGTCAGGCGGCAGATTGGTGAAGCCACCGCCGGTCAGCTTGGCCATTTCGTACATCGGCTCGAGATCGTCGGCGCGCGCGGCGCGCAGGCGGAAAGTCACTGGAATTCTCCATTGGCAATGCGGGTGATGACGAGCGCGGATAGCGCCGCGCGTTCGGCCAGGCTGGGCACGATCAGATATTCGTCGGGTGAATGGATCGCCCCGCCGCGTACGCCCATGGTGTCGACCACCGGCACTCCGCAGGCGGCGATGTTGTTGCCGTCGCACACGCCGCCCGAACTCTGCCAGCGGATCGGCTGGCCCAGTTCCTCGCCGCAGGCCTTGACGAGATCGAACAGGCGCTGCGCCCGCGCATCGACCGGTTTGGGCGGGCGGGTCACTCCCCCGTGGCGGTGGAGTGCCACATCGTGTGCGCGTTCGATCGCAGCGAGCATTTCGGCAAGATCCGCTTCGAACCGCGCCATCGCTTCGGTTGAGCGCGGGCGGATGTTGAAGCGCAGCACCGCATGGTCGGGTACGACATTGTTGGCCGCGCCGCCTTCGAGCTTGGCGGGGTTGATGGTGAGATCGCCGTGTTCCAGCTCTTTCAGCCGCAGGATCAGGTCTGCTGCCGCGACAATCGCGTTGCGGCCTTCGTGCGGGTTGCGCCCGGCGTGGGCACTCTTGCCGGTAAAGGTGATCGAATAATTGCCGGTGCCGCCGCGTTCGTGCGCCAGTGTGCCGTCGGGCAGGGCGGCAGGCTCATAGGTGAGGGCGGCCAGTTTGCCCTGCGCCAGCTCGGCGATGAGTGCCGCGGAAGCGAGCGAACCGGTCTCCTCGTCGGAATTGATCATCACGTCATAGCCGAGTGAGGCAATTGCCCCGGCGCTCTCCGCCGCCTGCAAGGCGTGCAGCATCACCGCGATGCCGCCCTTCATGTCGGCCACGCCGGGGCCGTTGAGCGTGTCCTGATCGAGCCAGGTCTGGCCCTGGAACGCGTGGTCGGCGGGGAACACCGTGTCCATGTGCCCTGTCAGCAGGATGCGGCGGTTGGCTTGCGGGCGCACACGCAGCACCAGATGCTGGCCATGCGGCTTTTCGACCGCGTGGCCATGGGCATCGATCGCGGTCACGGGGGCTGGCCCGACGAGTTCGATGTCGCCCGGCAGTGCGGCAAACGCAGTCGCCAGCAGTTCGGCCTGCTGCGCCAGCCCTTCGAGATTGGCGGTCCCGGTGTTTACCGCGCTCCAGGTCTGCACCTGGGCCAGCATCGCGGACGCATCGATTCGCTCGGTCAGCGCGGCGTGGGAGGCGTGCGATTGTTCCATCTGCAACCGCTCTAGCCGCGCCTTGGCATAAGGCCAACCCATAGCGAAAACTCTTCACGAAGCGCGGTTGCAATTGCCGGTGGCATTGGCCATAGCGCGCGCCATTCCTCCCCGGGAAACAGACTGGAAAGCAGCTCGCCGCGCGCCGGTGGGCCCAATCGTGCGAGGAATCTGTGGGCGAATATCTGGATCGCAACGGGATCGGCGTCGACCCGGCACTGGCGAATTTCCTGGAAACCGAGGTGCTTGCCCCGCTGGGCCGCGATATCGACGCATTCTGGCAGGGCTTTGCCGCGCTGCTGGGCGCTTTCGCCCCGCGCAACCGCGCGCTGCTTCAGAAACGCGACGAGCTTCAGGCACAGATAGATCAATGGCATGTCACGCGGCGCGGCAAGCCGATCGACCCGGCCGAGTATGAGGCCTTCCTGCGCGAGATCGGATATCTCGTGCCCGAACCGGCCCACTTCACCATTGGCACCACCAATGTCGATCCCGAGATCGCCACCATGGCCGGCCCGCAGCTGGTGGTTCCGGTGCTCAATGCGCGGTTCCTCCTGAATGCGGCCAATGCGCGCTGGGGCAGCCTTTACGATGCGCTGTACGGCACCGATGCGCTCGATGCGCCTCCTGCGAGGCCCGGCGGATACGACAAGGCGCGCGGCGATGCCGTGATCGCGCGCGGGCGCGAATTCCTCGACCAGGCGCTTCCGCTCGTCAGCGGCAGCTGGTCCGATGTGGCCGGTGAAAGCGATATCCAGTTGCAGGATGACAACCGCCATGTCGGCAAGACTTCGCGCGGCCTGCTGTTCCGGAACAACGGCCTGCATATCGAAATCGTGTTCGATCGCAGCCATCCGGTCGGGCGGGATGACAAGGCAGGGATTGCCGACATCGTGGTCGAAGCAGCGCTCACCGCAATCTGCGATTGCGAGGATTCGGTCGCGGCGGTCGATGCCGAGGACAAGCTGCTCGCCTATTCCAACTGGCTGGGAGTCATCCGCGGCGATCTGCAGGAAAGCTTCGAGAAGGGCGGGCGCGTGGTCACCCGCGCGCTTGAAGCGGACAAGCCCTACATCGACCGCGATGGCAAGGAACAGGTGCTGCCGGGGCGCAGCCTGCTGTTCGTGCGCAATGTCGGCCACCTGATGACCAATCCGGCGATCCGCCTCGCCGACGGGTCGCAAGTGCCCGAAGGCATCATGGACGCCGTGTTTACCTGCGCGATCGGTGCGCTTGATGTCGAACGGCTTGGCCGAACCCGCAATTCGCGCAAGGGCAGCATCTATGTGGTGAAGCCCAAGATGCACGGGCCGGAGGAATGCGCCTTTACTAACGATTTGTTCGACGCGGTCGAAGACCTGCTCGGCCTTACGCGGCATACGATCAAGGTTGGCGTGATGGACGAGGAGCGGCGCACCAGCGCCAATCTGTCGGCGTGTATCGCTGCGGTGAAAGACCGGATCGTGTTCATCAACACCGGCTTCCTTGATCGCACCGGCGACGAGATCCACACCTCAATGCAGGCCGGGCCAATGCTGCGCAAGGGAGCGATGAAGACCAGCGCGTGGCTTGGCGCATACGAGAAACGCAATGTTGCGATGGGCCTGAGGCACGGGCTCTCCGGGCGCGCACAAATCGGCAAGGGCATGTGGGCCGCGCCCGATCTGATGAAGCAGATGATGGTCGAAAAGATCGGCCACCTGAAAGCAGGGGCCAACACTGCCTGGGTCCCGTCGCCCACGGCGGCAACGCTGCATGCACTGCATTATCACCAGGTCAATGTGTTTGAAGTGCAGCAGGGGCTGGGCGAGATCCCGCCGCTCGGCGAGCTGCTGTCGATTCCGCTGGCCGAAGGCATCAACTGGTCCGAAGCCGAACTGCGCGAGGAGCTGCACAACAATGCCCAGGGGCTGCTTGGCTATGTGGTGCGCTGGATCGACCAGGGAGTCGGCTGCTCGAAGGTGCCTGACATCAACGATGTTGGCCTGATGGAAGACCGCGCGACGCTGCGCATCAGTTCGCAGCACATCGCCAACTGGCTGCTGCACGGGGTGGTTTCCGAAGCCCAGGTGATGGACTCGCTAACCCGAATGGCCGCCAAGGTCGATGCCCAGAACGCCGGCGACCCGCTCTATGTGCCGCTGACGGGGAATGAAGATGGGGCGGCGTTTAGCGCTGCGAAGGATCTGATCTTCAAGGGCGTGGAGCAACCCAGCGGCTACACCGAGCCGCTGCTGCACCATTGGCGCCAGGTGAAGAAGCGGGCGGATTAGCCGCCCGAAACGAGCCGCCCGCCGCGCTTGCGGCCCATCGGGATGTTGCCGGCATTGGCGACGGGACCGTTCAGCTTAGCCTGCTCGCCAGCGATCGTGATCAGTACCGATTGCGGAAGCGGGCGCTCGAACTCGACCCCGCAGGCATCGCTGCTGGTCCAGATCACCCGGCAGAAGGCCTCGTGGCCGGCAAAGGCGAGCCAGCCCGTCACCCCCTCGCGCGGAGGCACCTGCAGCAAAAGCTTGGCCCCCTGCTCGGAGATATTGGCAAGGCGCCCGTCGCGATGCCCCGAGATCGTGCGGAAGCGCATCGCGCAGTCGACCGCGAAACGCGCGGTGCGGCGGCGTTCGGCCTGCATGGCTTGGATCCTCGCCTCGAACAGGCTCATGGTTGCATTTCCCCTGCTAACGGCGGGTGCAATAGCAAAGCTGTGATGCCGAAGAGTTGGCGGGTTTGGCTAACCGAAATTAACCAAGCGCGCGCGCCAGTGCCACGAACTCGTCGATGCTCAGCGTCTCGGCGCGGCGCTGCGGATCAATGCCGAGTTCGTCCATTGCCGCAAGCGCGCCGTTCATGCCCTTGAGGCTCTGGCGCAGCATCTTGCGCCGTTGGCCGAAGGCTGCTTCGGTCAGCCGCTCAAGCACCCGTGCCGACACACCTTGGGGCATTTCGCCCGGTGCCACATGCACCACCGCGCTCATCACCTTGGGCGGCGGGGTGAAAGCGCTGCGATGCACCTTCATTGCCAGTTTCGCCGTGCTGCGCCAATGCGCCAGCACCGCCAGGCGCCCATAGGCATCGCTCCCAGGCTCTGCGGTGATGCGCTGTGCCACTTCGAGCTGGAACATCAGCGTGAGCGAAGTCCAGCGTGGCGGCCAGCTGTCGCCGCCAAGCCAGCGCGTGAACAGCGCGGTCCCGACATTGTAGGGCAGGTTGGCAACCACTGCATAGGGTTCGCCCATCAGCCCGTCATGTTCGAGCTTCAACGCATCACCTTCAATCACGCGTAGCCGGTCCGGATAGGCGGCTTCGAGTTCGGCGAGTGCGGGCAGGCAGCGGCGGTCCATCTCGATCGCGGTGACGCGCGCGCCGGCCTTGAGCAGCGCCCGCGTCAATCCACCTGGGCCGGGGCCGATCTCCAGCACGGCTGCGTCGCGCAGATCGCCCGGAATCGCCGCGATCCGGTCAAGCAATTGTGCATCGAACAGAAAGTTCTGGCCGAGCGCCTTCGAAGCGGACAGCCCGTGGCGCGCGATCACCTCGCGCAGCGGCGGCAGGTCAGCCATGGCGTGCGCGCCGCGCCGCAAGTTCGCCTGCAAGGCGGATCGCCGAACACATGGCGCCGGGGTCAGCCACACCTTGTCCCGCAATGTCGAAAGCGGTGCCGTGGTCGGGCGAGGTGCGGATGATCGGCAGCCCCAGCGTGACATTTACGCCGTGGTCGAACTCGAGCGCCTTGAGTGGGATGAGCGCCTGGTCGTGATACATGCACAGCGCCGCGTCATAACCGGCGCGAGCCCGCGGCGTGAACAGCGCATCGCCCGGATGCGGGCCCGTTGCATCGATGCCTTCAGCTCGCAGTGTCTCGATTGCAGGAGCGATGATGTTGCGTTCCTCAAGGCCGAACTTGCCGCCTTCGCCGGCATGCGGATTGAGCGCCGCGATCGCGAGGCGCGGATGCGCGATCCCGAATTCATGTTGCAAAGCCTGTGCCACGATCCTCGCCTTGCGCACAATCAGTTCGCTGCTCAGCAGGGCTGGAACGTCAGCGAGCGCGCAATGGATCGTGATCGGCACGGTGCGCAGGCTGGGCCCTGCCAGCATCATCGCGACATCGTCGGGCCCGAACCCGCAGGCGGCGGCGAGGAATTCGGTCTGGCCGGGGAATTCGAAGCCCACTTGTGCGAGCTGCGCCTTGGCGACCGGCGCGGTTACGACTGCGGAAGCCTGCTCCAGCAGCGCGCAACGCGTTGCCTCGGCCAGCGAATGCAGCGCCAGCGCAGCACCGGCCTCGTCAGGCGCGCCGGGGCGATACTCGCCGCCTGCCGAGCCTAGCACCGGCAAGGCGTTTGAGAAGACTTCGGCCACTTCTTCGCATGATGCTACTTGTGCCACCTCGATCTTGAGCCCGCGCGTCATGGCAGCGGCCTGCAGCACTGTTGCGCCGCCGACCGCGAAGAATGGCGGCAGCGCCGCTTCGCCCCGCCGCGCAAAAGCCTCGGCGATCAGCTCAGGGCCGATGCCCGCCGGATCGCCCAGCGCAACAGCAAGCGGTGCGGGCGCGTTGGCGCTCAATTGTACTCGATATAGGCGTCGTTGCGCAGGTCGCGCAGATAGCGCTGGGCGCGCTTGTTGACGCGCTCGTCCTCAAGCTGGCTCATCAGCTGGTCAAAGCTGGGGCCACCTGCAACCTGCGGATCGTCACGGCCGCACAGCATCAGCACGCGTACGCCTTCGTCGATCGAACCGAACGGCGGCGTGGTCTGGCCAATTTGCAGCCCGAGCACGATATTCTGGAGCTGCTCAGGCAGTGCGCGCGCACGGATCTGGTCGTTGGTGACAACCATGGCGCCCAGTGCTTCGGCTGCGGCTTCGGCATCGCCGCAGCCGCGCATTGCCTGCACCCCGGCGGCGAACTGCTGGACCTTCGCTGCGGCCGCTTCCTGGGTGATGTCCTTGTCGAAACTGATCGAGATCTGCTTGAGGCTCAGCACCGCGTCGCGCGGATCGGCCATCAGCACCTGGCGCTTGTCTATCAGGTAGAGGATCGAGAAGCCGCCCGGGATCTCGATCGGGCCCGCCAATTGCCCGGTGCCCAGGTTCTGCGCGACCGTGGCAAGTTCAGCCGGAAGCTGGCCCAGCCGCACGAATCCAAGGTCGCCGCCAACCGCTGCGGTCGAAGCTTCCGAGAATTGCCGCGCATAGGCGACGAAGCTGCCGCCCTGCTGGAGCTGCTGCATGATCTGCTGGCCGCGTTCGAGCACCGCGTTGCGGTTCTCCGGTGTCGCCGAAAGGAAGATTTCGCCAAGGCGGTATTCCTCGGTCCCGCGCGAGCTTTCCATGCGCTTCAGGAGTTCGTTGACCTCCTCTTCCGAGACGTTGACGAAGGGCGAGATATTGCGCCGCAGCAGGTTCTGCCAGGCCAGTTCGCCTTCGATCTGGCGCTTCAGCGAGGCTGGGGACGAGCCGACCGAGCGCAGATAGCGGTCCATCGCTGCCGTATCCTGCCCGAAATTCTGCGCCGCGAGCGAATTGTAGCGCTCGTCCACCTCGGCCGGGGTAACCTTGATTTCCTGCGCTTCGGCAGCCTGAATCTGCAGGGTCTCGTCAATCAGGTTGCGCAGCACCTGCATCTTGAGGCGCTTGAGTTCCTCTTCGGAAAGCTGGTTGCGCGAGGCAGACACCACCAGTGCCACGCGCTGATCGACATCGGTGCCGGTGATGACATGTCCGTTCACGATCGCGGTGGCGGTGCGGACATTGGGATTGGCCTCGCCCAGCAGCGAGATATTGGCCGGAATGCCCAGCGGATCCTCTTCGGGTGAAGCCTGCGCCGACAGTGCTGCGGGCGCGGCAGCCAGCCCCAGGGCGGCGAACGGAAGGAAACACTTGGCGAAATTTGTGCGAGTCACGCGATCATTCCATTTGCAGCGCTGCGAAGCGCCAGTTTCGGTCCCGCCAATGGCCTTCTCCGGCTTAACGGTAGCTGAGTTGGCTCCGCGATGGTTAGCCGCGGCTCAGGTTAGGCGCCAGATAACGGGTTTGCACCAGCCTGCCAACGCCGGAACTGGCGGCAATCCCCCAAGCCTCCTCATGGCTTTGGTCCGCTCAGCGCAATCCGAGGTTTCGCAAGGCGAAATTCAGCTGGAAAGTATCGCCTCGCTTGGCATCGCCGGCGGTGATGTAGTCGCGGCGCCATGTGAACCCCAGTTCGAGGCATTCGTCGCGATAGGCTATGCCAAGCCTTGTTCGCACCGGATCGAAACCGTCAGAGGTGAAGGTCGGGTCTTCCTCGCGGTCGGTCAGGTTGAACACGCCCGAACCGAACACCGACCAGTAGCGCGCGAAGGCCACACGCACTGCGGTGCGCAATTCCTCGCGGTCCTGCAGGTCCTCGATCCCGGCAATATCGCGATTGAGCCGGAGATAGCCGACCTCGACATAGGTCCGTGCGCTGCCAACCGTGGCGTCGAACTCGTTGCGGCGGATTGCCAGGCTGTCCTTGTCGAGCCGGAAGCGATGGGTGAGCTTCACATTGTCGCGATAGCGCACTTCGGTGCGCCCGACGAAGTCCGAGACGCGTTCCGAAAGGCCGGTGCCATCGGGCAGGATCGTGCGCGCAGTGTCGAAGCGATAGGACTGGCCCACGGTGCTCTTGATCCGCCAGCCGGGCCGTTGCAATTCCCAGTCAACGCCGTAGGTCAGGCGTACCCCATCTTCGATCCGGTCGTAGCCGGGAAAGCGGTTAAGCGAGAACAGGTTCGAATCCTCAAGGTCGATCGCGCGCGCATCTTCGTTGGGAATGTCGAGATTGCGGATCGAAGGGCTGGCGACCAGCTGCAACCGGGGCTTGATCACCTGCGTTCCGCCAAACGCTTCACCCACGAACGGCCATTCGACATCGATCGCGCCGATCGTAACGGCGCGGCCCTGCCAGCCAGCTTCACCGCGGTAGATCGCGGTCGTGGTAAAGTCGTTCTCGTCGCTGTGGTAGAGATCGCCGCGCGCCAGCGCGCTCAGTGTGACGACCTGGCCAAGGCCGGTCAGCCGGCGCAGATCCCACCTCGCCGAGGCGAAAGCGCGCTGCGTGTCCTGCCCGTCCCGCCGCACCAGGCTCAGGCTGTTGGCCTGCAGTTCGACCGTTCCGCCCGCCAGCGGGTCAGCCAGGCGGCGGCGATAGTCGATCACCGGCAACGCCAGCGGCAACTGGCCCTGCAGCGCGCCCGGGCGCAGCGTCTGCGTGGCCCAGCCCGACAGCGAGAAATAGGAATCCCGGTCAATTCGCTCGAGGTTGAAGTTCGAACGCAGCCGGTCATCGCGGCTGATGTCGTAACGGCGCAAGAAGGTGCGGTCGCTCGCAAGGCGGATCGAGCTGGTCACGCTCCATTCGGGGGTCAGCTGGAAGCGGCCATTGGCAAACACATAGCCGCGCAGGTCGTTCTGGCTGTCGGACAGGGTGTTGGTATCGACCGAGCGACGTCCATAGGTGGCATAGCCGGTGATCTGGTAGGCGCCCTGGTCGATCAGGTGCCGCCATTCCGCCGAGACCATCGGCGGCGTGTCGGTGTAGAGATAGGTGCCGAGCGTCAGGTCCTTGTTATCCGCCAGCCGCCAGTAATAGCTCCCGCTGAGTTCAACCCCGTTCGATTCGGAGACGCGCACATCGGGCACCATGAAGCCCGAGATGGCATTGCCATCGGTGCGGAAGGCAAGGCCGGGCATCGGCAGTACGCGCGCACCGAACAGTTCCAGCACCGCGCCGTTGAAGCTGACCCGGCTCTGCTCGGGATCGAAGATGACCCGGTTGGCGGTGATGCGCCAGCTGGGCGTGCGGTCGCAGCCTTCGGTCGTGGTCACCGGGCAGGCCGAATAGGCGGCATCGCGCAGCACGACATCGCCATCGGGCCCGCGTTCGCCGCTGCGCGCAGCCAGCCGCCCGCCTGCGCGCAACGCTACCAGCAGTTCGGCCATGGCGCCGGCTTCGAATTTCTCGGTCAGTTCGACCGATTGCGTGAACAGCTGGTTGCCGCTGGCATCAACCAGGCGAACGTTGCCCTGGGCAAAGATCCTGCCATCACGCCTGTCCCAGCGGATTTCGTCGGCGCGGACCGACTGGTCCTCGCTCGACATCAGCACATTGCCGCTTGCGGTGACGACATCGGTGTTGTCGTCATAGTCGAGCGTATCGGCCTTGAAGGCGATGATCCGCCCCGGTTCGAATTCCTGCCCAAGCGGCGCCGTGGCCACCTCGTCCTGCGCGGCCAGGGGTGAGACTGCTGCCGGTGCCAAACCCAGCGCCACGCACAGCGCGGCATTGATCGGCAAGCGGCGCAGGGAAGCTTGCAGGCAGGGCTGCGGCGGTGGCGGGGACATGGCTTGCCTATCGCACCGCTCGCGCCTAATCGCAATCGCCATTCACCGGCGCAGCAGCGCCCGGCGTTCGGCCCGCCATGCCAGGTGGACCTCCTACCCATTCGGAGTACCCATGCAGATCAAGTTCAGTGACACCGCCCCTGCCGATGCCCGCCTGCTGGCACATATCGTCAGCCAGGATCACATGCCCGCGCGGCTCGAACGCGCCATTGTCGAAGGTGCGGCAGCCGCACGGTTCAAAGGGCAGGCGGGGCAATTGTTCGAAGGCTTTGTCGAGCGCGACGGGCAATTGCTGCGGGTCGCGCTGGCGGGCGCCGGCGATGCTGCGGCCAAGGTCGATGCGCGCAGCGAAGGGCTGGAAAAGGCAGGTGCCGCACTCACCGCGAAATATCTCACTTCAGGGGAAAGCGCGCTGGTGCTCGATTTCTCCGGCAGCGGGCTCGATGCGGCGGCAGCCGCCGCCGTGCTACTTGGCCTGCGCCTGCGCGGCTGGCGCCACGATGCCTATCGCACACGGCTGAAAGACGAGCAGAAGAAGTCCCTTGTGGAAGTTACCGTGATCAACGCGCCTGACGGAACCGAAGCTGCCTGGGCCGATGCTGCAGCGGTGGCCGAAGGGGTCGAATTCACCCGCGAACTGGTGGCCGAGCCTGCCAACAAGGTGTACCCGATCAGCTTCGTCGAGCGTTGCCAGGCACGTTTCGCCGGCACTGGCGCCGAACTGATCGTGCTGGACGAACCGGCGATGGAACAGCTCGGCATGGGCTCGCTGCTGGGCGTGGGGCAGGGTAGCGAACAGCCTTCGCGCCTGCTTGCGATCAAATGGATGGGGGGCGACGCGGGCAAGGCGCCCGTTGCCTTCGTCGGCAAGGGGGTGACCTTCGACACCGGCGGCATCTCGCTCAAGCCCGGCCCGGGCATGTGGGACATGGGTGGCGCGGGCGCGGTTGCGGGCGCGATGCTGGCGCTGGTAAAGCGCAAGGCGAAAGCCAATGTCGTGGGCGTGCTCGGCCTGGTTGAGAACATGCCCGATGGCAAGGCACAGCGCCCTGGCGACATCGTGACCTCGATGAGCGGGCAGACGATCGAAGTGCTCAACACCGATGCCGAAGGGCGGCTGGTGCTGTGTGATGCGCTGACCTGGACCCAGCGCGAGTTCAACCCATCGCTGATCGTCGATCTTGCCACGCTGACCGGCGCAATGATCATCTCGCTCGGCCATGAGCATGGCGGAATGTTCGCCAATGACGACGATCTGGCCAATGATCTCGCCGAAGCAGGCAAGGCAGTGGGCGACAAGCTTTGGCGGATGCCGCTCGGCAGCGCCTATGACAAGCTGATCGACTCGCCGATTTCGGACATGAAGAACATCGGCCCGCGTGAAGCGGGATCGATCACCGCCGCGCAGTTCCTCAAGCGCTTCATCGAGAACGACACGCCCTGGGCGCATCTCGACATCGCGGGCATGGTCTGGGCTGACAAGCCGGGCCGCACCTGGGACAAGGGCGCGACCGGTTATGGTGTGCGCCTGCTCGACCGGTTCATCCGCAACACGATGCAGGGTTGAGCTTGCTGATGGGTGGAATGCGGAAGAAATCCGATCTGCCCAGCAAGACCTGCGCGCATTGCGGGCTGCCGTTCACCTGGCGCAAGAAGTGGGCGCGGGACTGGGAAAACGTGCGCTATTGTTCCGAGCGGTGCCGGCGGTCGAAGGGTGGAGCGTGATGGCCTCAAGTAGCGAAGCGGTCGGCCGCACAAATCTGGCCTCAAGTAGCGAAGCGGTAGGCCAACAAGGATGACCACCAGGGTGGACTTCTACCAGCTCAGCCGCGATCCGGTGGAACGGGTCGCGGCGATGCTGGCGCGCAAGGCGGCGCAGGGCGGGCAGCGTCTGCTGGTGGTGAGCGGCGATGCCGAACAGCGCACGGCAATCGCGCGTGAACTGTGGCGTGCCGGGCCGGAAGAGTTCCTCGCCAATGGCGAAGCCGAAGCCGCACATGCCGAACGGCAACCAATCCTGCTTTCGGCCAATGTCGATGCAGCCAATGGCGCCGCACTGGTCATGCTGGCGGACGGGCAATGGCGGGCCGATGCGTTGCGCTTCAGTCGTGCGCTGCTGCTGTTCGGGCCGGCCGAGACCGATGCGGCACGCGCGCTGTGGCGCGAGCTTGACGGGATGGACGGCGTAACGCGCGAGATCCACAAGCAGGATGAAGCCGGGCGGTGGCGCGCCAGCGGCTGACGGGTGCCCGCCTCACGGGGCTTGCAGTCGCCCCCGTGCGGCGCTAGGGGCGCGCGCAATCTCTCAACTCCCCCCAATATCGCAAGGAACGACATCATGGCGGTTACCCGCACCTTTTCGATCATCAAGCCCGATGCCACCCGGCGCAATCTGACCGGCGCAGTCACCAAGATGCTGGAAGAAGCCGGTCTGCGCGTTGTCGCCTCGAAGCGCATCCACATGACCCGCGAACAGGCCGAAGGCTTCTACGCGGTCCACAAGGAACGCCCTTTCTTCGGCGAACTGGTCGACTTCATGATGAGCGAGCCGGTGGTGGTGCAGGTGCTCGAGGGCGAAGATGCCGTCGCGCGCAACCGCGACATCATGGGCGCGACCAACCCGGCCGATGCCGCTCCGGGCACGATCCGCAAGGAGCTCGCCCTGTCGATCGGTGAAAACACCGTCCACGGTTCGGACAGCGAAGAGAACGCCGCGATCGAAATCGCCTTCTTCTTCAAGCCCGAAGAAATCGTCGGCTGATCGTTCCGCAACGGTTGCAGCAAAAGGCCGCCCCGCACGGGCGGCCTTTTTTGTTGGCTGCACGGCGTCAGGCAGCCGGTTTGAAGCGATCGAGCTGCGCGGCATGTGCGCCATGCGCATCGCTGCGGCTGCTGCCTTGCATTTCCGCTCGCATCGCGGCCCGTGCTGCAGGCGAAAGCGCGATCCCCAGTTCGCGATAGATGCGCGCGATCTCGGCTTCCCAGTCCTCGCCCAATTCGTCGAAATGGACCTGCGCGACCGGTCCGGTAAACCGCGCCAGCGCAGCTTCCACCCGAGCCTGCCTAAGGTCGAGCTTGCGCCGCCACTCGGCCTCGATCCACGCCAGATCGACGGCATCCGACTGGATCGCCATCTGGTTGGCGACCACCGATACTGCGCTGCGCAGCACATCGTCATCGTGGCGGCTGGCGATCACCAGCCGCGCATCGGGAAACTGCGCCAGCATAGCCGGCAGTTCCTCGGCGAACTGCGGCACCTTCAGCACGCGGGCGCGCGCGGCATTGCCGTGATGCGTGGCGTCGCTGCGCAGGATTCGCGCGAATTCGCGATAGAGCGGCACCGCGTCGCGTGCTTCGCAGAACCGCGCAAAGGCGGGAACGTGCCACTGCGTGTCATAGGTGCTGTGGCCCAGGGCACTTGCGAGCCAGCCCAGTTCCTCTTCCGCGCGCATTGCCCCCATCGGGTGCAGCGCATCGATCCATGGATCGAGCTTGCGCGCCATCGCGAGCATCAACGCGCCCCACAGCGGGCGCAGGTCTGGCCGCTGCGGCACCGGATACCAGCTGTCGCAGAAGCGCGTCGCGCTATGAGCAGGGTCAGCCGCCAGCAGGCGATGGATGCGCGTTGTACCGCTGCGCATCTGGCCCACCACGATAATCGGTGCGGCCAGCAGCGCCGTGCACAACCCGGGTTGCTTTTGCCACAGCCGGCCCAGGCCAAAGCGGTGGCGGATCACCCGCACGATCTGGCCATGTGCCATGGTCCGCCCCAGCGCATTGAGTCGTGCCTCTTGGGCGACCGCTTCGCACAAGGCGTCGAGACGCGCGCGAAAATCAGCGACATCTTCCGGATCGCGGCCGCCGGCTTCATCGGTGGGATCGAAGCCCTTCACGGCGCGCTGCCACAGGTCGTCGGGATCGATCGCTGGCGGTGGCAATACGCCGCTGGCCCAGGCGCGTTCGAGCAGCGCGCAGGCCTTGTCGACCAGCGGCGCGCGCGCCAGTGGATGGGGACGCTCGGGCGGTAGCGCGCCCATGTGCCTAAAACTCCTCGGCGGCGTCGATCAGCGCGGTCAGGCGTTTGGGCGCAACGCTCCGCCAGCTTCGCCAGAGCCAGTGTTCGACCTGGCTCCAGTCGAGCTCGGGACGGTTGAGCACAAGGCCGACCCAGCCGTTCGCCCCGTAATATGCCGGGCGGTAGAATCCCTCGGGATCGCTTTCGATCAGCGCGGTCATTTCGTCCACGCCGCTGGTCTTGACCAGCAGGGCTATGGCGGGCTCGCCGTGATGGCAGTCGCTGAAATAGGCGAAGAACTTGCCGCTTTTGCCGCCGCAGTGCCAGCCGGGGGCGCCATGGCTGGCGCGCTCCTCGACCTCGGGCAGAGCGAGCGCACGGGCGCGGACCTGGGCGAGCAGCCAGTCCGGATCGGACCCGCGCCCGACATAATCGGCGAGCGCGCGCGGATAGAGCTGGTGTTCGGCCAGCTTCACCCGCGCGGCCAGCGCATCCTGTGTATCCCCCGCTACGATCGCCACTTTCACCTGGCCCAGGATTGCTCCCGAATCGAGTTCCGGAGTGACGAGATGCACCGTCGCTCCGCCATGGCTGTCACCAGCCGCGATCGCGCGGGCATGGGTATCCAGCCCCTTGTATTTGGGCAGCAGCGAGGGATGGATGTTGACGATCCGTCCGGCCCAGCGCGTCACGAACTCTTCCGAAAGGATCCTCATGTAGCCGGCCAGCACGATGTAATGCGCGCCGGCTGCGCGCACGGCCTGCTCCATTGCGGCATCATGCGCGGCGCGTTCCATGCCCTGATGCGGCTGAGCGAAAGTGGGGATGCCTTCGGCTTCGGCCAGCGCCAGCCCGGCGGCATCGGCGCGGTTGCTGGCGACCAGCACGATCTCGTAAGGGCAGGCGGGCAGGCGGCTCGCGTAAAGCAGCGCCGCCATATTGGTGCCGCCGCCGGAAATGAAGATGGCGACCCGTGCCTTTGCAGCCGCCGCGTCAGGCAAGATGCGTAGCCTCCCAATCGGCCCGCGCCGACCAGGTGCCCTGGCTGCCGCGCACGGTACAGCCACGCTCGCCTGCGGCTATCTCGCCGATCGCAAACGCGGCTTCGCCCGCAGCAGCGAGCCCGGCCATCGCCGGCTCCAGCTTGTCGGGGGCGATCGCCAGCACCAAGCCGGTGCCGCAGTTGAAGGTGCGCGCCATCTCGCCCGGCTCGATATTCCCTTGCGCCTGCAGGAAGGCCATCAGCCGCGGCTGCTCCCAGCGATCGGCTTCGACCATGGCATGCGCGCCGGCGGGCAGGATACGCGGGATGTTCTCCAGCAGGCCGCCGCCGGTGATATGCGCAAGGCCATCGATCAGCCCGGCGCGGATCAGCGGCAGCAGCGCCGCGACATAGATTCGCGTGGGTTCGATCAGCGCATCGATCAGCAGACGTTCGGGGTCGAACAGCGCGGGGCGATCGAGCTTCCAGCCCTTGTCGGCTGCAAGCCGGCGGACCAGCGAATAGCCGTTCGAATGGACGCCAGAAGAAGCGAGGGCCACCAGCACATGGCCCGGCGCCACGCGCTCGCCGGTCAGCTGCTCGCCGCGTTCCACCGCGCCAACGCAGAAACCGGCCAGGTCATAATCGCCCGGGGCATACATGCCGGGCATTTCCGCTGTCTCGCCGCCGATCAGCGCACAGCCTGCCATTTTGCAGCCTTCGGCAATCCCCGCGATCACCCGTTCGGCGATTCCGTTCTCGAGCTTGCCGGTCGCGAAATAGTCGAGGAAGAACAGCGGCTCCGCCCCCTGGACGATCAGATCGTTGACGCACATCGCGACGAGATCGATCCCCACCGTGTCGTGCCGGTCATGCTCGATCGCGAGCTTCAGCTTGGTGCCCACGCCATCATTGCCGGCCACCAGCAACGGATCCTTGTAACCGGCTGCGCGCGGATCGAAGAACCCGCCGAACCCGCCGATCTCGCCGTCAGCACCGGGCCGGCGGGTCGCCTTGACCAGCGGCCCGATCGCCTTGACGAGCGCATTGCCCGCATCGATCGAGACACCGGCGTCTTCGTAGGTATAGCTTGCGGGCGGCGGTTTGTTGCTGGCCATAATGTCCACGGCTTTAGCCTTTCGCGCTTGGAATTCCACTCGCGTTTGGGCAAAAGGCATCAGCTTTTCCCCGATGACCGCAACTCTCACCAAACCGCGCCTGTCGCCCCTGTCGCTCATGCCGTCGAACCGGCCGGCCCTTCGCGTGCTGGCGGCGGTGGCGCTGCTTGTTCTGCTGGCTGGCGGGATGGCCGCATTGGTGGCGCAGATCGCGGGCGATCGCGGCATCGCCCCGGTGGCGGCAAGCAGCGATATCGAGGTTTCCGGGATCGCGGTCGATGTGCGCGCGGAGAATGCCGAGGCTGCGCGCGAAAAGGGCTGGCGCGAGGCGCAGAAACTGGCGTGGAAGAAGATCGGCGGGCCGGACCTGCCCGAACGCGACATCGAGGCGATGGTGACAGCGGTGGTGATCGAGCGCGAGCAGATCGGGCCGCGCCATTATCGGGCGACTCTGGGCGTGATCTTCGACCGGACCCGCGCCGGGCAATATCTCGGCCGGGGCGAACGTGGCGAACCTTCGGCTCCGCTGCTGATACTGCCGGTGATGGCCAGCGGCGGCAGCTTCACCATGTATGAGGTGCGCAACCCGTGGCAACGCGCATGGGCCGAGTTCAATCCGGGAAATAGCCGAATCAACTATGTCCGCCCGGCCGGATCAGGCGGGGAATCGGTCCTGCTCAACCATGGCCAGACCATGCGCCGCAGCCGCGCCTGGTGGCGGGTGATTCTCGACCAGTTCGGCGCGGCCGACGTGATCGTCCCGGTCGCCCGGCTCGACTACAGCTATCCCGGCGGACCGGTAACGGGCACTTTCACCGCTCGCTATGGCCCCGACAACCGCTATCTCGACAGCTTCACCATGACCGCCGACAAGCCGGACGAATTGCCTGCCATGCTGGCGCAGGCGGTGCGGCGGTTCGACCGGATCTTCGAGCAGGCGCTGGCGAATGGTGTGCTGCGGCCCGACCCGACGCTGAACCAGGAAATGGGCAGCGCGGTCGATCCGGCGATTGCCCGGCTGATCGAAATCGGCCGCGCGGTCGCGGCGCGCGACGCGGCGATTGCCGCCGGAGAGATCGTGGCGGGCGAAGGCGCTGGAGGACAGGCGGGCGTGCCCGCCGGCGTGGTCAGTTCCTATGTCGTGCAATTCGCCAGCCCCGATGCAGCCTCGATCGATGCCACGCTCGCCGCGGTGCGTACCGCCGCGGGCGTGCGCGGCGCGGCGACCACCAGCCTCGCTTTCGGCGGCACCTCGGTGATGAGCGTCACCTTTGCCGGATCGCTCGACGAACTTGCTGCGGCGCTGCGTGCCCGCGGCTTCTCGGTCCAGCAGGGCTCGAACGCGCTTCTCATCAGCCGCTAGGCACGGGGAGGGAGCACGCATGCCCACGCAGATCGCGCTTCCGCTGGCGTTACCGGGTAGCGGCGAAGCGCGCCGGATCGTCATCGGCAATGCCAATGCGACCGTGTTCGAGGCGCTTTCCAACCCGCAGGCATGGCCGTTCCGCACTGCTGTGCTGGCCGGGCCTCCGCGCTCGGGCAAGAGCCTGCTGGGCGGCTGGGCGGCGGGCCGGGGAATCGCGGTGGTTGATGGCGCGGATAGCTGGGCCGAAGCAGAGCTGTTCCATCGCTGGAACCGCGCGCAGGAAAGCGGCGAGCCGCTGCTGCTGGTGGCCGATCGCCAGCCGTGGGACATCGCGTTACCGGATCTGCGCTCGCGGCTCGGCGGATCGCTCCACCTCGAGATCGGGGTGCCCGATGACGAGATGGTTGCCCGGCTGATTGAAGCCATCGCCGAACAGCGCGCGCTGTTGCTGGGCGAGGGGGCGCTCGATTATCTGGTGCCGCGCGCCGAGCGCAGCTTTGCCGAAATCGAGCGCTTGGTGCTCGCGATTGATCGGTTGAGCCTTGAACGCAAGCAACCGGCCACCATGTCTCTATGGCGCGATGCGCTGGAAGCCACGCAGGGGCCAGAGCAGGCACGCTTGCTTTGACCCGCGATTGGTGGGAGAAAACAACCATGTTCGAACGGCTAAATGCCTATCTGGACTCAATCCGGGCGCGCGATCCCGCTCCGCGGTCGCGTTGGGAAATCCTCCTTTATCCAGGGGTTTGGGCGCTGTTCTTCCACCGAATTGCGCACTGGCTGTTCGAGGCGCGACTGTTTTTCCTGGCGCGGCTGGTGAACCATCTCTCGCGGTTTCTCACCGCGATCGACATCCACCCCGGCGCCACCATCGGGCGCAATTTCTTCATCGATCACGGTTTTACCGTGATCGGTGAAACCGCCGAGATCGGCGACAATGTGACGATCTACCAATGCGTCACGCTGGGTGGCACCAATCCCGCCAACGGGCGCGGCGGGAAGCGCCACCCCACGATCCGCGACAATGTGATCATCGGTTCGGGCGCGCAGATCATCGGCCCCATCACCGTGGGTGAACGTGCGCGGGTGGGCGCCAATGCGGTGGTGACCGACGATGTGCCCGAAGGCGCCACCATGATCGGGCTCAAGGCGCGTTCCACGCTGGTCCCGGCCGAGGAGTGGGTGCGCGAATTCATTCCCTATGGCACGCCTTGCGATGATCCCTGCGAAGGCAGCACCACGCTGGGGCGTGACTGTGTCGAGAAGCTCGAAGGTGAGATCGCCGCGCTCAAGGCCGAGATCGAGGCGCTCAAGTCGGTCGCGATGCCGCGTGAGCGCGCCAAACGTAGCGGGACCCGCGATTGATGAATTCGGGGATGCGCCCCGGTCTGCCCGGTTCTGTTGTCGCCTTTCCCGGCCGCATTCCCGACCAGGTCGGTTTCGAGCGCGAGGAACTGCAGCGTATCCTCGATCTCTACGGCCGCATGGTCGCGGCCGGCGAATGGCGCGACTACGCGATGGACTTTACCCGCGATGTCGCGGTGTTTGCGGCCTTTCGCCGCACCGCCGAATATCCGCAGATGCGGATCGAGAAGCGCCCGGCGCTGCGCAACCGGCAGGGCATGTGGACACTGTTCGGCGAACACGGCCAGGTTCTGAAACGTGGCCATGAACTGCCAAATGTCCTCGCCCCGGTCGAACGTCGGCTGGTCAAGGCCGTCGAGGGGTAAACTCGCCCGAGGGTGGCATTTCCACCGTGCCAAAAGAAAAACCCTGCCCAAAAGGGCAGGGTTCCTCCTTTTTTCGCAAGGCGTTGCGCCTTGTGACTGGGTGATTATCCCCGCGCGCTCGAAGGCGCAGCGCCGGGGCCAAGCACCTTCTGCATCGCCTTGAGGATGTTGCCGCTCTGCTCGCTGCCACTCTGCGGTGCGGTAAGGTTGGTGAAGGCCGAGATCTTGTCCCAATTGGCAGCAAAGCCTTCGACCGTGCGTTCCTCTTCCTTCAGCCACACGGCTTCGTTCATCACCGTCCAGGAACTGTGGAAGCCGCCGGCGCCCGCGCCGACGATCGCATTGGTGGGGGCGTCCTCGCTCACCAGGAACAGCGCTGCGGGCACCACGTTTTCGGGCGCGAACAGCTTGAACGCTTCTTCCGGGAACAGGTCTTCGGTCATGCGCGTACCCGCCACCGGCGAGAGCGTGTTGACGCGAATATTGTACTTGGCGCCTTCCAGCTGCAGCGTCTTGGTGAGCCCGGCAAGGCCCAGCTTGGCCGCGCCGTAATTCGCCTGGCCGAAATTGCCGAACAGCCCGGTCGAGCTGGCAGTCATCAGGATGCGGCCATAGGCCTGCTCACGGAAGGTTTCCCAGCACGCCTTGGTGGCGAAGGCCGAGCCGGTAAGGTGGACCTTCAGCACGAATTCGAAATCGGCCGGTTCCATCTTGGCGAAGGTCCGGTCGCGCAGCACACCGGCATTGTTGATCAGGACATGGACGCCGCCCCACTTCTCCTTGGCCTTGGCGACCATTTCTTCCATCTGTTCGAACTCGGTGACCGAGCTTCCGTTCGACATCGCTTCGCCGCCCGCCGCCTTGATCTCTTCGACCACCTGCAGCGCCGCGTCGGAATGGCCGGTGCCGTCACGCGAACCGCCGAGGTCGTTGACAACAACCTTTGCGCCGCGCCGCGCGAGCTCCAGCGCATAGGCCTTGCCGAGGCCGCCGCCGGCGCCGGTAACGATCGCAACCTTGTCCTTGAAATCGATGGTCATGGGGTCTCTCCGCTTTCGATCCAATGGGCTTTACGTGCCCGTAAACGTCAATCCGGCCGCTGCGTGGCACTTTCGCTGCTGCGTTGCAACAGGCGCTTTCGAGAGGCGCAATGCCGTAGGGTCAAGCGGCGCCTTACAGACCCTTCAGGACCGAAATCAGGCCGCCAAGCGAATCGATCACCGCATCGCCGCCCAGTTCGTGCGGGGCGGCATCGCAATAGCCATAGGCCGCTACCACCACCGGCACCCCGGCGCCGCGGGCCGCGCGCACATCGTAGGAACTGTCACCGACAAAGGCGAAGCGGCCGCCGCCGCAGCGCGCCTGCGCCGCGATCACCGGATCCGGAGCGGGCTTGGCGAGGAAGCTGCCATCGGCCATGCGCCCCATCGAATCCCCGCCGATCACGGTCACGAAGTGCCGGTCGAGCCCCAGCTGCGCCAGCACCTTGCGCGCAAACTCCTCGAACTTGTTGGTCACTACCGCCATCTGCACGCCGTGCGCGGCAAGTTCGTCCAGCACCTCTTCGGCATGCGGAAACGGGCGGGTGTGGACCGCATTATGCTCGGCGTAATAGGCCAGCATTTCCTTGTAGAGTACGCGGAATTCGGCATCGGGCAGGCCGCCCTGTGCCTCTACCGCGCGTGCGAGCATGATCTTGGCACCACCACCGATCAGGTCCTTCGAGCTTTCGATCGATACCGGGGCGAAGCCGCCCAGTGCCAGCGCGTGGTTCACTGCCGCGCCCAGATCGCGGAACGTATCGAGCAGTGTGCCGTCCAGATCGAAGCCCACACCGCGGAAAGGAAAGTCAGCCATGCACATGGCGGTGGCCGATGCTGCTTCAATCCGCAAGCATTTGGTGCCATGAAGCGCGCATGAGCGAGATAGCCGTTATCGTCCTGGCCGCAGGCAAGGGCACCCGCATGAACAGCGACCTGCACAAGGTGCTCCACCCGATTGCCGGGCGCGCCATGCTGGATCATCTGCTGGCTTCGGTAGCGCAGCTTGGGCCCGCGCTCACCGTGGTGGTGGTGGGCGACAAGGCTGACCAGATCGAGGCGGCTGTG
>JBMSNZ010000028.1:0-19905 GCA_049421965.1 Erythrobacter sp.
AGGGAAAAATGCTAGAATCAGCAACCCAAAATGAGCATCTATGAATGGGTTGATGGTGCCCAGGAGAGGACTCGAACCTCCACGGGGTTACCCCCGCCGCCACCTGAAGACGGTGCGTCTACCAATTCCGCCATCTGGGCACGAAACGCGCCGGTCATCGAAGTCCGGCTCGCGGTAGGCGCGGGCCAATAGCGAGTGCCGGCACCGTCTGTCAACGCCAGAAAGCAGGCAGGGCACACGCCCGGGCTTGCGGGCCGCGATGCATTGCGGCAATGCGCCCGCGAGCAAACAGCACTTTCGAACACGGACTTCCGATGGCCAAGACCAATCCTCTCGCAAACCGGCTCGTTACGCTCTTCGGCGGGAGCGGCTTCCTGGGGAACTATGTCGCCCAGGCGCTGCTTGAACGCGGCGCCAGGCTGCGCGTTGCCAGCCGCAATCCCGAACGTTCGTTCAAGCTCAAGCCGCTTGCCAATCTCGGCCAGTTGCAGTTTCAGCGCTGCGACATCACCAACGAGCAGAGCCTCGCCGCTGCGGTCGAAGGCAGCGATGCCTTGGTCAATCTGGTCGGCGCGTTCGCTGGCGACCTGATGCGGCTGATGGGCGAAGTGCCGGGGACCATGGCGAAGCTCGCCGCTGGCAGCGGAGCCAAGGCCTTTGTGCATGTGAGCGCGATCGGCAGTGACGCCGCCTCGCCCGTGCCTTACGCCCGCGCCAAGGCGATTGGCGAGCAAGCGGTTCTGGCCGCATTCCCGCAGGCCACCGTGATCAAGCCGTCGATAATATTCGGCGAGGACGACAACTTCCTCAACATGTTCGCCGGGCTGATCCAGCTGATGCCGGTGTTGCCGGTGTTCGGTCCCGAGGCAAAGCTGCAATTGACCTTCGCGGGCGATGTTGCAGAAGCGATCGCAACCGCGCTGGAAAACCCGGCGCGCCACGGCGGCAAGATCTTCGAGCTGGGCGGCCCGGAAGCGCTCACCATGATCGAGATCAATCGCCGCATCGCTGCCGCGCAAGGCCGCAAGCGCCACTTCATCGCCGTGCCCGACGGCGCATCCGCAATTTTCGCAGCGCTACCCGGCACCCCGATGAGCAGCGACCAATGGGCGCTGCTCAAGCCCGGAAACACGGTGTCGGGTGAGTGCCCCGGCTACAAGCAGCTGGGGATCGAGCCGCGCCCGCTCGGCCTGTTCCTTGACCGCTGGATGGTGCGTTACCGCAAGCACGGAAGGTTTGACGCTACCGCCGGGCCAGGCGCGGATATCAACGCAGCCTAGTCCCCGCCACCGCCGTCACCTACATCGGCTGCACTGTCATCCGGCTTGCCGGGCGGCGGGAGCGCCGCTTCCACCGGTTCGACCACCAGCACCGCTCCGTCGCTGCCGATAATCCGCACGCGCACACCTACGGGCAGGTCCGGCCCCTTCGCGAGCCATTCGCTGTCGCCATGCTTCACGCGGCCGGAGCCGCCGTCGAATGCCTGCGTCACCACCGCCGTATCCCCCGCCAGGCGCGATCCGCGCCGGTTGAGCAGCGGATCGGAGCTTTCGATCGGCGAATCCCGCAGGAAACGCCGCGCGCTGAAGGCCGCGATCAGCGAAGTCGAGACAAACACCACAATCTGCGCCGGCAGGGCAAGGTCGAGCCCGAAAGTGAGCACGCCGGTGACGATCGCCGCCACCGCCAGCCAGATCAGATAGACCCCCGGCAACAGCATCTCGAGCGCGGCGAGCACCAGCCCGATCGCGATCCACACCCAGTGCGGTTCGAACCCTTCCAGCCCGTTCATGCGCTGTCACCCGTGCGCGGCACCGCGGCGCGCGAGCGGGCGGCTGGCAGCGGCTGGCCCGTCGGGCTGGCGGCCGGCACGGTAACATCGCCCTCGCGTGTGCCGATCGCATCCTTCACGAGTTCACCGATCCCGCCGAGCGAGCCGATCAGCTGCGTCGCTTCGACCGGGAAAAGGATCGTCTTAGCATTGGGGCTGGTGGCGAATTTGCCGACGGCCTTGGTGTATTCCTGCGCGATGAAATAGTTGATCGCGGCATTGCCGCTCTGTGCGATCGCATCCGAGACGACCTGGGTCGCGCGGGCCTCGGCCTCGGCGGCGCGCTCGCGCGCTTCGGCATCGCGGAAAGCGGCTTCCTTCTTGCCTTCGGCCGACAGGATCGCTGACTGCTTTTCCCCCTCGGCGCGCAGGATGCGGCTGGCGCGCTCACCCTCGGCCTCGAGAATTTCGGCGCGCTTGAGACGCTCGGCCTTCATCTGCCGCGCCATCGCTTCGGAGATATCGTGCGGCGGCCGGATGTCCTTGATCTCGACGCGGGTAATCTTCACCCCCCATGGCGATGTGGCATGATCGACCACGCTCAGCAGCCGGGCATTGATCTCGTCACGTTTCGACAGCGTTTCGTCGAGGTCCATGCTGCCCATTACTGTGCGCAGGTTGGTGGTCGTCAGCGCCATGATCGCGGCATAGAGATTATGCACCTCATAGGCGGCCTTGCCCGCATCGAGCACCTGGAAGAACACCACCGCGTCAACCCCCACCATGGCGTTGTCGCGGGTGATGATTTCCTGCCCAGGAATATCGAGCACCTGCTCCATCATGTTCACCTTCTGGCCGACGCGGTCGATGAAGGGGATGATCAGGTGCAGCCCGGGGTCTGCCGAGATGGTGAAGCGGCCCAGCCGTTCGATGGTGTAGACATACCCCTGCCGCACCACCCGCACGGCCATGATGAGGAAGGTGACCAGCAGAAACAACAGCGCAAGCAGCACATATTCCATCGAAATACTCCCCAAGAGACCAGGTGGCGGCAGATTACATGGCCTGTGCCCGCCCTCCAAGGGAAACCGGACAGGAGAATCGCATTACGCCGGGGCAAGTGAGCGGTGGAACGCACCCCCCATGGAAGACGTTGCCACCCACCCTTCATCATCATGTCCGATCGTCATGGCGTGACGGGAAAAGGCCATACCGGCTGTAGCATCACTGTCATATGCCGCTTATAGGCGCGCGCCATGGACACGATCATCTACCACAACCCGGCCTGCGGCACCTCGCGCAACACCCTCGGCCTGATCCGCAACGCCGGGGTCGAGCCGCAAGTGATCGAGTATCTCAAGACCCCGCCCTGCCGCGGGGAACTGGTTGATCTGATCACGCGGATGGGCATACCGGTCCGATCGGTCATTCGCGAAAAGGGAACCCCGTTTCACGAACTGGGGCTGGGCGATCCTGCGCTGGATGACGATGCGCTGATCGACGCCATGGTGGCCCATCCGATCCTGATCAATCGCCCGATCGTGGTAACGCCCAAGGGCGTCAGGCTATGCCGTCCGTCAGAACAGGTGATCGACCTGTTGCCGCCACAACAGGGCGAATTCCACAAGGAAGACGGCAAACTGCTGGTAGATGCAAAGGGCAAGCTAATCGCATGACACAGGGCCTGCCACGCAGCCTGCTAGCCGAGGCGCTGGGCACAGCGTTGCTGGTCGCCACTGTGGTCGGTTCGGGCATCATGGCCGAAACGCTGGCCGGCGGGAATGTGGGGTTGGCGCTGCTCGCCAATACCATCGCCACCGGCGCGATTCTGTTCGTGCTCATTACCGCCCTGGGGCCGGTTTCAGGGGCCCATTTCAATCCGGTCGTGAGTTGCGTGTTTGCGCTGCGGAAAGACTTAGGCTGGGTGCAAGCAGGTGCTTTTTCCGCAGTGCAAATTGCTGGCGGCATTGCCGGTACGCTGCTGGCCCATGCCATGTTCGACCAGCCCCTGCTGCAATTGTCGGAGACGCAGCGGACCGGGCCGCCGCAATGGCTTTCGGAAGGCGTGGCCACCTTCGCACTGGTATTCGCGATCCTCGGCACACTGAAATCGCGGCCATCGGCTGTTCCCGGCGCCGTGGCGCTGGTGATCGTGGCCGGTTACTGGTTCACCGCCAGCACCTCATTTGCCAATCCGGCGGTGACCGTGGCGCGCGCGCTTTCGGATACCTTCGCCGGGATCGCACCACGCGATGTAGCGCCGTTTGTTGTGGCGCAGTTCCTTGGCGGTATCGCCGCCCTGCTGGTCTGCGCCGCCCTTTTCGGTCGCAGCGACACAGCCAGCGAGTAAGCCCGCCGCGCGCGCGTGGCTACAGCGCCATCCCGTAAAGCTTCAGTAATTCGCTCCAGGCGCGTTCGGCCTCCGCCTCGGCATAGGCCGGGCTGTCAGGCACGCACCAGCCGTGATCGCCTGCGAACACCTCGATTGCGGCCGGGCGGCCGACGGCCTGTGCCGCCTCGCGCAGCGCATCCTTCTCGCCAGGGGCTTCGGCATCATCGTCCTGCGCGATCGCGATCAGCAGATCGGCCTGCATCTGCCCGAACAGCTTGTGCGGGCTCATCGGTGCATCGGGGCGCAGCAGCCCGCCACCGTGAAAGCTGGCCGCTGCCTTGACCCGCGCCGGTACCGCCGCTGCGGTCCACATCGCAAAGGGTCCGCCCATGCAATAGCCCTGCGTGCCGATGCCCCGGCCGGTGTCAACCTCAGGGCGGCCGTCAAGGAAGGCAACCGCTGCCGCGGCATCGCGCATGATCGCTTGAGCATCAAGCTTGCCGCGCATCGCGCGGGCGCGGTCCCACCCGCCATTGGCGGCGAAATCGGCAAAGCTGGCCCAGATGGGCGCGGGCGTGTCGCGGTAATACTGGTTCGCGACCAGCGTGGTAAAGCCGCGATCGGCCAGCCGCCGCGCCATGGCTTTTTTGCTATCGCGCACTCCGGCGATGTCGGGCCACAGGATCACCGCCGGTGCCGGGCCCGAGGTTGGCGCCGCCAGCCAGCCGTCCATCGTGCCATCGGGCGTGGCAAAGCTGACCGCCGTTTCGGTGAAGCTGGGAAAGCCGGGCGATGTGACAGCCTGCGTGCCTGTGTCCGCGGCACCAAGCGCCGGAGAGCAGGCGGTGATCGCGGCGGCTGCGCCCAGCACGCCGAACTCGCGGCGGCTCAAGCCTTCGCGCGCCCAGCGGGCGATCTTCTCTTCATCACACATTGGGCATCCTTCTCACTTTGCCGCAATCCTGCTTGCGCGGGACCATACATGCGCAAATCCGCAATGGACAGCACGCCCGCTTCGCGGCACTCTGTCTTGCGAGGGGAGAACAATCGATGGCGGGAAAAGGTTTCCTGGCGGCGGTGATCGGCGCGTTGGCGCTGCTGGCTGCCGGGTGCAGCGAGCGCGGGCCGGAGCGATCGGCGCTGCCGACCGAAGGCGTGACCGATGCGATGATCCAGGCCGGCGTGGGCGAGGAATGGCTCACCTATGGCGGCGGATACGAGGAACAGCGCTTTTCGCCGCTCGACCAGATCGACGAAGCCAATGTCGGCCAGCTCGGTCTCGCCTGGTTCGCCGATCTCGATACGGGGCGCGGGCAGGAAGCGACCCCGCTGATGCACGATGGCACAATCTATGTCTCCACCGCCTGGAGCATGGTGAAAGCCTATGATGCGAAAACCGGCGCGCTGAAGTGGAGTTACGACCCCGAAGTGCCGCGCGAAACCCTGGCGCGGGTGTGCTGCGATGCGGTGAACCGCGGGGTGGCGCTATATGGCGACAAGGTGTTCGTGGCCGCGCTGGACGGGCGGCTGATCGCGCTCGACCAGAAGACCGGCAAAGTGGCATGGTCAAGCGTGGTGGTACCCGATCAGGATAGCTATGCCATCACCGGGGCACCACGTGCCGCCAAGGGACTGGTGTTCATCGGCAGTGCCGGGGCAGAGTATCGCGCGCGCGGCTTCCTGGCCGCCTATGACTGGCAGACCGGGAAAGAAGTGTGGCGCTTCCACACGGTGCCGGGCAACCCGGCTGATGGCTTCGAGAACGATGCCATGGCGCGCGCCGCCGAGACCTGGGCCGGCAAGTGGTGGGAGTTCGGCGGCGGCGGCACGGTGTGGGATTCGATCGTCTACGACCCGGTCACCAACCTGGTACTGTTCGGCACCGGCAATGCCGAGCCGTGGAACCCGGACACGAATGACCGCGGCCTCGGCGATGCGCTCTACACCTCGTCGATCGTTGCGGTGAATGCCGACACGGGCGAATATGCCTGGCATTTCCAGGAAACACCGGAAGACCGCTGGGACTTCGATTCCAACTCGCAGATCACGCTCGCCAACATCAGCGTGAGCGGCAAGACCCGCCGGGTGGCGATGCACGCGCCCAAGAACGGCTTCTACTATGTGATCGACGCAAAAACCGGCAAGTTCCTGACAGGCGATGCCATTGTGCCGATCAACTGGGCCGACGGGCTCGATCCGGAAACCGGGCGTCCGAACATCCGGCCCGAGGCGCGCTATGAGAAGACCGGTCAGGTCTTCATCGGCACGCCCGGCATCTATGGCGCGCATACGTGGCACCCGATGAGTTTCAGCCCGAAGACCGGGCTGATGTATATTCCCGCCAACAACACCATCATGGCCTATCTCGCCGACAAGGAATTCAAGGGCAGCGAGATGGGAATGCAGCTGGGGATCGACGGGGGTACAGTGGCGCTGCCCGCCGACAAGACCGTGCGGCAGCAGGCGATGGACGCTACAACCGGCATGCTGCTCGCATGGGACCCGGTCGCTCGCAAAGAGCGCTGGCGCGTCAACCACCCCGGCCCGTCCAATGGCGGCACGCTGTCAACCGCAGGCAATCTGGTGTTCCAGGGCACGGCGGGCGGCGAATTCCGCGCCTATGCCGCCGACACCGGCCGGCAATTGTGGTCGTTCGCGGCGCAGACCGGGATCATCGCCGCACCGATGACCTATGCCATCGACGGCGAGCAATATGTCGCGATCCTGGTCGGCTGGGGCGGATTGTGGGATCTCAACACCGGCATATTGGCCGGGAAGTCAGGCCCCACGCCCAACATCAGCCGCCTGCTGGTGTTCAAGCTGGGTGCTGACGGCAAGCTGCCCCCGCCCCCGCCACTGCGCGACCTCGTGCTCGATCCGCCGGCCTTCACCGGCACCGAGGTGCAGGTGGCGCGAGGCAAGGCGCTTTACGGTCAATACTGCACCGCATGCCACGGCGATGCGGCGGTCGCTGGGCAACTCAATCCCGACCTGCGCCATTCCCCCACGATCGGCCGGACCGAGGCAATCCGCGCGATCGTGATCGACGGCGCGCTGAAGCACAACGGGATGGTCTCGTTCAAACAGGTCGTGACCGGTAACGATGCCGAAGCGATCCGGCAGTACCTGATCAAGCGCGCCAACGAGGACAAGGCGCTGGAGAACAGCTGATGGATGACATGCCAGCCGGCGATCCCGCAGATATCCGCAACTGGCGCCGCCGGCCTGACGGCATCACGACTTCAGGTCGGCTGGAACCGCAGGATCCGGCGCGGCTGGCAGCCGTGGGCGTGTCGCATGTCGTCAATCTTGCGCTCGACAATCATCCCGAGGCGCTGGCAGATGAAGCCGCGCGGCTCGCTGAACACGGGATCGGCTATACCCACATCCCGGTACCGTTCGACGCGCCGAGCCGCGAACATGTCAGCGCGCTGCGCGACGTGCTCGCTCGCGAAGATGGCCCGGTCCATGTCCATTGCATCATGAACTGGCGGGTCACCGCCTTCATGTACCTGCTCGACCGCGAGGCCGGTGTGCCCGAGCCCGAAGCCCGCGCGCGGCTGCTCGACGTATGGGATCCCTTC
Organism: Erythrobacter sp.; assembly: GCA_049421965.1. Lineage (GTDB taxonomy): Bacteria > Pseudomonadota > Alphaproteobacteria > Sphingomonadales > Sphingomonadaceae > Erythrobacter. Next base: position 7,688 of record JBMSNZ010000028.1, read on the forward strand.
ACCAGCGATAATCCGGCCAGCGCGCCGTGGCGTGAACTGCTGGCGGGTGAGCGCTAGCTCGCGAAGAAGTTCAGTTCCAGCAGGACATTATTGGGATCGGCAGTGAAGATCTGCCTGAGGCCGATCGCGGACAGATCGTTCAAGCGGTAATCCGCGCCGCGCGCGTCGAGCCGGGCCTTCACCTCGTCGAAATTGCCGCAGCGTAGCGCGACGTGGTGGATCGCACCGGTCTCGCTGCCCGGCGTCACTTTGCGGTCGAAGGCACGAGGGCAGTCAGTCGAGTTGAGGTGGAGGATGGCGATCCCGGCGCTGTCATACATCCAGCGCACCTGTTCCGGCTTCAGCGGCGGCGGCGCGTCGCGCTCCTCCAGGTCAAGCAGTTCGGCGTAGAAACGGGCTGTCTCGGTCAGCCGGTCGGTGATGATGTTCACATGGTCCAGCCGTTCGACGATCATGCCTGTTCTTCCTGGTCAGCCGCGGAATACTACGGTGCGGGTGCCGTTCACCAGCACGCGCTCCTCGAGATGCAGCCGCACCGCTTCGGCCAGCACGCGGCGCTCGATGTCGCGCCCTTTGCGCACCAGCTCCTCAGGGCTGTCGGCATGGGTGATCGGCTCGACATCCTGATGGATGATCGGCCCTTCGTCCAGATCCTGAGTCACGTAATGCGCGGTCGCCCCGATCATCTTCACTCCACGCGCATGCGCCTGGTGATAGGGCTTGGCGCCCTTGAAACCGGGTAAAAAGCTGTGGTGGATATTGATGCAGCGCCCGGCGAAATGCGCCGCCTGCTCGTTCGAGAGAATCTGCATGTAACGCGCCAGCACCACCAGTTCGGCCCCGGCACGGTCGGCGATCTCGCGCACCTGCGCTTCCTGCTGTGCCTTGGTTTCGGCGGTAAAAGGCAAATGGTGGAACGGCACGCCGTCAACATCGGTATGCCGGATGCTGTCGCGCGGATGGTTGGACACGATCGCCACCGGCTCCATCGGCAATTCGCCGATGCGCCAGCGATACAGCAAATCGGCCAGGCAATGGTCGAACTTGCTGACCATGATCAGCACCCGCCGCGCCCGGTCGCGCGGCGCCAGCTTCCATTGCATCGCATGTTCGGTAGCGAGCGGTGCGAAGGCATCGGCAAAGCTGTCGTGCGATCCGGCCCCGGGATCGAATTCGACCCGCATGAAGAAGCGGTCGCTTTCGCGGTCGTTGAACTGCTGCGCCTCGAGCACATTGCCGCCGCGCTCGAACAGCAGCGAGGTGACCCGGGCCGTGATGCCAGGGCGGTCGGCGCAGCTCAGCGTGAGGACAAGCGGTTCGGCCATGTCAGCGCCGTGCCAGGGCGTGCTCGCATTCGGCCATCAGGCTGGCAATGATCTGTGCCACCGGCTCTTCCGCCTTGACCATGCCGACCGACTGGCCCGCCATCAGGCTGCCGCCTTCGACATCGCCATCGATCACCGCGCGACGCAGCGCACCCGCCCAGAAATGCTCGATCTGCAATTGCGCCTCTTCCATGCCCACTTCGCCGCGATCGAGCATGCCCGCCACTTCGATTTGCTTGGCAGTGAATTCCTCGGTGCCCTTGTTCTTGAGCGCACGGACCGGGATCACGGGAAGGCGCGGATCGACCTGCACACTGGCAACAGCATCGCGCGCCGAGGCGCGGAAGAAAGCTTTCTTGAAATCGGGATGGGCGATGCTTTCGGTGGCGCAGGCAAAGCGCGTACCCAGCTGCACGCCCGCCGCACCCATTTCGAGATAGCCGGCAATGGCTTCGCCCCGGCCGATCCCGCCGGCGACGAAAATCAGGTGTTCATCGGCCAGTTCGGGCAGCATTTCCTGCGCCAGCACGCTGGTGGCGACCGGGCCGATGTGGCCGCCGGCCTCCATGCCTTCGATCACCAGAGCGTCTGCTCCGGAGCGCAACAGCTTCTTCGCCAGCGCCAGCGTTGGGGCAAAACAGATCACCTTGGCATCGTGGCCGCCTTCGCCCTTGATCGCCTCGACACTGCCCTTGGGCGGGATGCCGCCTGCCAGCACGACATGGCTGACGCCATGCTTGCGGCACACCTCGATCAGCTCGAACAGCTGCGGGTGCATGGTGATAAGGTTCACGCCAAAGGGCTTGGTGGTGAGGGCCCTGGTCGCCGCGATCTCGGCGTCGAGCAAGGCCGGGGTCATCGCCCCGCAGGCAATCACGCCGAAACCACCGACGTTGCTGATCGCCGACACCAGATTGCGCTCGGAAACCCAGCTCATCGCCCCGCACAGGATTGCGGTGTCGCAGCCGAGAAACTCGGTCCCGCGCTGCATCAATGATCTGGTCTTGGGATAGTCGCTCATCTGCCCCCCTAGTTCTGCTCGCCGCGCTTAGGGCGGTCAGTCACGATAGGCAATGCGCAGCTTGCCCGCCGCTTCCGCCGCGATCCGGCGCGCGGTGTCGGTGTCACCCGCTGCCGCCAGCGCAACCGCCATGCGCCGGTAAGGCCGCGTGGTGGGCTTGCCGAACAATCGCAGGTCAACCGTGCCGCCCGGCGTCACCAGCGCATCGGCCAGGCCTTCGAACGTAAAGTCAGCGCTGTCGCGATCCGCCAGCACCACCGCAGAAGCAGCAGCGCGCGCGGCGACCGTGTCCGGCACCGGCAGGCCCAGGATCGCGCGGGCATGGAGATCGAACTCGGTCAGTTGCTGCGAGATCAGTGTCACCATGCCGGTGTCATGCGGCCGCGGCGAAAGCTCGGAGAAGATCACCTTATCGGCGCCTTCCGCGTTTCTGGTAACGAAGAACTCCACGCCGAACAGGCCCCAGCCGCGCCCGCCGCCTTCGAGCGCGAGCACAACCTTGCGCGCCATTTCCTGCGCGCTGGCGATGGCGGCCGCGCTCATCGGAGTGGGCTGCCAGCTTTCCTGGTAATCGCCGCGTTCCTGGCGGTGGCCGATCGGCGGGCAGAATGTGATGCCGCCGGCGTGGCGGACGGTCAGCAGGGTGATCTCGTAATCGAAGGCGACAAACTGCTCCACGATCACGCGGCTGCGGTCACCGCGCATGTTCGCCACCGCGTAATCCCAGGCCCGCTCAAGTCCGTCCGGCCCGTCCACCTTGCTCTGGCCCTTGCCCGATGAAGACATCACCGGCTTGATCACGCAGGGAAACCCGGTGAACTCGGCGGCGGCCTCGACCTCGGCGAGGTTCTCGGCATAGCGATAGCGCGCCGTGGTGAGCCCCAGTTCCCCGGCGGCAAGGTCACGGATCCGGTCACGGTTCATGGTCAGCTGTGTGGCTCGCGCGGACGGGACGATGTTAAAGCCTTCGGCCTCGAGTTCGCCCAGCACCTCGGTCCTGATCGCTTCGATCTCGGGCACGATCAGATCGGGCCTGTGCTTCTCCACCGCCGCACGCAATGCCGCTCCATCGAGCATCGGGAAGACCTCGCAGGCATCGGCTACCTGCATCGCCGGTGCCTCGGCATAGGCATCGCAGGCAATCACATAAGCTCCCAGCCGCTTGGCCGAGATGGTGAATTCGCGGCCCAGCTCGCCCGAGCCCAGCAGCATGATCTTTGAAATGAACGCCATCACATTCGCTTAGCGGGAGTCTCCTCCGCTTCCAAGCGCACGCGGCCAGAGCCGGAAGGGTAGTCAGGAGGCGGTGCGGGCGCACTGCCACGCCGGTGCGTGGTCGCGGAACTCGGCACGCTTGCCGCCCAGGGCCCGCGCCACCACCAGCGCGCGCTCGGCATGGATCATCACCGTATCGAGCGAGCCGCCCACGGTGGCGATCCCGGCCGAGGCACTTAGCCGGGTTTCGGCGCGCTGGGCATCGCTCGAGAGGCTGGCGAAGGTAGACAGGATGTCGCGGGTGATTTCCATCGCCGCTGCTCCGTCGCATTGCGGCATCAGCACAGCGAAGCGGTCGCCATCAAGACGCGCCAGGATGAAATCAGGCGGCAGGATATTGGCGAGAAAGCGGCCGAAGGCCCACAGCATTTCCTGCGCGATGGCGTGGCCGAAACGCAGCTTGAGCGCGGCAAACCGATCAATCTCGAACACCGCCACTGCACCTTGCGCGCCGTGTGCCAGCAGATGCGCCAGCATCGCCTGGAAAGCCCGGCCATTGGCAAGGCCGGTGACCGCATCGGTCATGGCTGCCGAGGCGAGCTCATCTTCCAGCATGCGGCGGCCTTCGACCGATCTGAGTAGCCCCAGCGCGCCCGAAGCAGCGCCACGCTCATCAGGCGCCGGGCGCAGGCTCAACGCATACCAGGCCAGCTCGGCCGGACCCGTCATGATCGGGAATTCGAGCCGCTTCACCGGCGGGTGACCGTTCAGCGCTTCGGCATGGTAGGCGCGCACCGCCGCGGCGTGGCTGGAGTCAGCGAGGTCGGCGATATGCGGCTTGAACAGCATTTCCGAGAGGCGCAGGCCAAGCGTTTCGATCCCGCGCGATGCTTCCTCAATGAAGCCCTCGGCGTCCGTCTTGATCACGATGCTGTCAGCCGTGTCGGCCAGCATCTCGTGCAGGATCTCTCCGTACCTCGCGGAGAACGCATTCATCATGGCCGCTTGCCCCCGGCTAATTGGCTACCACCTGATTCATTGCCAGCCGGTTAGCCGACACAAACTAACCATATTCGTCAGATCGCAATAAATTTTGCTATTTACTCTTTACACGATCATAACTACTGTTAGAAAAGTCAGCTAACTCGACTAAAAAACGAATCAAACTCACTTACCGTTTACCATATTATTGGCGGTATCGAGTATTTCTATTGGTAGCACTACCTAGGGTCGCGCCCCGAGCTACAGTTCGATCAGTATCCGGATCTGGCGTGGTTCGATGCCGAGTGCCTCGGCGATCTGCTCGCGGCTTGAATCAAGCAGTTCGCTGATTCCGGCGGGCCGCTGCAGTTCAAGTAGTTCGTCAGGCGCCAACCCCAGCACCCCGGCAATCGCCGGAAAGCGCTCGTCAACCGGCCGCGCCTTGCCCTTTTCCCAGGCCCACACCGTGGGCTTGGTAACCCCCCGGCTGTCCGCCACCTGCGCCAGGGTCAGGCCGCGCGCCTTACGCGCCTGTTCGAGCCTGCGGCCCAGCGCCAGCCCACGCGCCAGTGCCGGGTCTGTCGCCGTACCGAGATTGGGCGGCAACGGCGCATCGGATTTGAGTTGCACCGCGCTAAGCGCTGCGGCCCCGATCGGCTCGACGAAGCGACAGCCGAACAGCCGGCCACTGCTCCATACCACTTCGGCTTCCGCCGTGCCGTGTTGCGGCAACTCGACTGCCAGCGCCGCCCCGCTTTCGAGCGGCAGCGCGGTCTCGATCAGCATCCCGCTTTGCGAGATATTGTGGACCGAGACATTGGCTTGCTCACCGGTTGCCAGCCCGCCGCTGGTCTCAAGATAGAGCATGCGGCGCACATGGCGTCGCGCATCGGGGGTGGCGGCCGCCTGGTCGAGATGTCCCTTGATCGGAATGGTTTATGCTCCTCGCTACCGGTCGAAGGTGCGAGGGGCGGGTTAAGTTTTGGTTAGCACACAAGATGAAGCGGGCTGCCCGCGCGGTGGCGCGAAAAGCCCGTCCGGTTCAGGCAGCTTCGTCTTTCGCATCGAGCCCATAGGCGGTGTGCAGCACGCGCACGGCCAGTTCGGTCTCGTCCTCATCGATCATCACCGAAACCTTGATTTCAGAGGTCGAGATCGCCTGGATATTGATGCCGCGGTCGCTCAACGCGCGGAACATGGTGCTGGCGACGCCCGCATGGCTCTTCATCCCCACGCCCACCACGCTAATCTTGGCGATCTTGCTGTCAGTAATGATGCGGTTGTAGCCGATCACGTCGCGCTTGTCCTCAAGCAGCGCCTGTGCCCGCGCCAGGTCAGCCTGAGGGACGGTAAAGGTTACGTCGGTCTCGCCTTTGTCGCGCCCGACGTTCTGGATGATCATGTCGACGTTGATCGCCGCCTTGGCCAGCGGCTCGAAGATGTTCGCCACCGCGCCGGGCCGGTCGGGCACGCGGGTGAGGATCACCTTGGCTTCGTTTTTGTCATGCGCGATCCCGGTCACGAGCTGGCGTTCCATGTCGCCTTCCTCCACTAATCTGTCCATTTCCTCATCCGACACGATCATTGTGCCGGGCAACTGGTCGGCAGGCACGGCATCGTCGCCCAGGAAGCTCGACAGCACCTGCACGCGCACGCCTTCCTTCATCGCCAGGCCGACAGAGCGGGTCTGCAGCACCTTGGCCCCGACCGAGGCAAGCTCGAGCATTTCCTCATAGGTCACAGCCTTGAGCTTGCGGGCCTTGGCCACGATGCGCGGGTCGGTGGTGTAGACCCCATCGACATCGGTGTAGATATCGCAGCGGTCTGCGTCGATCGCAGCGGCCACTGCCACAGCCGAAGTGTCCGAACCGCCGCGGCCCAGCGTGGTCACGCGGCCATCAGCGCCCAGCCCCTGGAAGCCCGGGATCACGGCGATCTCGCCAGCCTTCATCGAGGCCACCAGCGCATCGGAGTCGATCGAGTCGATCCGCGCCTTGGCATGCGCCTCGATCGTGCGGACCGGCAGCTGCCAGCCCAGCCAGCTGCGCGCCTTGCAGCCGAGCGATTGCAGCGTGAGCGCGAGCAGCCCGCTCGTTACCTGCTCACCGCTCGAGACCACCACGTCATATTCGGCCGGATCGTAGAGCGCATTGGCTTCGCGGCAGAAATTCACCAACCGGTCGGTCTCGCCGGCCATGGCCGAAACCACAACCGCCACTTCGTGCCCGGCGGCCTGCTGCTTGCGCACGATATTCGCCACGCGACGAATGCGCTCGGACCCCGCCATCGAGGTGCCGCCGAATTTCATCACGATACGTGCCAAGGCCGTCTTGCTCCAAGCTGGTCCGAATCCCCGCGCGCTGTTAGGGATGCCGCATGGCAAAGGCAAATGTCACAAATGTAACTATCCGCCCAGAGGAAGCGGCGCACTTCTCGGCGCTGGCGCGCGAATGGTGGAATGCCAAGGGGCCGATGGCTTCGCTGCACCAGGTCAATCCGGTGCGGCTGGCGTTCCTGCGCGAAGCGGTGGACCGGCACTGGAGCGGCGATACTCGCGCCGCGCGCCCGCTATCCGGCAAGAGTGCGCTCGATGTCGGCTGCGGCGCCGGGCTGGTGTGCGAACCGCTGGCGCGGTGGGGTGCAGCGGTGACCGGGGTCGATGCCTCGGCCGAAAATGTTGGTGTAGCCAGCGCCCATGCCGAAGGTGCCAGGCTCGATATCCGCTACCAGGCAGGCGAGCTGGCCGAACTGGATCTGGGCCCGTTCGATCTCGTCACCTCGTTCGAAGTGATCGAGCACGTGGCCGACAAGCGCGCTTTCGTCGCCGCGCTGGCCGAGAGCCTGGCGCCGGGCGGACTGCTGGTGATGTCGACACCCAACCGCACTCTGGCGAGCCGCCTGCTCCTGGTCGAAGCAGCCGAGCGGGTAGGCTATGTGCCGCGCGGCACGCACCGCTGGGAAGACTTCGTTACGCCCGATGAGCTCGCCGAGCTGCTGGCCGAAGCCGGGCTCGCCATGAGCGATCCGCGCGGGATTGCCTGGCGCCCGGGCAAGGGGCTTGGCCTTACCGACAGCGACCTGTCGCTGAACTACATCTTCACGGCGACGCGCGGCTGACCGGAGCGAATAGCGCCGGTGCATCGGTGAAGATGCCGCTGACGCCCGCGCGCAGCAGCATATCTTTCAGCGCGGCGGCGTTGCCACGCCCCGCCTCGCCGCCGCTTCCCCTCAGGGCCGCCGGCAGGAACGCGTTCTCCGGCCGCAAGGTCCAGGCATGCACTTCCAGCCCGGCCCTCTTCGAATCAGCGACCAGTGCAGTGGCGGAGCCGGCTGAGTCCAGCACCAGGCCGATATGCGCGCCCACACCATCGGAATACTTCGCGATTTCGGCCAGCCCGATGGGCGCGATCATGTCGATATAGCGCATTGCCGGCTCATCAGCCGGGCCGCCATCTGGCTTGACCAGCTGCACCAGCCGGAAATCGCTGCGCTGGTTGAGCCGCTGCAAGGCGCCCACCTCGAAGCTCTGGATGAAGACAGGATCGCTCGCCACAATTCCTAGCCGCTGCAATTCGCCCAGCAGCAAATCCACCATGTCGATCCCTGCCTCTTGCAGCAGGAAATGCGGATGCTTGAGTTCAGGATAAAGTCCGATCCGGCGGCCCGTCTGCGCTTCCTTGGCGCGCACAAGTCGCACGATCTCTTCCAGCGTAGGTACCTGGTAAAGCCCATCGAAGCGGGCATTGGCCGGGCGAATCGCGGGCAGGCGTTCCTTTGCGCGCAGAGTGCGCAGCTCGGCGAGTGTAAAATCCTCCGCAAACCAGCCGGCGAGCCGCTGCCCGTCGATGATCTTGTCGCGGCGGCGATCCTCGAACTCCTCGCGGCTGGCGACATCGGTTGTATCCGATAGCTCGTTCTCGTGCCGTGCGACCAGCACCAGGTCCTTGGTGACGACCAAGTCCGGCTCGATGTAGTCGGCGCCCTGGTCGATCGCCAGTTCGTAAGCTGCCAACGTATGCTCGGGCCGGTCAGCGCTGGCGCCGCGATGCGCGATCACCACCAGTTCGCCCTCGCGTGCGATTGCTCCAACCGGGAAAGCCGCGCCCAGCGCGAACAGGGTTACCAGCAAGGTCAGGCCAGCCCTTAACTTTCCGTTAGCTGTGTGCGTTCTAGTCTTGGTTGTCATGTTCAAGAAATTGCTCCTTGCGACCCTGATCGTGATCATCGGCATGTGGGCCGCAGGTTACGATGTTGCGGCAATGAAGGACAAATACTGGAGCGCTGCCAACAAGCAGGCCGGACAAATGTCAGGCCGTGCGATGATGGATGACAGCGATTGGGGCGAGAACGCGATCTGAGACCTGCGGGCGCTAGAGCGCGCCTGCCCACTCGCTTTCGCTGAAACCCACCAGCAATCCGCCGGGATGCTCGACCACCGGCCGCTTGATCAGCGAAGGCTGCCGCACCATCACCGCCACTGCGCCGCCAGCTTCGATTTCCGCTCGGTCCGCGTCGCCCAGCTTGCGATAGGTGATGCCGCGACGGTTGAGCACACTCTCCAGGCCCGCCACAGCGATCCAGCGCTCGAGCTTCGCCGCGTCTGCCCCTTCCTTCTTGTAATCGTGGAACACGTGATCGAGCCCATGCGCATCGAGCCAGGTGCGCGCCTTCTTGACTGTGTCGCAATTGGGGATGCCATAGAGGTGGATGGTCATGCTCGCTCCTGATGTCCGGGTGTCAGATGCGCATCGGCAATCGCCACCGCGAGCGCATCGGCTGCGTCGGCGCCGGTGATTGCGACACCCGGCAGCAACACCTGGAGCATCGCCTGCACCTGCGCCTTTTCTGCGCCACCGGTACCAACCACCGATTTCTTGACGAGCCGCGCGGCATGCTCGTTGACGCTGATCCCACCAGCGGCACAGGCCGCCAGCACCGCGCCGCGCGCCTGCGCCAGCTTCAGCGTCGATTGCGGGTTCTTGTTGAGGAATATCTCCTCTGCCGCTGCACGATCGGGACCATGGGCGGCGATCACCGCGCGGATCGCATCGTGCAGATGATGCAGCCGCTGCGCGCTCGGAACGCGCGGATCGGTTTTCACTTCGCCATGCGCAACATGGGCAATGCGCGAACCCTCGGCCCGGATGAGCCCCCAGCCGGTGCAGCTGAGCGAGGGATCGAGGCCAAGGATGATCATCGGGGCGAGATCAGCCGATCTTCTCCATGATCTCGTCGCTGATCTCGTAATTGCCCCACACGGTCTGCACGTCGTCATCGTCATCGAGCGCATCAACCAGCTTGAGCAGCGTCGCCGCACCCGCTTCGTCCATCGCCACGGTGATATTGGGCTTCCACGCCAGCTTGACGTTGTCGGCGGCACCCAGCGTCGCTTCGAGCGCGCTTGCCACGGCATGCAGATCATCGGCCGCGGTCCAGATCGTGTGCCCGTCATCCGAGCTTTCGACATCGTCGGCACCCGCTTCGATCGCGGCTTCGAGTACCTTTTCCTCGTCGCCCGCGCCGGCCGGATATTCGATCAGCCCCTTGCGTTCGAAACCGTGCTGGACCGAGCCTTCGCTGCCCAGGTTGCCGCCGTTCTTGCTGAAAGCGGTGCGGACATTGGTGGCTGTGCGGTTGCGGTTGTCGGTGAGCGCTTCGACGATCAGTGCCACCCCGCCTGGGCCATAGCCTTCGTAGCGCACTTCCTCGTAATCCTCGCCACCCGCGAGGCTGGCCTTGTCGATTGCGCGCTGGATGTTGTCTTTGGGCATCGACTGGGCCTTGGCGGCATTGACCGCCAGGCGCAGGCGCGGGTTCATGTCCGGATCGGGCATGCCCATCTTGGCCGCCACGGTGATTTCGCGGGACAGTTTGGAGAACATGGCCGAGCGCTTCTTGTCCTGCGCGCCCTTGCGATGCATGATATTCTTGAATTTGGAATGGCCTGCCATGGGTTTTCGTTTCGGAAATCTGGATGGTGGGAATCGGGGGTCGCATTAGCCGCATGACGCGTGAAACCACAAGCCTTCCCGCGCCGAGCAATGCGCGTGCGGAGTGGAAGAACTATCTCGCTTTCGTAAAGCGCCCGGCCCTGCCCGAGCGCGCGGCCGCGCCCGGCGTGCCCGGCCTGATGGCACTACAGCGCATGCTGGGCCTCGACCTGGCTTTCATGATGGTCCTGATTTCGCTGGCAGGACTTGCCGTGGCGGTGGGGGTTGACCTGCCAGAGACGGCGCTGGCGGGGCTCGAGATCGATTTCCAGCTGGCGCTGACGGTGGTGCTGATCGCCCCGTTGGCCGAAGAGATCCTGTTCCGGGGCTGGTTGTCGGGCCGCCCCGGTCATGTCCTCGCCTTGGTGGTGATGGCCGCAGGCGGGCTGGTGGTTGCGATAGCTCTGGCGAACCGGGATGAGAACCTTTACCTGGCGGCGGGGGCCACAATCGCGCTTCTGTCGATCGCGGTGATTTTTCTGCTGAGGAAGCGTCCGGCGATGGCGTGGTTCCGCGCCATCTTCCCGTTGCTGTTCTGGCTCAGCACGGCCGCCTTCGCCTCGATCCACCTGCTCAATTATCAGGAAGGCAGCCTCGGCATCCTGCTGCCGCTGGTGCTGCCGCAATTCCTGCTGGGCACGATCCTCGCCTACATGCGCGTCAACTACGGGCTGTGGAGCTGCGTGTTGCTGCATGCGCTGCACAACGGGTTGATCCTTGGCGCGGTGGCGCTGGCAGAAACCGCCTTCGCCTAACCTCCAAGCGGCAGGTGCCGCCCCAGGAAGCCCGTTACTGCGGCATTGAAGGCATCGTTCTTGTCACCTGCCACCATGTGCCCTGCGCCGCTTACATCGATCGCCTCGGCATGCGGCACCTTGGCCTGGAACGCCGCGATGCTCGCATCCGATACGATATCGCTCAGCTGGCCACGTACCACCAGCACCGGCACATCGGGCGTCTGCCCCAGCCGGGCGGTCGATCGTTCGAGCGGATCGCGGAAGCGGCTGGGATCCTCAACCTGAAACATCACCGGGTCCCAATGCCAGTATAGCCGTCCATCATCACGCAGACGCAGGTTCTTCATCAGGCCGCTCGGATCCTTTGGGCGCGGCCGTTCGGGGTAATAGGACGCCACCGCATCTGCGGCTTCGTCCAGCGAGGCAAATCCGCCCAGATGCGCGTTCATGAAGCCGACGATCCGGTCGACCCCCTTGGGCTCCATGTCCGGCACAATGTCGACCAGCACCAGCGCGGCGGGACGCAGGCCCTCGCCCACTGCATGGATCGAGGTCAGCCCGCCCATCGAGGCCCCGACCATGGCGAAAGGCACGCCGCAGCCATCGACCGCGGCATGGATGTCCTTAATCCGGTCATCGATCGAATAGGCGCGGCTGGCCGACCAGTCGCTCTCGCCATGGCCACGCGAATCGAGATTGACCACACGATAGCCTGCGCCGATCAGCGCGCGCATCGCCCCTGCCCAACTGTGGCGGGTCTGCCCGCCACCGTGCATCAGCAACACCAACGGAGCGCCGTCCGGTCCGCCGACATCGCAGGCGAGCGCCACACCGTCCGATGCCACGAGGCGGCGGGTAACGATTTCGGGTGTGGTCGGCTGAGTCAAAACGGACATGCGGCCTTCGCCTAGAGAGCGGCGTCAGGCCGGGCAATCATCCAATTGCACAG